>JAOUMX010000228.1 GCA_029881275.1 Gammaproteobacteria bacterium | reverse complement strand
CATTTAATGTGGTGACATCAATAATGGTGGCATTACTTAATTTTGCTTCAATATCTTTAATACGGCCTTCACAAAAACTTTGTTGTTCACGCGCGGCATGATATTCGGCATTTTCTTTTAAATCACCATGCTCACGTGCAGTGGCAATCGCCTGAATAATACGTGGACGATCTTCTGTTTTTAATTTTTTCAACTCATCCTGTAGTTTTTTTGCACCACGTACAGTTAATGGAACCTTATCCACGCTTAAATCTCCTGATGTAAAGTCTGCAAACGATTTACTTCGTTTTCAGATTGATATTCGAGTGCCATACAGGTGGCTCGTGCACCGGCAAGCGTCGTGGTATAAGTTACTTTATGCTGGAGTGCAGCGGCACGAATGGTAAATGAATCTGCAATCGCTTTTTTACCTTCTGTGGTATTAATAATTAAAACAATCTCACCATTTTTAATCATATCAACGATATGTGGTCGACCTTCATAAACCTTGTTAACAATTTGACAGTCAACACCATGCTCTTTCAATACAGCCGCTGTACCGCGTGTTGCCAGCAATTCAAATCCCTGTTCAGCCAGTTTCTGCCCCACTTCAACAGCAGGCAGCTGATCTCTTTCACGCACACTGATAAACGCCTTACCTTTTGCCGGTAATTTTGCACCGGCACCTAACTGTGCTTTTGCAAAAGCTTCACCAAAACTTCGGCCGACACCCATCACTTCACCGGTGGATTTCATTTCCGGACCCAGCAAAGGATCAACACCGGGAAATTTAACAAACGGAAATACCGATTCTTTTACTGAATAATACTCAGGCACCACTTCTCTGGTCACACCCTGTTTCGCCAGCGACGTTCCCGCCATACAACGGGCAGCCACTTTGGCTAATTGAATTCCGGTGGCTTTTGAAACGAAGGGCACTGTTCGTGAAGCACGAGGATTCACTTCCAGTAAATAAATATCCTCACCCTGAATAGCAAACTGGATATTCATCAGGCCCACGACCTGCATTTCAATAGCAATCTGGCGAGTCTGTTCACGTAAACGATTCAGAATATCTTTTGACAAACTATAAGGCGGTAAAGAACAGGCTGAATCACCGGAATGAACACCCGCCTGTTCAATATGTTCCATGATGCTGCCAATTAACACATCTTTGCCATCACAAATGGCATCCACATCAACTTCAACTGCATCATCCAGAAAACGATCCAGTAACACCGGTGCATCATTCGATACCTGCACCGCATCACGCATATATATTTTTAGATCCGCTTCATCATAAACGATTTCCATGGCACGACCACCGAGCACATAAGACGGACGCACCACCAGTGGATAACCGATTTCTGCCGCTCGTGTCACGGCTTCTTCAGCGGTTCTTGCCAGACGATTCGGTGGCTGTTTTAATTTTAATTTTTCCACCAGCTGTTGAAAACGTTCACGGTCTTCGGCCAGATCGATACGATCCGGTGTGGTTCCGATAATCGGCGCACCGGCTTTTTCCAGGGCACGGGCCAGCTTCAATGGTGTCTGCCCACCGTACTGAACGATGACACCTTTGGGCTGTTCCTTATCCAGCACTTCAAGCACATCTTCCAGTGTCAGCGGCTCAAAATATAAACGATCCGAGGTGTCGTAATCGGTTGAAACGGTTTCCGGATTACAGTTAATCATGATGGTTTCATAACCATCTTCACGCATCGCCAGTGCCGCATGCACACAACAATAATCGAATTCGATACCCTGACCAATACGATTAGGACCACCACCCAGCACCACTATTTTGTCTCTGCTAGAAGGCTGCGACTCACATTCTTCTTCATACGTTGAATACATATAAGCCGTTGAGGTTGAGAATTCTGCCGCACAGGTATCAACGCGTTTGAAAACAGGCCGAATACCCAACGTATGACGATGTTGACGCACTGCATCTTCTGTCTCGCCCATCAATTTAGCCAGTCGACTATCGGCAAAACCTTTACGCTTCAAACGGAACATGTCGTCTTTGCTGATATCACTCAGCTTGCGCTCTCTAAGCCCCTGCTCAATTTTAATCAGCTCTTCAATCTGCACCAGAAACCAGGGATCAATTTTGGTCAGCTCATGAGCTTTTTCACAACTCATGCCATGACGGAAAGCTTCAGCCAGATACCAGATACGATCTGCGCCGGCCTGCTGAATTTCCTGTTTGATGGTGGCATCCCGTTCTTCGTCGGATAAACCTTCGGGCAGAATTTCAGTAAAGCCATCAACGCCAATTTCCAGACCCCGTAAGGCTTTCTGTAAGGATTCCTGCTGGGTACGACCAATGGCC
>JAOUMX010000116.1 GCA_029881275.1 Gammaproteobacteria bacterium | reverse complement strand
ATGCCATGATCATGGCTATATATAAGATTTTTATAATATACTTCATTTTTTACGACTACATTTGATTTCCATAAAGACCGTAAATAATAGGCGGTCAGCGTACTTCTTGCAAAGGATTTGAATGAAAAATGCTTATAATTAGTGCACTTAAGATAATTACATTTTTCTAATATTACATCTGCAATACTACAATTCCTTTATTTTGACGACTCTCTCCGGCATACCAAAGTAATACCCCTGCGCATAATCCACACCCATATCCCTTAAATACGCCAGTGTCTGCTCGTCTTCGACCCATTCTGCTATAGTTTTGATCTTCATAACATGCCCCACACGGGTTATGGCTTCTACCATCGCCCTGTCAATCGGGTCATTGACCATATCCTTAACGAATGAACCATCAATCTTGATGTAATCCACAGGCAGATTTTTCAGATAGGCAAATGAACTCAGGCCACTGCCGAAGTCATCCAGAGCAAAGCGGCAGCCCTCCTTTTTAAGCTCCTTTATCAGGTATAAGGCCTTGCTGAGATTCCCAATGGCCGCGGTTTCGGTGATTTCAAAGCAGATCTCATTAAATGCCACCTCAAACTCCCGGCCTGTGGCCCGAATAAAATCCAGCAGATCATCATCGGCCAGGGTGGCTCCGGAGAGATTAATGGCGACGATGCGCTGCTGACCCTCGATTTGTTCGATTTTCTCCAGATGGGTGAAGATGTTACGAATAACCCAACGGTCGATTTTCGACATCAAATTGTAGCGTTCAGCCGCCGGAATAAAGGCACCGGGCTGAATAATATTGCCATCCTCATCCAGCATACGAATCAGGATTTCACAATGCCGTTCCAGACCCGCACCCTGCAGGGATTTTATGGGTTGTTTGTAGAGTACCAGGCGATTGGCCATAAAGGCATCATTAACAATATTGGCCCAGTGCATCAGCCCATGATGTTCTGCCAGCAGCTCATCGGTCGGTTCATAAAAATGCACCCGGTTACGGCCCATTTCCTTGGCGGTATAACAGGCGACATCTGCTTCTGACATGATATTGGACATCTCAAAGTTATCCGCATTTATACAGACAACACCAATACTGGCGCCAATATCAAAGGCCCTGTCCTGCCAGACAAAACGAAACTCCTTAACCAGTTGTCGAATCTTATCTGCAATCTTGCCGGCCATATCCACCGGGCAGTTTTCCAGTAGCACACCAAATTCATCGCCCCCCAGTCGGGCCAGAATATCACCATCACGGACACTTCCTTTTAATAATACCCCCAACTGTCTTAATAACTCATCACCGGCCATATGCCCGCAGGTATCATTGACAATTTTGAACTGATCCAGATCAATATAAAGAAGCGCATGATGACGGTTTTCAGCCTGAACATTAACCAGTGCAATTTTTAAATAATCTTCAAACATGTGCCGGTTATATAAACCGGTTAAGGCATCATGACTGGCCTGATAGGAAAGCTGACGCGTTAAATTACGTGCATGACTAACATCCTGTAATACCATAACGGCACCGATAACCTGGCCCTCAATATTTCGCATCGGTGCAGCAGACACCTCTATAGAGGTATATTCACCATCTGCTCGCAGCAATGCAGAATGCCCCTCAGGACGACTGATTTCATTTTTTTCCAGGCATTGTTCCAGCGGATTTTTTAATCGTTCACCATTATCTTCATTGACTATTTTTATAACCTTGTTAATTTGTATGTCACGCGCCCGTTCATTGGTCCATCCAGATAAACGTTCTGCTACCGGGTTCATATATTGAATACGGCCATCATCTGAAGTCGTAATGACGCCATCCATAATGGAATAAAGTGTCACTTCAGCACGTTCTTTTTCCTTGAACAGATCAAGCTTTGATTTTTCCAGTTCACTTTGATGCTTTAACAATGAGGTTAATGCTCTATTAATAAAACGTGACAGATAACCAAATTCATCCTCACGGCTTTCATCAAAACGTACCTTCGTTTCCCCCTGAATAAAAGCTTCGGCTGAATCAACCATATTCATAAAAGGAGATGAAAGCACACGGTACAGAATTTTCTGCAAAACCAGGCCAAACAACAGCACCAGTGAACCGATGGATAGCAACATATTTTTTCTAAGATCGGCAATGGATTCTTTCAGACCCGGCATATAGACAACAATGGTCGCTTCAAGATAATTATCATGTTTAACATGTAATGAACTTTTTATACTTCTAAATTCAGGTTTGATATCACCAAACACATATCTTTCACCGCCAAAAGAAAATTCAAATGCCTTAATATCATATTTTTCCTGTAACCATAATGAATCTTGCAACAGCACTTTTCTCATGTCATAGGCAATATTTGATTGAAACTCATGATCCAGCAAAGCTTCAAGCTCATGAACCAGTGCCGCTGTTTGCTTTTCGTAGTTACTGATCAGCTCACTTTCTTTTAAATTTAATACATAAACAGAAATTAGAAAGCCAATCAGAACCATTCCCCAGAAGACGATACCGGTAATTTTCGTTGGCAACGTAAAGGTGATTTTATCTTTCTGATTCTCTGTAGAACGAGAAGAAAGATTGTTCATTTAAATCCTGCCCAACGAATCGCGAGCAATACAGGGCATACGCCACTTAAGCCTGCACCAAAAATAGCAAAGCCCATGAACCAGGGGAAAAACCAGAGCATATCGTAATAGTAATAAGTAACTAACAGCATGGAACCCACTACCAGTCGCCAGCAACGTTCGGACTCGAAACCAAAACGACTGCCAACACTACAGGGTTCTGGTTTATATTCAAAAAATGAACTGCCGGGAGCAACAAGCCTGCCAAACAAATCAACCAGTTTGGGCACAATAAGACTGGTTATTCCCTCAAAGAAAAGCACAGTAATAATGCCATACATTAGCCAGGTAAAATCAAAATAGAGGCAAATCAGCAGCAATGCTCCTAGCACGCCCCTGTACATCCGATTCGTCATAAAATCATACCTTTACTGGGAGAGGTTCTTTCAAGTTTAGCAGTAATTCTCTTAACCTGTAGTCAACCCTGAACGAATAGTAAGGCGGCAAGAATATCGAGCAGGAATGAATATAAATACTGGAGGTAGTATGAAGATCCTTCCACTACGCGTCACGTCAAGCGGGATGACAGAAATGTAGTTGCTTTATGCTGAATAACAAAGATAAGAGATACATCTGGCAGAATATATCAAAGGCTGATAACTCTCAGGCCATAATAACAGGCCTAACCCGCTGGAGTGATAAACATGAACTAGACTGAACCTGAATAACAAAGCTAAATCGCAATATGGGTACTGTCATTTTAAAATAGCTGATACACCGGAAAGTAACCGACACCTTCAAAAGCACAGGCATTGTTATGCTTTATTCGCATTTTCTTACATAACAAAACTTTCGATACGCAATCGCTCACGATTGATCTGCAACCATTGCAGGGCAATAATTGGAATGGCCGAACTAATTTGATCCGCACCTAACAGATTTTTCACTTCATCGTAATCCACTACTGATACTTTGATATCTTCACCTTCATCCGGCAGGCCATGAACACCATCGGCCTTATCACTATCAACCAGACCACAGAGTAAAAAAATCTTTTCTGAACAGCCACCGGGGCTGGAATAAAAAGTATGTATAGTCTCAAAAGCATGCACTTCAAGACCCGCTTCTTCCAGGCACTCCCGCCTGGCAACGTCTCTGGGTGATTCACCTTCCTCAATCACACCGGCCACTATCTCCAGTAGCCAGGGGCCCTGTTCATCAGCAATGGCACCAACCCTGAATTGTTCAATCATCACTACCTTGTCTTTTACAGGATCATATAATAGTGCCGCCACCGCATCGCCGCGATGAAATAACTCACGACTGATTTCTATTTCACCACCGGCATATAAATCATGTTGAATCTGACATTTATCAACTTTAAAGAACCCGGAAAACACCGGTTGACGATTAATTAATCTCCACTTCATTGATGTACCTTAATTTATGTTATCAGAGTCAATATATGATAATGTTTATAGACTTTATTTGCAGGAAAAGGCGACCATGCTTCATCATCTGCACCAGTTAATTGGTATCGAAGTCAGCGTTAATGATTCTCGTTGTCAGCTTATTGAAGTCCTCGAAGAGGGGCCGGCGCTGGTCTTTATGTGTATAGACCACAGTACCGCCATACAGTCCGACCAGCATGGCGGTGCCCATCGCCGTGTTCAGAAGACGTATACTATTCCCTGTTTAAATGAATCCCAGGAAGACCTGCACCCGGTAGCCAAACAGATACTACCTGCCGACATTCATGTGGATTTTCTGGAATTTCTGATACGCGTCTGATACCGGCTGTATTTAAGCGACATCTCCAGAATTCAGGGTACCAACCTGATAATTCACCCAATTTATCAGGAATTTCTGAAATCCCTGATGCAGGCCTGTACACAATCCTGTACCAGAACCGGCCCCTGATAAATAAAACCGGTGTATATCTGTACCAGGCTGGCGCCAAGATGTAATTTATGAATCGCATCCCGTGCAGAGGAAACACCACCCACAGCGATCACCGGAATCCGGCCATTCAGATGGGAGACCAGCTCATGCAAAACATGGTCCGCTTTATCTTTCACCGGTTTACCGCTCAAGCCCCCCTGCTCATCGGCATAGGACTGGCCTTCAACGCCATTGCGTGACAAGGTGGTATTGGTGGCAATAACACCATCAATGTCATAACGAAGAAAGGTATCGGCTAACTGATGAAGCGCCGTATCACCTATATCCGGTGCTATCTTAACAACCAGCGGCACATATTTTCCTGATTGCTGCGCCAGTGCTTTCTGTTTCTGCTTCAGCGCCAGCAACAACTGATCAAGCGCATCACCATGCTGTAAATCGCGCAAGCCGGGGGTATTAGGTGATGAAATATTGACCGTCACATAATCCGCATAAGGATAAACCTTCTCCAGACAGATCAGATAATCGTCCACTGCTTTTTCCACCGGTGTATCAAAATTCTTACCGATGTTAATACCCAGAATACCGTTATAAGGTGTCTGCCTGACCTGTTCCAGTAAATAATCCACGCCTTTATTATTAAATCCCATGCGATTAATAATCGCTTCCGATTGAGGCAAGCGAAATAATCGTGGCTGAGGATTACCGGGTTGTGGTCGCGGCGTTACGGTACCAATTTCAACAAAACCGAAGCCGCAGTCAGCCAGTGCATCAAAATAATCACCATTCTTGTCCAGACCCGCCGCCAGTCCAATGGGATTAGGAAATTCTATATCCATAACCTGGGTAGGCAACTGATATTTACGTCCAAAAAATAATGATCCCAGATGTAACTGATGGATTATTTTTAAACTTTTAAGCGCCACTTCATGCGCATGTTCGGCATCCAGCATGAACAATATTTTTCGTATAATTGAATATGGGTTAAGTCCCACGTTACTCTCCAGTTTTTTTAAAACTCGTATCACAGAGGTCACAGCTGTTTTTATACATCAGGAACTCTGTATGACTTTTTTATTAAAACGCTATCACTCTGTGACAAATTATTTAAATACTTTCAAAATACTCAACAATCAATTGAGCGGTTTTCCTGTTTCGAAAACTGTTTACATCCAGTCGATAAGCTGCACGAATAAAACCCTCTATTGATGTCAGTTGTTCCACTGACGTATTAAACGCAATTGCATCGATAACATCATCAGAATCGGCACTGCGTAATTGCATTTTTAAATGATTATCACCGACAACGCGCCAGTTATCCACCTCAAACTCACCATCAAAAACCGGTTCCGGAAAATGTTGTCCCCAGGGTCCGGCCATACGCAAACATTCAGCCAGTTGTAAATTCATATCCGCGGCACACAACTCACCATCGGAATCGATCACGCCACGCAAAGCCTTATCATCCAGGTGTTTATCAGCTTCTTCGACAAACGCCTGCTGAAATTTTTCAAAATTACTTTCCGCCAGACTTAAACCCGCCGCCATGGCATGACCACCAAATTTAATAATCAGCCCCGGATATCGGGTCGCAATGGCCTCCAGTGCATCACGAATATGCAGCCCTTTTATGGAACGTGCTGATCCTTTAATTTCACCATCACCATTCGACGCAAAAGCAATCACAGGCCGATTAAATTTTTCCTTAATACGTGATGCCAGTATACCAATCACACCCTGATGCCAGCTCTGATCATATAAACATAACCCTTTGGGTAATTGTTCATTGCCCAGATTACTTAATATCGGTTCCAGCGTGATCATTGCCTGTTGCTGCATATCCTGCTCTATAACACGACGATTACGATTAAGCTCATCCAGTTCAGCGGCAATTTGCATCGCCCGAGACATATCATCGGTTAATAGACATTCAATGCCCAGCGACATATCTTCCAGGCGACCGGCTGCATTGAGTCTTGGACCAACAGAAAATCCCAGATCTGTGGCGACAATATTGTCAATGTCACGACCGGCCACTTTTAAAATTGCCTGAATGCCTACACAACATTTACCTGCAGTAATGCGTTTTAATCCCTGGCGCACCAGAATACGATTGTTTTCATCCAGTGGCACAACATCTGCTACGGTTCCCAGCGCCACCAGATCAAGTAACACCGCCATATTGGGCTCAGGTCTTAGTTCATTAAAAAGATGGTCGTTACGCATCACCTGACGCAGTGCCAGCATGACATAAAAAATCACCCCGACACCGGCCAGGTGTTTACTCGGAAAATCACAACCCGGTTGATTGGGGTTCACAATGGCATCGGCATTCGGCAGTTGTTTGCCAGCCAGATGATGATCGGTAACCACCACCTGCATACCGTACTGTTTTGCGCTTGCAACCCCCTGAAGACTGGATATGCCATTATCAACCGTGATCAGAACATCAGCATGATAGTCTTTAGCCACTTCAACCAGTTCAGGCGTTAGACCATAACCAAAATCAAATCGGTTAGGCACAAGATAGGCAATATTATTCAATCCCAGCATCGTTAATGCCCGATAACACACGGCAGTACTGGTTGCACCATCGGCATCAAAATCACCAACAATAAGAATTTTTTTATTCTGTATAACCGCGTCTTTAAGAATCGAGACTGCATCATCCAGACCTTTCAACTGATCCAGTGGCAGCAAATGTTCCAGTGAATAATCCACCTGATTTAAATTTGACACACCCCGATTACTGTAAATGCGTTTTAGAACGGGATGTAAATTCGATTGCGCAATGTCTTCGGAAATCGCACTCTGATGACGATAAATTGAACGCTTATTCATTGCAGGCTCACATATTGAGCAACCGGCTTTTTTCTACGCCAGAATTTTAGCAAACTGAAAGGCGTGAGCTTAAACATACGACCATCTGCACAATATAATTCAACACACTGAATCTGTTTCGTTATGAATAAACGGTGCAACTTTTCAAACCATTGCTCACAGATAGTTTCTACCGCATCAAACCAGGCCTGAACATCACCATAACTGGTTGGGCCCATCATCTGATCCAGTACAATCATGCCGTTACCATCGGGTAAGGATAACCTGTCATGCTGTGTATCCAGTGAAATCTGTTTGATACCTGACCATAATGCCAGACCTTTGGCCACGGCTTCCTCTGACATCACCCAGTCCCAGTTACGGGTATTTAGCGATCGGGGTTCCTGACCTTCACCCCAGAGCCAGAGGCTGTTAATGGACAACTGCCCCTTTGCTTCACGCTGAATATTAACGTCATGATTGTGAAATAACATCTGGGTTTCGTTTAACAATCGTTTCCAGTTCAGGGCATCAGGCCCTGTGGGTAGAAAGTGATTCACATTTCGCCCAATCGCATCCTCTAACCAGGTCGTCTGAATATCCAGAGGTGTCTTAAATGCAAGATACCAGCGATGTCGATGACTCGCACGTAACTCGATACCATCCTCACGAAAGTGTTGATTAAAGGAAGTGACTAATGCCTGGGCGTCCGCGTTGCTAATCGCGAGCCTGTTGTGATCAAACATAATGGCATGATCTATGTCCGCCTTAAAATGAACCGGATCAGCACGGTACCAGTATCCCTGCGCACACTCACCATCATCAGCCAGTGCAGATAATTGCGTAATGGAATACTCCGGATGAATACCAAACAGATCTGCCAGCAAGTCATAATAATGTCTGGCGCCGGTGACGACAGGTTCTGCAGAACTCAGCCATTTTTGTAAAACCGGACAGGCAGGCGAGACATGTTCGTACTGCTCAAGTTCAGGCATAGGCCCTAACAAACCCGGTATCACTAACGCCAGTCTATTCATTTACTGTCTTTGTCTGACCGCTTCAAATAGACAGACACCGGTTGCCACTGACACGTTCAAACTTTCAACCTGACCAGCCATGGGCAATTTAACCAGCAAATCACAGTTTTCCCTGGTCAAACGACGCAGACCTTTTTCTTCTGCGCCCATCACAATGGCCAGCTTACCGGTAAGGTTGGCATCATAAATAACCGTATCCGCTTCTCCGGCGGCACCGATGATCCAGACCTCGGCATCCTTAAGCTGTTTCAAGGTGCGCGCCAGATTGGTTACCTGAATAAAGGGAACTGACTCAGCAGCACCACAGGCCACTTTACGCACAGTGGGTGTTAACCCGGTGGCACGGTCCTTGGGTGCAATCACCGCATCGACACCGGCGGCATCGGCACTGCGCAAACAGGCGCCCAGATTATGGGGATCCTGTATGCCATCCAGAATTAACAATAAGAGATTATCTTTTAACAGCAATTGATCCAGTGAGTTTTCCGAATCGGCTGTTAAGCTACGATAACGACCGGCAATGCCCTGTGTTTTCGGACTGCCACACCGTTTTTCCAGATCGGTTTTTTTTACA
>JAOUMX010000115.1 GCA_029881275.1 Gammaproteobacteria bacterium | reverse complement strand
AATTGGCAGATATGCGCCTTATAATTTGATACTTGAAATGGCATGCTTCAGTTCTTCTGCCAGATTACGCAGATCTTCACTGGCGATGGCAGATCGCTGCGCAGCTTCAGCAGCGGTATCTGAACCGTGACTGATATTAACAATATTACGATTAATTTCTTCAGCAACCGCATTTTGCTCTTCAGCCGCACTGGCAATTAAGGTATTCATATCATTAATACTCATCACCGCCTGAGTAATCGAGTTTAATACCTCACCCGCTCTGGCCGCCGTAGCACGAGTTGAATCGGCCTGGGAACGACTTTCATCCATAGCCTCAACCGCCTCATTGGCGCCGGACTGTAATTTCTGAATCATCTGCTGGATTTCCTCTGTCGAGGTCTGAGTACGCTTCGCCAGTACGCGAACTTCATCTGCCACGACCGCAAAACCCCTGCCCTGCTCACCTGCACGGGCAGCTTCAATCGCCGCATTCAAGGCCAGCAAATTAGTCTGTTCCGCAATACTGCGAATAACATCCAGTACAGTTCCGATTTCTTCAGAATTATTTTCCAGCACATGAATCACATCCGCCGCACGTTCGACTTTCTGCACCAGAGAACCAATTTCACGTATTGCATCGTTGACAACTTTCTGCCCTGTATTGACTTCATCATTAGCATGATGAGCAGAACTGGCTGCCTGTTGTGCATTTTGTGCGACTTCATGAACAGTCGCCGTCATTTCGTTCATCGCCGTCGCCACCTGATCAGTTTCCTGACGTTGTGACATCATGGCCTGATTTGACTGCTCAGTGGTATGTGCCATTTCTTCAGCCGATACGGATAGTTTAAATACCGATTCATTGATGATTCTTACCATCATACCGACATCACGCTGAACATCGGAGGCACTTTGTGCAATTTGTCCGATTTCATCTTTCGAACTAATCTCTATTTCACCGGTAAAATCACCTGCTGCCATTCTTTCCAGATTAGCCACCAGTCGTTTTGCCGGTTTAATAATGGAACTATTAATCATGAACAAAAACACAAACAGGGACAGAATGACCGAAATAACCAGGCTGATAATTACAACTTTAAGATTTTCCTGAGCATCTACCAGCACATTACTCATCAACTTATCAGACGACGCCGTCAAATTATGCGCAATTTCTTCCAGCAATTTGCTCGGCTTGCGATCTATCCCCTCAACCGACTGATCACCTGTCTTGTGATCAAAACCACTGGATACGAATAAATCCTTACCCCTTGAATAGGCTACCAGCATTTGACCATGTAACTGCAGAAACTCAGCCAGTAAATTGGCATCATGTTCACCATGAAGATTGTTAATCAAATCTTCATATAACTCACCACCCTTTTGCTGAATATCTTCATGGGTTTTATTTAAACGCTCCCAGTACTTGTTCAGGTCGTCTGCATCATGACCTCTAAGTAAAACATTTTTCCAGCTCTGGATCTGGCTTTTAAATTGCGACTGCAGAAACAGCACCCTTGCCCTGTCAGCCAGCTCGCCATTAACAATATTTGTCAGCCGGGTATTATTTGTCATATTAGACAAGAGGCTAAAAATAATCACTGCCATCACCAACAAGGTTCCCACCCCGGTGATCAACAATAATTTATTTCGCACACTGTTACAGATAAAAGAAAAACTGCAAATTAATTTCAACATGACTGACTCATTTCATATGGTTTTTTCTAATTGTCTAAATATAGCAGAGAGATATATTCCTGTATAAAAAAACACAGTCACGTTCAGACCCTTTATAAATATTTTTGCGACTGGACATAACATTCATGCCGTCATTTATAATATTGTAAGCCTGCCACACTGCTACAGAAAATTTAAACGAACCTGGCTCGCCGTTTCATCATCCCAGAACACATATCAGGTTATCGGCAGAATTTTTTAAAACTTAAAACAAAGCAGAAATAAAAAACCCCTTCTTGGAAGGGGTTTTTTATTTACTTATTCAACAACAATCGATTTACCCGGCGTGAGAGGTAAACGAGGCATCGTCTGTTGCGGGAATGGCCCGGTTAATGACTCAAGAAATGCAACCAGATCATTTGTCTGCGCTGTACTCAAATCAATATTTAACTGGGTTTTAGCCATAACTTTCACAGCTTCGTCCAGTGTTTTCACTGCACCATTATGAAAATAAGGAGCGGTTACCGCAATATTACGTAAAGTAGGTATACGGAACAGATTATTATCTTCAGCTTTACCCGTTACATTTTCACGGCCTTTATCAGCGGCAAGGTCATATTTGCTAACATAATCATTATCAGCAAAAGTTGGGAACTTCATCAGTACAGGTGTACCCACCTTAACCTCTGCCTGGCCATTAAATGCAGAGCCTGAATGACAGGATACACAGCCCAGATCAGCAAACAGGTTCATACCGTTTACCTGCGCAGAAGTCAGTGCCTTCTTGTCGCCTTTTACATAAACATCAAAAGCACTATTCGGTGTAATCAATGTACGTTCATAAGCAGCAATGGCTTTGGCTGCCTGATCAATAGTCATAGCCGAATCACCGAAAGCTTTTTTAAACATCTCCTGGTAACCGCTCATTTTACGAACACGCTGCATCACCAGATCATGATTTTTCATCCCCATTTCAATCGGGTTTGTCATCGGACCTTTAGCCTGATCCTCAAGCGTGTTAGCACGACCATCCCAGAACTGAGTTGAATAAAAAGCCGCATTCCAGACAGTCGGCGCACCACGCCCACCGGTCTGTCCATTAACACCCATTGAATTAGGACGACTGTCATCACCACCTTCCATCACATTGTGACAGGAGTTACAGGAGACAGTACCTGTGCTGGAAATACGGGGATCAAAATACAGGGTTTTACCCAGCTCAACTTTCGCTGCTGTAGTGGGATTATCTGCAGGTGCAGGCGCACTTTCCGGTAAAGCCTGCCAGATATTAGCCTGAGCTGTGGTCACTGATATCAGGGCACACAGACCGATCATCACCATTGATTGTTTCATTTTATTCTCCAATAACAATACAAATTCGGCGGGATTGTATGCTAATTAATGAAAACCAACAAATTGTCTATTACAATCACTTTAATAGATATTTTCAATCAAAGAGCCATGACACTCACTGAACTTCGCTATATCGTCGCCGTCGCCAGACACCTGCATTTTGGTCAGGCTGCCACTGCCTGCCATGTAAGCCAGCCAACCCTTAGCCTGGGCATCAAAAAGCTGGAAGACGAACTGGGCGTGGAAATTTTTGAACGTGGTGCGCGCAATGAAATTCGCGTTACCAGTCTGGGTGAACGTATTATCGAACAGGCGCAGAAAACGCTGGAAGAAGCGGATAATGTCAAACAAATCGCCCATCAAAATCTGGACCCCTTATCCGGCCCGCTCAAACTGGGCATCATCTATACCATTGCACCCTATCTGCTACCCGAACTTATTCCCCGTATTCATAAACGGGCACCGGGTATGCCCCTGTTAATTGAAGAAAATTACACCGCCTCACTGACAGAACAACTTAAACAGGGCAAAATTGATGTGGTCATCATTGCCCTGCCTTTTGACCACCCCGGCATAGTGACACAAACCTTATACGAAGAGCCTTTTATTGTGGCCGCACCCAACACAGCGGAATGGCGCCAACGTAAATCCATATCAACCCTTGAACTGGCCTCGGAAAATTTATTAATACTCGGTCCTGGCAACTGTTTTCGTGATCAGGTATTACAGGCCTGCCCCGACTGTAGAACATCCGGTAATATGCAACAAACCTTACAGGGATCTTCACTGGAAACCATTCGGCACATGGTTGCCACCGGCGCTGGCATTACAGTTTTACCCAGCAGCGCCAATCGAAAATCGTCCGAGTCAAAACTACTCACCATGATCCCATTTAAAAAAACAGCCCCATCAAGAAAAGTAGCCCTGGCCTGGCGAAAAAGCTTTACTCGACCCGAAGCCATTGAGGCCTTACGCAATGAAATACTGCAATGCCAGTTACACAGTGTCACCATGCTGACCAATGAAACGATACGATTCTAATGAAACCTAAACCAGACCTCATGCAAATGATGTCACAGCTGATTGAAACACCGTCAGTCAGTTGCACACGTGCCGACATGGATATGAGTAACCAGCCAGTGATCAATTTACTGGCCAGCTGGCTAGATGACCTCGATTTCAAGGTTGAAATAGTACCGGTTAACAAGGGCAAAAGTAATTTGATTGCTACCCGTGGTCGAGGCGATGGCGGTTTAGTTCTGGCCGGTCACACAGACACCGTACCTTATGATGAAAATCGCTGGCAGCATAATCCATTTAAACTCACCGAAACTGGCCATCGTTTATACGGTCTTGGCACATCAGACATGAAAGCGTTTCTGGCTCTGGCCATTGAAGCCGCGCTCATGTTTAAACCTGAAGACTACAAACGGCCCTTAATTATCCTGGCCACCTCTGACGAAGAAACCACCATGGAAGGCGCCAAGACACTGGTCGAACTTAGCAAACCCCGGGCACGCTATGCCATCATTGGCGAACCCACTGGCATGAAACCCATTCGCATGCACAAGGGGATATTGATGGAAGCCATTCGCATCACTGGACTGGCGGGGCATTCCAGCAATCCGGCATTGGGGCACAACGCCATGGAGGCCATGCATCAAGTGATTGGTGAACTCATGCGCTGGCGTACGGAATTACAACAGCAATATACAAACCCTTTGTTTGAAGTGCCGGTGCCAACCATCAATCTGGGACATATTCACGGCGGCGACAACCCGAATCGAATTTGCGGCAGTTGTGAATTACATATTGATATACGCCCTTTACCCGGCATGAATTTACATGATCTACGTCACCAGCTAAACCTGCGATTATCAAAAGTCATACCTGAACATGGCTTTACACTGGAAACTTTTCCATTATTTTCCGGCATACCGGCAATGGAAACAGCCGCCACATCCGAGCTGGTTAAAGCCGCTGAAAAACTGACCGGTAATACATCCGGCAGCGTAGCTTTTGGCACAGAAGCCCCGTTTCTCACGCAACTGGGAATGGAAACACTGATCCTCGGACCCGGCAATATCGATCAGGCTCACCAGCCAGATGAATACCTGGAATTAAATCGAATTCAGCCTACACTGGATTTATTACATAAATTTATATATCAGTTCTGTATTCAATAATAACCATGGCAATATCGAATCGATGAGATTTGTCATAACATTAACCAATAAAATTTCTGCGCACTCCGTATCTCTGTGGCAGAATAAATAAAAAAACAGACGGATCGTAAACTTGAACTCAACTCTGCAGCAATATGTCGACTGGTTTCGCGCATCATCACCGTATATTCACAGTCATCGCGGCAAAACCTTTGTCCTGTTAATCAGTGGTGAGGCTATTGAGCACTCGGGCTTTGCCAATCTGATTCATGACATTGCCCTGTTAAACAGTCTGGGCGTAAGACTGGTGCTGGTTCATGGCGCACGACCACAAATTGAAAACCAGTTAAAAACCCTCGGTCTAAAATCAGAATTCAAGCGTGGCCGCAGAATTACCAGCAAAAATATTTTACAGGGTGTTGAACAGGCAGTTGGTCAGGTCAGGGTCAATATCGAAACCCAGTTATCCAAAGGCCTGGTCAACACCCCCATGTCTGGCGCTTCACTGCGAGTGATTTCCGGTAATTTCGTCACCGCCCGACCCTATGGTGTTCGTGATGGCACCGACTTTGGTTATACAGGTGATGTCAGAAAAGTTGATTGCGAAGCCATAAAACAACAGTTACAACTCAACAATATTGTTTTACTTTCACCCATGGGCTACTCCCCTTCAGGTGAAACCTTCAACTGCCGTGCCGAGGATATTGCCACCAGTGTTGCCATCGCACTGAATGCCGATAAATTAATTTTTATGATGGACGCATCGGGCGTCAAAAATGAAACCGGTGAAATTGTCCATCAACTGGGTATATTACAGGCTGACAACCTGGTTAAACAAAACTGCAATGATGAGCTAACCCAACTGCATTTAACCAGCGCACTGAATGCCTGCAAACATGGCGTACGCAGATCACACATCATCAGCCACAATACGGACGGCATCTTACTACTCGAACTCTATACCCGTGACGGCAATGGCACACTGATTACCACTGAAACCTATGAAGGTATTCGGGAAGCCAATATAGATGATGTTGGTGGCATACTGGAACTGATTGAACCACTGGAAAATGAAAGTATTTTAACCAGGCGATCAAGAGAACAGCTGGAACTGGAAATCAAACAGTTTACTGTTATTGAACGTGACGGCATGATTATCGGTTGTGCTGCACTCTATCCTTATGAAGATCACATTGCCGAAATTGCCTGTGTTGCAGTACACGAAAACTATCGTCATCAGGGTCGTGGTGATGAATTACTCAAACATCTGGAATATCAGAGCAACAACAAAGGTATCAATAAATTATTTATACTCACTACGCACACTGCACACTGGTTTCAGGAAAGAGGATTTATTGAAGATCAGATCAGTAATTTGCCTGTTGAAAAACAGAATCTCTATAACACTCAACGCAACTCTAAAATATTTGTCAAAATACTTTAAACCACTGCCAAATGATGACAACTAGTAAACTACCGCGATGGGATTATTATTCGATTTGTAACTTTGGATAGCAACATCAAACTGAACTTCATCACCATGATACTTGTACCATTTCTCACAGGCGCTCATAGCTTTATCAATCGATGAAAAATATCCCAGCAATCTGCCACCATCAGTCATCAATGAAAACAGAGAATCGCTCCATTCTTTAATATAGAATTTCATATTGTTATCCTGTAATGTTTATAACAGGCGCAAGATTAAAATTAGATTATTAAATTTTCATGACTACTTTATGAATAAACCATTAAACGAACTCGCAAACAAAGCCAGATAACAAGCTGATGAGCACCTCAATCACCACCATGATCCGCATGCGCGGCGTTAAAAACAAAATCCGCCATCTGGTTGAAACCCTTGACGACACAGCCTTTCGCACACAATTTCATTCTCAGCTAAGTCCAATTGGCTGGCATCTTGGACATTGCCTGTTCATTGAAAACTACTGGTTACACGAAGTTATTCAGAACAATAACAAATATACAAAAAAACTAAAGAAACTCTACACTCCGGAGCTTTGTCCGATACATAAACGTGGCTCAAAGCTACCAAAAATCGAACGCTTATTAACTGACACCCGGCAACAGCAGGATAACAACGATCTGCTGCTCATTGAAATGACCCCACCGTTAAGCCAGCATCCTTTATTCAAAGATGAATTTATACAAAATTACATTATTCAACATTACGCCCGGCATTATGAACACATGCAAATGATCCTGCATCAAATAGGCCATAAAAAAGAAAATCCCGACTTCATGCCCGAAACCCTGTTACAGTCCAGACCGGTATCCATACAGGCTGAACAGATGCCAGGCGGCAATTATGAAATAGGCGGCCAGCAACCTTTTGCGTATGACAACGAACAGCCTGAACACATCATTAAGCTGGATACTTTTAGTATTGCCATGCATCCGGTCAGCAATGCTGAATACCTTGCATTTATGCAGGACGGTGCTTATGACAATAACAACCACTGGTCGACAGATGCCTGGCAATGGTTAAAAGAAAAGAATATTTACCACCCGGAACACTGGCGCCTGAATAAACACAATGACTGGTATGGTCTTAATGAGCAGGGGCCGTTCACACTTGAATACGATGCGCCTGTCTACGGCCTAAGTTATTATGAAGCCAGTGCATTTGCCCACTGGGCCAATGCACGGCTACCCCACGAATTCGAATGGGAGAGCTATGCGAAACTGGAACGCATACAAAACAGTGGCAAAGTCTGGGAATGGTGCGCCAACACATTACAGCCCTATCAGAATTTCAAATCGTTCCCCGGTGATAAAACTGAATCCTGCTTTGATAACAAGCATTATGTACTAAAAGGCGCAAGCCAATATACTCGTCCCGAAATCCGGCGTGCGTCTTTTAGAAACTACGCAACAGCCGAACAGCGCCATCAATTTGCAGGCTTACGACTGGTATTTGAATAAACTATTTCTATAAATAACTCAAACCCGTATGCTTTTACTTTTCACACTCCTGTTTGCAATCTATACTTAGCGCCATGCATGTTCCCCAAAGTTATATAGAAGAAAGTGTACACATTGCCCTGACTGAAGATGTCGGCATGGAAGATGTCACCAGCAAACTGATTCCCGAAGATGACTACAGTATTGCATCTGTGATTGCCAGAGAAGACGCCATTATCTGTGGCGTGGACTGGTTTGAAGAAGTTTTCAGTCAACTTGATAGTGAAATCTTTATTGAATGGAATCTGGATGATGGTGATGCCGTCATTGCCAATCAGCAAATTTGTACTTTAAGCGGTTCTACCCGTGCACTGTTAACCGGTGAACGTACCGCACTCAATTTTTTACAGACCCTTTCCGGTACGGCAACCATTGCCAGACAATATGCTGATGCCATTGCCGGCACAGGCGCACGCATACTCGACACACGCAAAACCATTCCCGGTTTACGCCTGGCGCAAAAATATGCTGTTTCCTGTGGTGGCTGTTTAAATCATCGCATGGGCTTGTATGATGCCATTCTGATTAAAGAAAATCATATCCTCAGTATCGGCAGCATTAAAGCGGCCGTAGAAGCAGCACGTATTAACAGCCCTGAATTACCCGTTGAAGTTGAAGTTGAAAATTTAGATGAGCTGAAACAGGCACTGGCTGCCCGCGTCGAACGAGTGTTACTCGACAACTTTGATATCGAAACACTCAAACAGGCGGTCAAAATAACAAACAAACAGACAGAACTGGAAGCCTCCGGCGGTATAAACCTGGATAACATC
>JAOUMX010000114.1 GCA_029881275.1 Gammaproteobacteria bacterium | reverse complement strand
CGGCTTTTATCTGGGGGCTTTATTAGGTATTCCTCTTGGTATTTTGTTAGGTCGAATACAGGCTATAAAGTTTCTGGTTAATCCTCTTATTCAGTTCTTGCGTCCAATTTCACCGCTGGCATGGATACCCTTATCTATGCTCTGGTTTGGTATAGGTGATCAACCAGCTATATTTCTGATTTTCTTGTCCAGTTTCTTTCCTATTGTGGTTGCAACAGCGATAGCTGTTGAGTCAATTAATCCTATTTATTTTCAGGTTGCGCTAAATTTCAATTTATCTCGATTTGAAATGATTACCAAGGTCGTTGTGCCGGCAATTGTGCCAGAGGTTGTTACAGCCTTGCGCTTAACTATTGCAATTGCCTGGCTTGTGGTTGTTGCGGCTGAGATGATAGCTGTTCAGTCTGGGCTGGGGTATTTGATTCTGGATTCAAGAAATGCTTTGCGTATGGATTACGTAATGGTAGCAATGATTATTATTGGTGTTATTGGATTATTGCTTGATGTCATTATGTATAAGCTGGGCAGGCTGGAGCCTATAGCATCAGCAGCGCGTTAGTATCAATAATGAAGGTAGATCATGGGTCATATTAGAATTGAAAAGCTTAGCAAAAGTTATGTAAATAAGCGTAGATTGCGTCGTGATACCAGTGACCCTGATAAGCAGGGCGCTATTGTTAGTGTCTTTGATGATATTAACCTTGAATTTGAAGATGGCGAAATGGTTTGTATACTCGGGCCATCCGGTTGTGGAAAGTCTACCCTGTTACGAATTATGGCGGGCTTTGATCATGCTACTTCAGGAAGAATTTTAATTGATGGTGAAGAAACGTTTAAAACCAGTCCTGATCACGTTTTTGTTTTTCAACAAAATGGGCTGTTACCCTGGATGACCGTCTGGCAGAATGTTGAGTTAGGTTTGCGACATATCGTTGATGAGGTCGAAAAAGCAGACACTATTCAGGAATATATTGATATGGTCGAGTTGACCGGGTTTGAGCACTATTATCCTAGTCAGCTTTCTGGTGGTATGCAACGGCGAGCCGAATTAGGCAGGGCACTTGCGGTTAACCCTGATGTCCTTTATATGGATGAACCGTTTACCGGGCTAGATTACCTTACACATTTAAAAATACGCGAAGAAGTAATTAATATGCATAGTTTTATTGGTAAAACTATGGTCATGGTTACCCATTTTATTGATGATGCTTTGATAATGGCGGATCGTATTATTGTTATGAACGATAGACCCGCAAAAGTAATTATGGAACGTAAACTGGATTTTTCGCGACCACGCAATATTGAAAAAGAACCTGGTTTGAGAGATTTGCGTGACGAAGTATTTATGAGACTTGGTGTTAGCTATGTTGCATAAATCAGTTAGATTTTTTAGAAATATACCTGTTATCTGGTCCCTTTTTATAGGTATGACTGTCTGGGTATGTTTTATTTCCTATATGCATTTTCTGCTTAATACTGAAACGAGTAAGCGCCAGGTTGTGTCTTTAGGTTATATGCCTGTCGTTACAAATCTGGCTGCACCTATTCTTGATCATGTCAGTAAAACCACTGGTAATATTCGTTACAAGGCTATGAAGTATTCTTCATTTGCTGAAATGGCTGAATCATTACGTAATGGACAGATTGACGCTGCTTTTATAATTGCGCCTTTATCTATCGTGCTTAGACAACAGGGTGAGGATGTAAAGGTGGTTTATATTGGTAATCGCCATGAGAGTACATTTGTTGCAAAGAAGAGTCTTGCAGTAAAAGATCTGAATGACCTGATTGGTAAATCAGTGGCTGTTCCTATGCGCTATTCGGGTCATAATCTGAGTATTCTGAAATTGATTGAAGAGAAAGGTCTTACCGGTAGTATTAATGTTGTAGAAATGAATCCGCCGGATATGGCTGCGGCATTATCTTCTGGGGCACTGGATGCTTATTTTGTTGGTGAGCCTTTTGCGGCTCAAACCCTTAAAAGTGGTGATGCGAGTCTTGTTAATTATGTTGAGGATCTATGGCCTGGATTTATATGTAACCTGATGGTTGTTCGACAGAGTTTTATTGATAAAGAACCTGACATAGTACAGCAGCTGGTGCAGAGTGCTGCACGTTCTGGATTATGGGCTCAGAAGAATAGTAATGCGGCAATAAAAATTGCGTCGCGTTACTGGAATCAGTCAGAAAGTCTTGTCGAGTATGCGATGACCACGCCTCGAGATCGCATTGTGTTCAATCAGTTCGTGCCTGTTGTTGCAGAGCTTCAGTCTATGGCTGATTTGATGAAAAAGTTTAATATGATCGAAAATACAGATATCAGTGGTCTAGTGGATGATCAGTTTGCCAGATCGTCTATTTTGGAGAATATATCAACTGTGGAAAGCATAATTTCTATTAATCATTAATTTTATATTGTTTCGTATCCCCCCCAAAATTATGATATGTGATCTATAATAAGAATCATGTATTTGACTGATTTATAAGAAAATATTGGAGTTTTTATCTGATCTAATATATGCTTAATTTAAGCAAAAATTTAGATGAGTGTTAAATAATGACTGTTTGATTTTGCTGTAAATTGCAAATTAGACAACAGGTATAGAGAAAATATATGGGTATTAATAAACAGCCAACTATTCTGACCGTAGATGATAATCCTTCTAACCTGCAGCTACTCGATGGTTTCCTGGCTGGTGGTGATTACAACATTCTAAAGGCGGAAAATGGAGAGGAGGCCCTGAAGGTAAGCCGTAACAATAGCATTGACCTTGTGCTACTGGATATTATGATGCCGGGAATGGATGGTTACCAGGTATGTGAAACACTAAAGAAAATGCCTGATAAAGCCGATGTTCCGGTTATTTTTCTTACCGCCCGAAATGATATTGAAAGCATGATTAAGGGCTTTAATGTGGGCGCTGTTGATTATCTTACTAAGCCAATTAATGTTGAAGAATTTAGAGCCAGGGTAAGTACTCACTTGAGATTAAGGCATCAGGAGCAGGAGCTTAAACAGCATGTTGCAGCTAAAAACAGATTTGTATCGATTATTGCAGATGATCTGCGAACACCAATTGAAGCTCTGAAATCTGTTCTGAAGATGTTGAATGATTCCTCTGAAGAGCTCGATAAAGTGTTATTGCATGATTATATTTCTATGGCTTATTCGGCGGCTGACTGCCTTGATGCTATTTCTCAGAATTTAACAAAATGGTCGGCACTACAGAATAATGAATTACCAGCTAATCCCCAGGTGATTGCCGTTTATACTGTTTTTAATGAAATTGTTGATGAAATTCAGCAGGAGAATAAGCAAAAAGGAATAATAATCAATAATAATATTGAACATGATCAGATGGCTTTTGTCGACGATGAGTATTTGCGAATCATAGCCCGCAATATTTTGTCAAATGCGGTATCTTTCAGTCAAAAAGAAAGTCAAATAGATATATTTACTGAGTGTTCGAATGTTGATGGCTCATTAACTATCGTGGTTAAGGATCAGGGAGTCGGTATGAGTCCAGAGGAAATGGAAAATATCTTTCAGGTGGGTGAACAGCACAGAGGTGTCGGAACGGCTGGTGAAATAGGAACAGGTATGGGGCTTGTCCTGTGTCGTGATTTGTTGGTAAACAGTAATGGTCGGATTTGGCTTGAGAGTGAGCAAAGTAAAGGCACTAAGGTATATATTAATCTGCCACAGGGAAAATAATGAGAATTATGGACATGATTGGAGTCAGTTGTGCAGCATAAGCAAACCATAAAAGACTTTGTTAAGGCCTTAACTGAGTATATTCAGAATAATATGAATGGCAGTATTGTCATTATGGGCGATAACGATGGTTGGGGTAAACTGATTATCGAGAATGCGCAGATTGTATCGATAAATTACGGTGCCTATAAAGGTATGCAGGTATTGCCTGAACTTGATAAGTTGAATGAAATCAGATTTATGTTCCGGCCTGAGAAGTCAGATAAAAAGAGCAGTAATGAAGGATTTGTTAGTGCAGGTTCATCACGAATTAGCAATGAGGAATTCTTTTCCTATTATGGTGCTAAGGTTCCACGAAGTGGTACGGGATCAGCTGTATCAACATCAGTAGGACAACCATCAGCACCAGGTAGGCATGAAAGTACTGTTCGATTTCAAACGAATGCTGCCGGATTTCGCGAAAAAATACTTATTATTGATGATAGTGCAATTGCACGCAGAGCAGCTGCAGAACCTTTAGCTGAGTATGGGTATCAGATATTAGAGGCTAAAGATGGTTTTGATGCTTTAGGAAAGCTTGAAAAAGAAATTCCAGATTTAATTATTTTAGATTTGATCATGCCGGGTATTGATGGATATAAGGTAGTCGATTTGTTAAAAAATAATGCCAAATTCAAACATCTTCCAATTATAATGGTTACTTCAAAAGACAGTTTAATGGATAAAGTAAAGGGTAAAATGAGTGCTACTGATGCTTATATTACCAAGCCATTTAAAGAAGGTGATTTATTGAGAAAAGTAGTAGAAATATTAAAGGGCTAATTATAGTGAACAGTTTTATACTATAACTAATCTGGAGTTGGGTAGTTAGATCGATTGAAAGATTAGATGTATACCAATTAATGTCATGATGTAAATGAAGCTTTGTTTAAGTATTCTTTCATCAAGTCGTCTTGAAATATGCGCGCCGATCTGGCCACCAATTAACGTTCCCGATGCTCCCCAGATAAAATAATTTAAATGCAGATCTCTGGTAAAGCTCCAGTGTATTATTGATGCAACGATTACCAGTAAAAACATAACAGGTATGACTGTTGCAATAGAGGTAGCCATACCAAGTTTTAATTTGCTTCGAAGGGCAGGTATAAGCCATTCACCAATCCCTAATGACAGGGTGCCTAATGTAAAGCCAAAAAATGCAGGTATGGGTAATATGTGTGCAATATCTTTTCTGGTATAGGCACGTGAAGTATTTTCGATTGCTTCATCTCGATTATTTACGAACAAAATTGCCAGCATCATGGACATAATACCTAAAGCCATTTGTACAGTTTGTTCTGCCAGTTTTACGGTAATCAGGCTTCCAATGATGACACCGGGTAGAGCAAATAAAAAGAAAATAAGTGACAATTTTGTTTTGACCAGGCCCGCTCGATAATAGGCTATTGATCCACTGCCCATGCCTATAACCTGGATTAGTAATGATGTGGCGATAGCTTCCTGTGGTGATAATTTATAGACCAGTATAAGCAATGGTGTCCACAGGATGCCGCCACCTATGCCAATTGCCATGGCGGCTGAAGAAATTATAATGCCGCTAAAGAATAAACCTAATTCAAGCATGATTATCTACATTTGTATGTAATAACTGGAAGGAATCTGCGAATTCTATCAGTGATTCCAGGCTATATTTTATTTCGCTGATTTCATTATTGTTTAGTGGGGTATTCTCTTTAATTTTACTATCCAGTTCGTTTATTTTTTCAAGTGTTTGATTGGCAGTTATATAGGTGAAAGTCGCGCATTCCTGTAGATTACTGGTTAGTTCATTAATGGCCTTTCCGACCATTGCGATTTCATCCTGATTGTTAATTTCAATGACCTGACTCAGGTCTCCTTCATTTATTGATTTGGCTACATCTGCCATTTTTTGTAATGGCATTGTTATGTTTTTTATAAACATGGTCATTACAATGGCTACAACAATAGTTAAAAGAGCAAACATAATTACAATTTTATTTCGGAGCTTGGTTAGAGCAGGGGATGTATTATTTTCTGTTGTTGGTTTGATGTCTGTTATGCTGCTTTGATCTGATATGCTGCAAATTTCATATATTAGATCATCTCGTTGCATTTCAAAAAAGAATTCAATGCCAATCATGATTGCGGCCATAGCAATTAATAAAAAATAATTCAGAAGCCTTGTTTCTAGTCTATTTGTCATGGTTATTGCTTGCAGTTAGTTGTATGTGTTTGAATGATAGTTACTATATGAGGTGTTGTGTCATGATAAGAGACTATCGGCAAGATAGGGAATTATCAGTTATAAATGACCATGGTGGCAATATTTTCTGTTAAGAATGTTATTTTAATAAACCCAGTGCTCTTCTGGTTATCATGTTTGTATGTATGTTGTCAGGATTAAATGTATTATATTTATAATGTTATACCAATGGCCTGTAGTAACTGGTCTTTATCAACCGGCTTTTGTAAGCAGGTTTCAGCGCCAGATTCCAATATGGAATTGATATCATCATTGTTTGATGATCCTGTTATTGCGATAACTCGAATGCTTCTTGATAATGGTGAGAGTTTTAATAGATTGCATATATCAATGCCATTTAAGTCTGGCATCATGATGTCAAGTAGTATGATATGCGGCTTAAAGGATTTTATTTTTGCATGTGCATCTTCCGCATTATTGGCATAGTCGGTTTTAATTTTATGCCCATAGGGGCTTAGTAATTCTGTCATGAAGGCTGTCAGAATTTCGTCATCGTCTACGATCAGGATTCGTGTATATTCATCTTTTGGCTGGATCAGGGTGATATTATTTTCACAGGCAAAACGTTCAATTTCTTCTAAAGAAAAACGTTTTAATCCGCCTATATTTTCTACGGTATTTAGTTTCTTGTCCTGAACCAGTTTTCGGACTGTGATTGGTGATAGGCCAAGTAAGTCACCAACATCCATGGGGGATAAATATTCATGTTTCTGGTCTTCAGTAGTCGCGCCCATTATTCTTTTCCTTTGAATATAGATGAATTATTTATATAAGTTGAGTATAAGTAATCCAAGGATAAAATATTTGATCTTGATCTATAATGTTTTTGTTTTTTTATTTTCATTGCCTCAGGTTATAGTTATTGGCTCATTATGCTTGGGTTGCCTGGTTTGTCACTATCTGGTCCGGGCGTTATTTTGCTTACCCAGTATTTCCTAATGTCTGTATTTTCCTTGATAATATCCATATAGTCTATAGCCTGTTGTTTGTTTTCAAAGCCTCTTATGCGAATTCTGTACCATACTTTTTTCTCGATGAGAATTTGTTTTATTTCAGCAGGAATATTTTTGTTTCGTAGTGATTTAATCACTTCATCAGCGGGTTCTTTTGCATTATAAATGGAGCTCAGATTGAGAGCCCAGTAGTAGGGCTTTCCCTGAAGTAATGATGAATTATGCATAATCGAATGTGGAGCAGGTTTATCATGCATGGCATCATTTTTTTCATCTGTTGGTGTTGTATCTATTTCGGTTTCAAACTGATTGATTACTTCAATTTCAGCTATTTCGATGTTGCTGTCTACAAAATGTTCCAGCGAGTCAGTCTCTGTTCGAATAGTGCTGTTGTAGTTAGCTGTGTCCATTCCATGACTGGCTGGTGTAGAGGATTCAATTGCAGTGTTTTCTCCGCTATAGGTTTTCTCTGCGTCGCTCAGTGTAACTGTCCTCGATTGATCGGTGTCGCTATATTTTGCAGGAGATACATCAGGATTGACTTGCATTGAAGACTCTATACCATGTATTTTCTTGCGAGTACTTGCTGAACTTGCCTGTGATTCCAGATAAGTCTGGGTGGTGTCGCTATATTCTTCTGGAGATACATCAGTATGGACTTGCATTGAAGGCTCTATTTCATCTATTTCCTTGCGGGCACTTTCTGAGCTTTCCTGTGATTCTAGGTAAGTCTGGGCAGTCTCCTTATCTGTCGTTACCTCCTGATTGATATCATTTTGTGCAACGGATGGTTCTGTATTACTACTGCCTGCTTTGTCATTCAGGGATTCACCGGATTTTTCATCTTCCTGGCTTGTTTCAAAATAAGCGGGTGGGGGTGTTTCGTAATTGTTTTGTGCTTTTGTTTCTTTGTTAAGTATTGTGTGAGCTGAGTAACTTGATTCAGGATTATAAATATTTTCCCTTTTTTTATTTGTTTCATTACTTCTATAACTTGATTTGGAAAGTTCTTCTGTCTGTTTTTCTAATACGTTATTTTTCTCTGAAGATTGATAGTGAATCTGATCACGTAGCAGATTATTAGTAGTTTTATTGTCAGTGGTTTCCTTGTTATTAATATCACTAAAGATAAAAATTATCACTACTATAGTAATTGCAGTTAGCATTAAAATGCTTTCTGTTTTATATGATTTGCTTTTAACAGGTGGTATTCGGCCTGTGCTCTGATTGGCAGGGGGTATGCTTTTTTCCAGAGTTGTAGATAAATCAGGTATTGGCGTCCTTGATAGTGTTATCTTTTCATCGAATTCATTGGTTTCAGTAAAATCCTGTAGTACAGTGTCTGGCTTGCCTGTCAGCGTAAAAGATTCTTTTTTAAACTCGTCATCGTTGGTGATAGATGTTTCTTCGGTAGATGAAACAGGTATTGGTGTTATTGAAGGTGTTATCTTTTCATTGAATTCATTAGCTTCAGAAAAATTATGTTCTCCAGTGTCCGGCTTGTCAGTCAGCGTAAAGGATTCTTCTTTGAACTGATTATCGTTAGTGATAGATGTTTCTTCGGTGAATAAATCAGGTATTGGTGTTGTTGATGGTGTTGTCTTTTCATCGAACTCATTGGTTTCAGTAAAATCACTTTCTCTGGTGTCTGGCTTGTCTATTGGCGTAAAAGGGGCTTGTTTAAGTTGATCAACGTCGGTATTGGATGTTTTTTCAGAAGCTAAAAATTGATTAAAGTCGTTTATGTGATCAAATATATTTTTCTCATTGCTGGCCGGTTCTATGGGTTCTTCTTTGCTGATGTTTTCTTTAGTATGACTATTAGGCTCAAATAATTTGTCTTCTGTTTCTTTATCTGAATTATATTCAATTGCTGATGCATCTTCGTTAGATGTTGCTAATGTTTCGTTATTGTCGCTTTGTTCTATCTGATCGTTGTTGACACCTTCTGTGCGATTGCTTTTGTATGTGCCGTCTAATATGCTTTGTACTAAATCTTCACTGCCATATTCTTTGTCATCTAAATATTTACTATAAGTCTGTTGTTCCTGGTCTTGTGTTGTCTGGATTTC
>JAOUMX010000010.1 GCA_029881275.1 Gammaproteobacteria bacterium | reverse complement strand
TAACCCGTCATCCACAAGCAGATGACGGGCAATAAAAATAGCGTCAGTAAATCAATGCTTCGTGCTCAGGTCGCGTTTTAAAACGCTTATATATCCACTGATATTGTTCCGGGCATTCTCGCACCAGCCGTTCAACATCCTTATTCATAAGCTCTGTAGCCTGATGCAAATCTTTGTCTGCAAAACTTTCTGCCGACAATCTAAACACCAGTTTAAATCCACGGCCTGCTGGTAAACGTTCTGCACAGGCATAAATAACCTGACAATTATATTTGATAGCCAGCCTGGGCAATAACGTCATGGTATATGCAGCGATATTAAAGAACGGCGCAAATACACCATTACCCATACTCGGCTCCTGATCAGGTAACAGTCCAACCATCCTGGCTTCTTTAAGGGCTTTCGACAAAGCACGTACCCCGCTGTTATCGGTAGGCACCAGTTCAGCACCAGTTCGCTGTCTGGCCTGACGAATTTTTGCATCAAACCCCTTAAGTTTGGGTGGACGATATAACGTTGTCATCGGAAAATGTTTTGCACAATAAAGCGCCACCAACTCCCAGGATCCCGTGTGAGGCATGGCCAGTAACACACCTTTTCCACCGAGGATAGCACTACGAACATGATCTTCACCTTCTGTGGATTTTACCAGCGCAAGCACAGAGTCTGCTGGCCTGCCCCACATAATGCCCATCTCACTGATTAACTTACCTGTTTCAATTAATGTTTTTTGCAACATACGATGCTGTTGGTCGGCAGTCAATTCAGGAAAACATCGCTTGATATTAATCTCTGCGACACGTTTCATCTTGCTGTTCTTGATCTGGTAAATCCAGCCAATAAATACACCAATCACATGCGCCATCTTTAATGGCATGTAAGATGTAATTAAAATAACAAATTTAAGTAAATGAATTTTCATAACCAAAACAGATTCTCAAACAAATAAACAGATAAAATTACGCCTCTCCATAACAACAATATTAAATGTTATCAGGTAACCATCCGTGCCGGGTAATACTTGTAAATGAAAATACTGCTTCCCTGATTATCAACGCTGCCTGTTATAATCTGCAGCCAGGTACATTTACATTTGCAGCCAGAACTGGCTTTAAAGCTGCCGGTAAGTTAATGATCTATTCAATCTCCAGCGCATTTCAGTCTTAGACGCATACATCATCGGATAATTATACTTGAGAATGATCTAAAATAACGGAACAGTCTTAATTTATTAACAACAAATACAAAATGATTATTGGCTTTATTTACACGAACATTAATTTTTTCACCCTGTCATTTGCTCTTGCAGCTACAACACATACCACAACACACTAAAATAATGACAGGCACTGCCCGCCAGTACAAATAAATGCCATATACCGTGAAAGTGAACGACTTTTTTATCAAATACATAGAAGATTACACCGAAAGTATAAAACAACCCGCCAGCCAGTAACCACCAGAAACCCGCCATCGGCAATGCTGCTAATAAAGGCTTAAGCGCAACCAGACATATCCAGCCCATGACCAGATAAATGATGACAGGAATAATTCTTTTCTTTTGTGGAATAAACTCTATAACCATACCAACCAATGCCAGGCCCCAGACAGCTGCAAAGATTGACCAACCCCAGCTACCATTCAAGGTCACCAGCGTGAAGGGTGTGTAAGTACCGGCTATTAATAAATAAATAGCCAGATGATCAAGCCGTCGAAAAATGTTTTTCACATCACCGCGCAGGCTGTGATACAGCACCGAGAACAGATAAAGCAAAAACAACGTACTGCCATAAACACTGAAACTGACAATTTTCCAGGGATCACCCTGTAGCGAGGCAAACACCACCAGCACAGCACAACCCGCCAGGGCCGCGACAGCGCCCAGCAGATGGGTAATGCTATTAAACCATTCACCCTGATACACACTGTTACCTGACTATCATTATTGAGATTGGGTACATTAACTATAGTTAGAACGGGTTTGAGTTGATATTAACTAGATCAAATCTTACGACGGTTAGTTCATTCAGATATATCTGCCTCCTGAACTGAAGACAATCGGTCACTGGCTAGCTACAATCATGACAATGATTAAGCGACACCACGATGACATACTAAACAAAATCTGTTCCTATTGCCTGTGCTTCGTCCTGACTTTTACACATTTCAGTCATGCAGGTGTTGTTGAGCAAAACAGCATTCAACCCTTGGATACACAAATGCTCTACCAGCGCTATCCGGATGCTCATGTGATACAGGTTTCCCAGGAAGATTATCCACGGCTGGCAGAACAGTTACGTAGCCGGGGATATAGCCAGAACCCAACGGCCCTGGCTTTGAATGACGCAGCGTCATCTAAAACCTATTATCAGCAACCGGATACTCAAAAGAACCATGATTGTGATAACCAGGGCATATCCTCAGATGAGGAGTCCTTTAATATCATGCTCGATATCAGTAGCGATGTTCTCAGAAATACCCCGGGCAACAATCACGATAACGCACCCATACTGTTTGTCATAGTCGGCACCATTGTAGTCATCGTCTGGGTATTGTACGTATTTAAGTATATGTTTGATGTAGCCACCGGTTTCAGACCCTGTGGTTACTGGAACGAATTTTCACTCACCTCGAGCCGCATCACCCGCACTATCAATCAGTATGCAGAATTCGATGGCCTGACATACATGACCGGGTTTCGTGATGGTTTAACAGATGTCGGCATTAGCATTGAACTGGGGCATGCCGACTTACAACTTCCCCAGTTACTCAGCCAGCGATTACAGGGGCGTTACTGGTTGCTGGGACCTGTACTCAGATGGCGCTTTACCACCAGCACAAACCCGAGTTATTTCAGCATGAACTTTCTCGCCGGCTCTACTGAACATGATGTCATGGGCACCATCGCACAGGCCAATCTTGGTCTGCAGTTTGGACTGGGAGCGTCTGCTCACCTTGGCCTTAGCTGGGGCGCGATGAAAATCGACATCAATGATCATCAGGGCATACTGCAGGACAGAGACGAATATTATTATCTCTATGGTATAAATTTTGGATTTGGTTTTTAATGGTAGAAAACCCGAATCTGACCTTAATAATTTCAAACCCGCCTGAACTCAATATCAGCTGAAACTAATTTTCCGGTATTCTGACTTAATTTAAAGTTAGATCTAAATTGTTGACCTGAAATAGAGTAAACTGTCAAATAATTACACTTTTCAAATTGCGTAACGCATCTATTTTAAATTCAACCCATGAGTAATTTCATTATGAAACATCATTCAAATGCTTTGGTAACCCTTTTTCTATGTTCCAGCTTTACCCTGGCCATGACAGGCATATTCAATTCCGCCTTTGCCGAACTAAATCCAGCCAAACAAAATCCGCAAATGACGAGCAATAATCTTTACGGCAAGGTTACCGAGACCATGGATGCTTCTGGTTATACCTATGTTCATGTTGACACCGGCAGTCAGAAAGTCTGGGCAGCTGGTCCTGTGACAGCACTGAAAGCTGGCGATATGGTAACCATTCCAACCGTGATGCCAATGAAAAATTTTCACAGCAAAGCTCTGAATCGTGATTTCGACATAATCTATTTTGTTAACACATTTACAGGTGACAAAAAACCGGCCACAGGTCCAGCATCACTCAGCCAGAAAAAAACCGCAATAACAACGCACCCCATCAAAGCCTTTGAAAAAGCCAAAGACGGCAAGACAATTGCCGAAGTGCACAGTGATAAAAATGATCTTGCCGGGAAAACAATACGGGTACGCGGACAGGTCACCAAGTTTACTGCCAATATATTGAATAAGAACTGGCTTCATATCAAAGATAACAGTAGCGGGGATGACCTCACCGTCACCAGTAGTGACACTGCCAGGCTAAATGATATTGTTGTTATTGAAGGCAAACTTGAACTGAATAAAGACTATGGTTATGGCTATCTTTACCCCGTAATTGTCGTAGATGCCAAAATAACAAACTAATATTTAACTGTGGGCAATTTACTAGATAAGAGTTGGTTAATACAGGAAGCATAATAAAAATAGATTAATTAGCATTAGTATTATAAAGTTTAATATTACCTTGCCTTTGGAGGACTTAACCATGATCCGTAACACAGGTAAAAATATTTCATTGTTGTGTCTGGCAATTAGTCTGGCCACAACGAACCTCAGTAATGCAGCAGCTTCCGATATCATCGAATTAGTCAAACCTTGTGCAGGTTGTCATGGTAAGGATGGTGCGAGCACAGAATCTGACATTCCCATTATCAGTGGCAACTCTGCTGTCTATCTCATAGACGCGATGACAACATACAAAAACAAGGAACGCCCCTGTCCGGAAATAAAAATCAAAACCGGGCCGGATAAAGACAAGACTACGGATATGTGCAAAATTGCCGCCGACCTGTCTGAGGAAGACAGCAAACTGGTAGCTGATTATTTTGCCAGCAAACCCTTTGTACGCGCCAAACAGTCATTCGACGCAGACAAGGCAGAACAGGGGAAAATCGTCCAGAATAAAGAATGCAAAAAATGCCATGAAAACGGCGGCAGTTCCGCTGCTGATGATGCAGGTATTCTGGCAGGCCAGTGGTCACCGTACCTTAGACAACAGTTTAAAGATTTTTCCTCGGGCGACCGCCCTATGACGAAAAAAATGAAAACTAAATACGACAAGCTCAGTGAAGCCGACAAAGAAAATCTGATTCATTATTTTGCCAGTTTTAATTAAAGAATCATTATATTACTTCACGTCTAAGCAGCGGCATTTTTAATGCAAGCATTAACAAATAATCACACTCACTGACAATAACTGCGGTGAGTGTGATCTATTTATTCTCCGTCATAATCTTCTGGCAATTCGTGCGCAATACCCTTGTGGCAATCAATACAGGTTTCATCCTTTTCTGTACGCCGTTCTGGTGAATGTCGTTTCTGTGCACTTCTATCCTGATCTTCAAGCTTCATGGTGTCAAAGCTGTGACAATTGCGACACTCCCGGGAATCCGTCTGTTTCATTGTGCGCCAGACATTCTCTGCAAGCTGCAAACGTTTTTTGTTAAATTTTTCTGGCGTATCAATACTACCGAGCAACTTGTGCAGCACTTCATTACTTGCCTGTATTTTGCGTCTAACCTTGTATAGCCACGGGCGTGGCACATGACAATCGGAACAAATTGCCCGTACACCACTGGGATTCTTATAATGTACAGTAGTCTTATATTCTTTAAATACCTGTTCCATTTCGTGACAACTGGTACAAAACTCCAGTTTATTCGTCTCATCCAGAATCAGATTAAATCCCGTCCAGCACATAATACCAATAACAAACATCAATAAGCCGCCAACAGGGACACCTATCAGCCACCAGACATTTGGCCGTTGCCATAGGTATTTCCCTAAAGCTGATGTATATTGCTGATTCTTTTCTCCAGGCATCTGCAAGGCGCCTTAGTCAGGATTTTGTGTATTTATAAAAAGTCGAATGTTATTAGCTGCGCTATTACTCAGTGCGCTGCTGCAAACTTGCATAGTATTGAACCAGATCCTCTATATCTTCTATGTCGAGCTTATCAAATTGCTTTTTCATTTTTTTCGTTATAGGGCGGCGACCAGTCTCAATCTCCTCCATCTGATGCCGCACATACTGAGTCCACTGCCCGGCAAGAATGCCATTGTCATCATCCGGTGATGAGCCACCATTCTCATGACACTTTTCACACATACGCTTATGTAACTTTTGTCCACGGGCCGCTCTTTCTGCATTAAATTTTTGTTTTGCGGGAATAAATGTTTCTTTGGACAAAGTGTCTGCAATAATTTCCGTTTCCTGTCTTGAAAGTTCTCTGGCAACGCGACACATATCATCGGTTTGCCCTTTACGTGGCCCAGTCAGATATCGAGTCTCATGACAGGGCCGTTCACTATGCCGGTATTCTGTCATCGTATCCATGATGTAGGTTTTTGAATAACCCGCAATAATGGGCATTTCAGGTGAATCGCTATGACCATGCTGACCGTGGCAGTCATAACATTGCGCCAGTAGGTCGGGGACATTTTCTATAGCAAACGTTGATGTACCCGGTGAAAACAGAATCATTAACAGGCCAGGGTAAAAAATATAATTAAAACCTCTAACTGCCATCACAGTTATCTCCCGTTGATTAACTAAAGGACAATCACCTGAGTAATTCAATCGCTATAAAACACAATTCATCCTTTTAATTTACACAGCTGACCAAACATCCGATATTACTTCTTTAGCATGTCGACCTTGGTCTGTATAATATTCTATAACCTACTTTTTACTCTCATCATAAACAAACCAGACCCTGTTTAATTACGTTACAACAACCATAACAACCAGAATGTTAATATACATCAACTTTTTTAACTAAATCCTAAATCAACCCCATCAATTTAATTCTCAGAAAATCAATTATAATCGCCAGTTGATACCCCATTGAACCACCCAACAATAAATAAATATTTTAGAATATTTTTTTATTATAAGATTAATCAACACTAACTCTTTCATATTCTTCCAACTATTAAAATTGACTCTTGACATTTTATGATGATCAGCGAAATACTGTAAATGTAGTAAGAACCATTCAAATGAAAACAGGAGATGCGTTATGGATATGTCAACTCGTTTATTTGGTAATGTCTGCGTTGCCTGCGTAATTGCCGCAATTGCGGTGATTGGTGTTGCATCTGTATTCACTATGCTCTGGGTGTCTGTAATTGGTGGTTAAAGTATTTCAACCATTTTATTAACACGCAGTTACAAAACAGTCTCATAAATCCTTATTAATATGGAGAGGATTTATTTGTCCAAATACAAACAGAGTCATTAATAACTTTCATTTCACTCTTCTGATTCTTCAGAAACCATTATCTGATAAAGAAATATTTTAATATTTATCTTATGTTACCTGGCAGCAATAGCTGTATTATATATTTCAAAAACATTCACCTGATTTTATAAATCAGGCATAGTTACCTTTTACAACTTCAGCAGCACCACTACCAGATGCCAACCACATTAATTCACTGACATAAAAAAAGCGAGGCAGGCTTTCGCCCGCCTCGCTCTCACTCACATACTGTTAAAACATTGACATTACCTTTTCAACGATTGTATCCCAGATACTGTCACCATTCTCAACCAGATAACCAAATGTCTTGGTGTGTCCATTAAATGCACCAAGAGCAGCAGCATCATCTGCATTAATCATGTCAGCTCGATGACATGAACCACAGGCTCTTGAAGCAGGACCCGTAACATAACTGGGTACAGTACCGATGTTTCTGTCCGCTACGTTATCAGAACCTGACAGCACACCAGGTAATGACTTGGACTGATCCGGTACATCATAAGTACCTGGGTTATGGCAGGATTCACAGTTTTTAATGGTGAAGTTAGGATAGGTATGATTCACATGATGCTCATACTCCAGTGCTGCAACCGGATCGGTGAAATCAATATCACCTGGGTCAAAGGCCTGGAATGAATGAATCGCATGAACATAGGAGTCAATCGATCTTGACTGCATTTCCAGATGTGAACCAGCTGAAGAAGGTTCATGACACATCTTGCAGATCTTGATATTGCCGCCTCTATTTCCGGAATGGAAAGTCGTTGCCAGTGCATCATGACAATTATTACAGCCACCATCTACTTTTACCACATCAGGGTAGTAGCCATCATCAAATGCATTAGTAGTCAGATCAAACGTTCTGGAAGGCGCATCCATTGCACGGATAACATCATCCGCGTATTCACCTGTTCCATTACGTACATCTAATGGACCATTAACACCCAAAGCAGGCATGAAACCAATTTCAGCCCGCTTGATTGCACCCTCAGCAATCATGTCAGCCCACATTGACAAATCTGCTGTTACTTCCCAGGCACCGCCAGCCGCACTCACTATTTCGAAGCGTGGATTCACGGTTGTGCCGTCGATAGGGAATTCCAATAAGCGGTTACGGTCTGCATCACGACCATGTGGCGCTACAATGAAATGCTTGGTGTCATAACCATACAGCCCTACCAGCACAGTGGGTACGACAGTGTCTACCGCAAATCCTGACACTGGCGTAACCTCGGTTACACTGAAGTTAATGGTAAGAATGTTAGTCGCTGAATCAAAAGATGCATCATCAACTGTTGCAATATAGGCATCGGAGAATTTGAGGCCTGTTGCATCCGCATAAATTTCAGGATTATACCCGGTATGAATTTCAACCAGCGCAGGACCTGCCCCACCCACATAATGGCATACATTACATGACTGAGTTTTCAAGTTACCCGCATCAAGGAAACCCTGGTGAACGGTTACACCCAAAGCTGTGGCCAGCATTTTGGCTTCCAGATTATCTATTGCATGACAACTAATACAGGTTTCTGCTTCATAGTTTGTATCTGCCAGCACACCTGATGCACCGGTCAACTTACCTTCATGACAGGTGGCACAGTTAAACATTTCCTGTGGATAAGGAAATTCCATGTTATGAGACATATGCACGTCATTCATAATACGACGTGTATAGGCATACTTGGAAAGTTCATCAGCTGTCATATTTTCCCTGATCGAATCACAACTCGTATCAGGACAGGCTTTAGCCAGTGCATCGAGTTCTGCGTAACGCGCAGGATCATCGGCTAACAACTGCCAGTCTGGATGAGTACCGTTAGTGGTATCGACATGACAGCTCTTACAACCACCAAAATCCGACAGACCAGCTACCTGAGCAGCTCGATAACCGTGTTTCATGTAAGGCGTTCCGTGGCAGCCTTCACAGGCGGTTACATTGGCAGCGGACACATAGGTATTCGCATCACCAAAGGCCAAACCCGCGTTGGCGACATCTTCATACAGGGTCATGCCTTCAGTATCCAGTGCGCCAGCCGCAATGTAGGCATAGACCTGGGCATTGGAAGACTCTGGAGCAAAATCTTTGCCTGTTGCTGTTACAGTGTATTCACCTGGAGTGCCTGTGGCTGTTGGATTTGCATAAGAGAAAGCGAAATTAAATCTTCGAGTCGTACTGTCGTAAAGTGACGCATAATATCTCTTCTGGGCCAGCCCACTCAGTCCCGCATCAACATAGGCTGATCCGTTATGAGTAATGGTGAAGGTCATAGTTGAGTTATAGGTTTCAGGTGAAGTTCCCTGAGGGGTACTCACAACACCTGTAATCGTCAGCACATAGGCACTGGCGTTATTATACTTATCATATTCCGCCTGATGCCCGGCACCCGACAGGGCAATCGAACCATCACCGGTATGACATAGCGCACATGATTCGGCGCCGACGTTTATCGCAGCATCCAGTGCCGCCGCTGCCTGAGCTTCTTCCAGAGCAGTGACCTGTGCCTGCAATGCCGCAAGAACAGCTGGATCTGCGTCTTTACCATCATCCGCACAACCAGCCAAACTCAGGATTGCTGCAAAAAGGACCATCATCAAACGATGGGACTGTATCTTATAATTCATGGCGCTTCCCTCCATATTAGGGATAACATTAGAAAATCATTAATGGGATATTGCTATCCCCTGATAAACTTTTTTATAAATTCAGATACTACGCTAAACCCGGCTTAGCCAGCGTATTGCCCATTGTTATTATATTTTTACGTTGCCCGAAACAGCGACTTACTTGTTGCTAAAAAACATGCCATTCCAGTACACGTCAGGCTTATACAGTGGCCATTGAATGCTTCAATTTACCCACTTAGTTAATAATAGAATAGGACATAAGCAAATTAGAATATTGACTTACGTCAACGACAATTAATAAGGGCATTAAATTTTTTAATGATCAGGGACCTTTGCTACGACTACTGATAATTTCAAAGTTAAAACCGGATAAAGGGTTAAAGCGCACGATTCTGAACACCAGTCGCCTGACGCTGACCGGTTTAACGCGACGAGTTTCTTTTAATCGCGGAATCAGTAATAACGATGTTATTAGCCGAAGCACAAAAGACAGTAGAAAAATATTGTACAGCTGACTGATAAACTGGATTTCGATGCCGAACAGATTATATTGCTGCGGCAACACAGACCCCAGATAACCGCCGAGCAAAGCGCCACAAAAAACACCCACACTGGCCAACACATTATGGGATGCCATATAAGTAGCCCGTTTATTCTGCGGAATCAGGTCATAGAGAAAATTACTGGCACTCAGACTAAAGCCGGCCCAGATCATACCCCCGAAAGCCTGCACCACCAGCAGGTAGTAAAAGTTAGGCGAGAACAACCATAAAAACGGCACGAACGGTATCAGACTTCCGCAAAGACTCAGAATAATCCGATTACCAAAAATATCCGAAATACGCCCCCAACGATTGAGCGTCAGAAATTGCATTAACACTGTTGCCGCCGTACAGGCCATAAATTCAATATAACTAAACCCCAGATCACGTAACAGGTAAATGGAAAAAAAAGGCGAACCGATGGCGACACAAAACTGAATCAGGGCGAAATACATGGAAAACCCGGCAAACTGGGATTGCCTTAACTGCTTCCAGGTCAGTTGCTCAACCGGAACCTCAATAGCAGCCACATGGCCGGGAGGATCATACATTTTTGCCAGGTGATAAAATGATACCAGCCGTGAAATAAACGCAATACCAAACAGAATTAAATAACCTGTCCTGGTCGCCGTGGCGCTATCAAAATAATGCAGCAATAAACCAGCCATTACCAAAGCGATAAAAGACGTCATACTGGAAATGCGTGTTCGCCGGGCAAAAAAACGGCCACGTTTTTTTTCAGTGACCAGTTCGCCCATTAAGCTTGACCATTGTGGCGCAGCCAGATTGGCAAAAGCGTAATAAAAAATAACGCAGCTAATGAATATTTCAACGCGATAGTCGGTGGCCAGCCAGGGTAATAGCATCATCGGAATCCAGATCAGTGCCTGCAAACCTGCACCGATAAGAATAAGGGTTTTGCGGTTACCGTATAGATGCCCCAGCCAGGCAGATAACAATTGTGCAAACGAAGCCAGCAATGCTGGCACCGATGCCAGAAAGCCAATCTGGGCCGTAGATGCCTTGAGAAAAACAGCAAATGCAGAAAAATAAGTTTCACCACTACCGGTCATCACCGCGTAGGCTGCACCATCACGCACCGAGTGACGTAATGAACGGTCAATGACTGGATCACGAGAATAATGTATTTTCAAAACAACAGCCTTAACGATTTCTCACCATAGCAAGCAAGAACAGTAATTAACTGTGATGCATTATAACAAAAACAGTCACACGGCCCGTTGTTATTACTGAACGGCTTTCATGTATTTTGGTAGATGAAAACCGTAGACGCGAGAAGCCGACAAACAGACATTACTTCGCCAACCTGGCTTTAGCATTTGCTTTGTGCCCGGAAGCTTTTTCGGCTTCAATAAAAATGCGCTTTACCTGGGGATAGGCCTGTTTGATGTTCTCATCAAGTGAAGCAATAACCTGCTCAACCAGCTCTGCCGTAATCGTGTTTTTAAAATCCACACTTAAGTTAGCCAGAATAAAATCCGGCCCCATATGCATGGTTAACACTTCATTTACCTGTTCTATGACCGGACTGGCCCGCAAAATCTCACGAATCCCTTTAACGACATGCTGATTAGCACTTTCACCGATGAGTAAACTCTTGGTTTCATAAGCCAGCCAGATTGCGGTACCAATCAGAATTAAACCAATGAGAATGGATGCGATACCATCAAAATAAACAAAACCGGTGTACTGACTCAGGGCAACACCTAAAAAGGCAACCAGCAGACCCAGCATGGCCGCCGAATCTTCAAACAGAACAACAAACACAGAAGGATCTTTGGCACGTTGTACAGCTTCAATATAGCCCCACTTGCCTTTGGCACGACTAAACTCACGCAGGGCAAAATACCAGGCACCGCCCTCAAACAGAATGGCAATACCAAGCACAATATAGTTCACCAGTGGATTACTTATTGGTGCAGGGTTAAATAAATGCAATATGCCTTCATAAATGGAAATACCACCGCCCAGGGCAAAAATCAGAATAGCAACGATAAAACTCCAGAAATATATTTCCTTACCATGCCCAAAAGGGAAGTGTTCATCTGCAGGTTTTTTTGCCTGATTGAGTCCGTGCAGCAACAGCACCTGATTACCGGTATCAACCAGAGAGTGTATGCCTTCGGACATCATGGCGGAACTACCGGTAATCATGGCGGCAATAAATTTAGTAATAGCAATGAGAGCATTGCCAATGAGCGCAGCAAAAATAACTTTTTTTGACCCTGTGGACATAACTGGTTTTACCTTAAACCTGAAACTTTAGTAGTGTTGAAAAATAAAACGGAAGTGTATACGAATAGTGCCCGACCAAAAAGGCAAAACATAACTATTTGTCATTTATATTTCGGGCGATATGGATAACGTTACAGGGTGGAAATCTAGTTACTGGCTATAGAATCAGTCAACAAAACATCGATAGGCACAGGCTCACCAAGATGATACCCCTGCACATAATCAATACCAATACTCCGAACATAATCAAGAACAGATTCATTATGTACAAACTCAGCAACCGTAGACAGCTCTAACTGTCGTGAAAAATCAATAATCGTTGTTGAAATAATCTGCGACCTTTTATCTGTGTCGATAGTTTTAATTAATGAACCATCAATTTTTATGACATCAATATTGAGCTGCATTAAATAGGAAAAGTTCGAATACCCTGTACCGAAATCATCAATTGCAATTTTACAACCCAGTTTTTTAAACTGATGTATAGCATCTGATATCTCAACGAATGTTTCAATGCCCTCGGACTCGACAATCTCCAGCACCAGCCGAGAGGCAAGACTGCTTTCCGTTATTTTCTTAATCAGGAATTCCATTGTCTCACGATGCAACAAATCATCAACTGTCAGATTGATAGAAAACTGCACATCGTCTATTTTTGAAAAAGCGGCAAATGACACATCAATAACCTGCCGGGTAATCTGATGATAAAGCTTTGACTGTTTTGCAATTTCAAGAAAATGAAAAGGTGAAATAATGTTATCGTCTTCATCAATCATACGGACAAGACACTCATATTTTTCAACCCTGAGTTCGTTCGCGCTCAGTATAGGCTGAACAAATACAGTTATACGATTTTCTTTTAAGGCCAGTTTTATTTTCTTTGTCCAGACAAGATTATTTTCATAATGATAAATAAGATTTTCCGTTGATTCATACAGAATTGTGCTTTTTCTTGTATCCTGCGCATGCTTTAATGCCAGACCGGCATAAGTTAACAGATGCCTCTCATCATGAGTAACACCAATAGAGACACTGAAGTCAAAGGAGTTATCCAGAATATTCACAGTGTGCTCTTCAATTTTTTGCACAATATGCTGACAAATAAGATAAAAGAAATCAATGTCAATTGTTTCGTCGCCTGCCAGAAGACCAAACTCGCCTGACGCCAGTTTATAAGCTGTAACATTATGATTTTTTAAAAATACCTGTAAAATCCTGGCAACTTCCTGTAAGGCTTGATTACCCACATCATAACCATAATAATCTTTAATAATTTGATAATTATCGATATTTAGAATTGCAAATTTTGGCGAGACTACCGTTTTCAGATCCTCTTCCAGTTTGACTCGATTCGGCAACCCGGTAATCATATCCGTTGCCTGGCGCAAAATCCTTTCCTGCTGCTCGATAATCTGGGTAATATCATGCTGAATCCCCATGTATTCTATAACAGCGTCTGATTCATCCAGAATAGGAACTATGGTTGCTTTCACATAATAAGCACTACCATCTTTACGTCTGTTTTTAAGTGTAGATTTCCATATCCTGTTTGCCTTTATAGTTGCCCATAATTCGGCATAGGTTGAATCTGGCGTATCCGGATGCCTGATCAAAAAATGTTTCTGACCAATTAATTCATCTCTCGAATAACCACTAACACGACAAAACTCATCATTCACATAAGTAATACGACCTTCAAGATCTGTTCTGCTAACAATGGAACTCTCATCAACAGAATGTTTGTACCGCTCAAGCAATACAGTATATTCACGTATATTGGCCACCATACGCTGAAAAGCATCTGTGATCGCACCAGTTTCCGTTTCCAGACGCACATTAGAAAAATCAATATCAGAACCCAGCTGATATCTCTGTACAATTGTTGCTATTTTACTTAACGGACTTAATGAATATCTACTAAACATGGCAAACAACGCAAAAACCAACGACAACATGCCAAAATAATAAAGCAAAGTTTCCTTAACATCATTTATTGCATTATTGTAAGAGTCCATTGTGTAACTTAAATCAATAGCACCAATAACCATTGACGTCACTGGATCTTCTATCGGATACGAAACATGGATATGATCACGACTATCATTTTCGACACTACTCCATAGAATCTCTCCCCCCATAGTAACAGCCAGACCAACCACCTGCTTATGCTTTATTATTTGCTGACCAATATTGGCAATTTCTTCATTCATACCAAGATAATGATTCATGCCGATCATTGGCTCGATTGTTTGTGCAATCAGGGCAGCTTTGTCTTTTTCGACCTCAAGCATATGCTGTTCGAACAAATAAAAGAAAACAAAATAAAGACCCAACAAGGTCACTACAGATACCAGCAAAAACGCCAGTGTAATCTTTATTGATATTGATGTTTTCTTCATTCCAGAACTTTTACTATTTTATAAAACATTGGATTGAATTTTATATCGTAAGCATGAACCGCAGATTTATTGAGATAAATATATGTCTTTTCCTTTATCAGTAAACTGATCAAAGCATTATTTTCGAAGTCTTTATAATTATAACTAAAACAAACGCGCCTGTTCTTTCCCGCATGTGAAGTTATACTTTTATGCACATCAGGTTCACCCTGCATTAAATAATATGCAGTTGCAATATTCTCTTTTTCAAACTCCCTGAAATCAACAAGCCGGACTAATAAAACTTTATTGGCCAGATTTTTCTTATAACTATCCTCAATTAGATTTTTAAGCCTAATTGCATTCTCAAAATCATTTTCGGAATACACTATTGATATTACAATTTTGTCTGACTCAAGCTTTGATTCAACATCCTTATCCAGTAAAATAATTTTTGGAAATATAGATGCCTGGGTCTTTAATAGCAACGGATCATACTCAGTCGCCATTGACGACACAGTCACAATCAGCAGCACTATCATTATATTCAGCCTGGCCATATTAAAAAACCTTCTTCAGGCTAAAAACCACACTACGACCTTCCTGTTGAAAATCTCCTGGATACCTGCTTACTAATGACGGAAGAAAATATTCCTCATTGAATATATTCTTTACTGAAAAAGCATAAGACAGATCAGACTTAGATGTCTGATAACGAGCAGAAACATCAACCAGGCCATAACTTTCTACCGGATTTCTTAAATCAGTAGCAGGACGATCTTTTTCATCGATATACCTGAATAATCCTGAAATCGAGAAATCGTCATTCAAATAATGAATATAATATCCCTTAATCATATTCCTGGCGCTATTCGCCAGCTCATCACCGACATTATTACCATCTACAAATGAATAATTCAGATAAAACTGATCTTTATTTAATAATCTTGTTTTATACTCCATTTCCAGACCATATAACTCACCATCACCACTGTTATCAAACGCATTAGCCGGATTCTGAGCATGAATCTGATCTTTATTTTCCAGATAAAAAACATTTAACTTAATATGACTGTGTAATGCCGTTTTATGAATATAAGCGGCCTCATAGGCATCAACAGTTTCTTCTTCCACATCTCTGGTTGCATTAAAAAGCGGCTGAGGCATTAAATATTGTTCACGCCATGACGGCTCTCTATATGAACCTGTATACATTAATTTATAAATATTATCGTCATCATAACGATAAACGTAGGCTACACGAGGAGATAATTGATTATCAACATCGTTGTACTGATCAAATTTCAAGCCCACTTGCATGGACGTTTTTTCACTCACATTAATCAGATCATCAATATAAAACGACACCAAATTGCGATCCGTATCCTCTAATAAAGCTGCCGTGGTAAAAGTCAACAACCCATCTATAGAGGCACTGCCAATATTATCGCCTATATCACTTTGATATAAGAACAATCCGCTGGTTATACTATGCTGATCAAATGTATTTATTTTAAACTCAAGCTGCTGAAATAAGGTCTGCTCACTATAATCAACCAGAAAATATCTGCCACCAGGAAGCATCACACTATCTGGCATCATTTTATTTTGTAATTGCCGATTCTCATCAAAATAGCCCAGCGCCATAATGACATTAATCTTTGCATTAATTTCAAACGTATATGACAACTCGATATAATTGTTTCCTATATCCAGATAATCCGTTGGGTCCTGACTAAAACTAAATGACTGACCATAACTTACGCCACTGTTATTCTGTGCAAAACGGCTTTTAAGCTGGAAGTTTTCAAAACTGGCATTAACACCCAGATGATAATTTTCCAGGCTTTGATTAGTATCACCAGAATTACCAAATAAATCTGCTCCCACAGGCAATGTCAGATCATGTTCCTGATAAAACAGATCGGTATTAACTTCAAAATCACCCTGCACATGAGAGGCATTAAAGCCGGCCATTTTATAATCATGTGAACCTGTAGCAGCAAACATATCATCAGGCCTGGCAAACCCATCATCCCTGTTAGCTTTGGTAATCACATGTATAGAACCAGCATATCCATTGACGTGGCTTAGCAACGAACCCGGCCCGCGTACCACCTCAATACGCTGAATTATTTGTGTCGGCATTTCCAGATACTGACTATAACCACCAAACAGGCTATCGTTAACGGCCACCCCATCAATTACCAGTTTTGACTGCCCGAAGGCATAAGGATTGGATCCGCGTAATATTGGATTTTTAATACCCGCCATACCCACCGACATATCCACACCCGGTATAATGGCCAGCGCCTCGCGCAAGGTAACAATACCCAATTGCTCCAGCTCAGTGGCAGTTAACACCGACACCACGTAGGGCATGTAATCAACATTCTGTTTTGTTTCAGTTGCGATTTCAGAATATTTCTGAATATCCTGCTGCAGCTGATTAAACAAATCAGCTGAAATAGAATCTTCTGCATGTGCCGACAATGACAGAATCAGGCCTGCAAAATAACAGGGGATATTTTTATACATAATTTTCAAGGATTGATCAGATTATTATCAGTATAGTAGTGACTGATCAATGTCTCCATAAAAGCCCATGGGAAATTACTTTTTCTTATCAAGACCTTATTTTATTTATTGAAATTTATTTATTAACAGGCCTTTCCCCTCCACCTCATATATAACCGTTCGTCTAATTGATACACACCATACAAATAATAAAGACAGTAATTGATCATGCTCACAAATCCAGGATTTTCTCAATGATAAAATTGCAGTTGTAATAACAAATGATGAATTTAGTAGGATATACAAATGTTAAATCAGCCCATTACCCGTTTCTTTTCCCTGTTGTCTTTTGCCCTGCTATTAACCGCCTGCGATTCCAGCAGTACGGGCACTGGTAAACTCAGCCTGAATATTACCGATGCCCCAGTGGACAGTGCTCTGGCTGTCGTTGTTGCTTTTAATGGCGTATCCATCAAGCCCGAAAGTGATCCGGCCTATGACATCGACTTTGTTGACGACAATGGCGATCCCGCCATTAAAATGATTGACCTGTTGAGCCAGCAAGGACCCAATAGTGAACCGTTACTGGTCAATTATGTGCTGGCGGCGGGGCACTATGAGTGGATGCGCCTCAAAGTTCTTACCAGCGAGACATCCAGCGATTATTCTTACATTGATCGTGACGATGGCAGACACCCACTTTATGTACCCAGTGGTGATCAAACCGGTCTCAAACTGAATCGTGGTTTTGATATCACGGATGGTGGCGCCGTCAGCTTTACCATTGATTTTGATTTACGTAAATCGGTACTCATGCCCAATATGCATTCAGATGCCTATAAACTGAAACCTACCTTACGTATGGTGCAGAATGACCATGTAGGCCATATTAGTGGCAATGTAGGCCCTGCGACTTTAAGCGACACCGCCTGCATTGGTAGTGATTATGCCGTGTACGTATTTGCTGGTGATAATGTGACGCCGGATGATGTTGATGGCGTTGAACCTGACCCGATCACAACCGCCTTGCTGTCTAACAGCAATGCCTATGCCGTTGGATTTCTGGATGCCGGTATATACACACTCAGCTTCACCTGTGAAGCGAATAACGACAATAATGAGACCAATGATGTTATCAACTTTATTGGCACGACTTCAGTAACCGTCATTGCCGGGGCGACGACACAATATAACTTTAATTAGTTACCTAAACGGAGAGGTTATTTTTTATGATCAATGGTTAATAAAGGCTAATCTCTTCGTTATTTTTTAGCTTTTGTTATTAACACTAAATGTCACAACAAATGGACATGAATAAAAAGACTGACATTAACGATACCTATAAACAATGGCGCGACAAACTGCTCCGCGCCATTGGTCATGAAATATGCGCAAACTGCAATGATCCACGACGACTTAAAACCAGACTGGATATTGACAACCCTTTAAACTGCAGCTGCCATTGTGAACAGGTTGATGCTATTCTAGAAAAAGCAGCTGACATTAACAGCGACATTGAAAAAAACTCTACCCGCAAACACATCAATTAATCTGTCATCATCACACAATGAACCCACATCTATCCGGAATCTTTTGTAACCTGTTAATACTGCCTTAAAGTAGATATAAAATGTCGGCGATAATAGAGTGCAGCACTGTTACCATTGGCAGTGACATCAACAATCTTCCAGCCATTACCCTGTGTCTGCATGCGAAAATCCAGTCGGTCAGGATAGGGTCTGGCACTATAAATTAGTGCAGTCACCTGGGCCTGGCCTGAACCACGATATTGCACTGGCTTAATAGTCACTCTGGCTCCACTGGTATCATAATCCCCCAGATGCTTACTCAGACTATCAAGAAAAGCCTGTTTGACGTTAGCTTCCAGCTCCCTCATGTTTGCCGCACTCATACGACGCGCATAAGGACCTGCTACCCAGTCGGTCATCCGATCAAAAGCAAAATGCGGAATAATTTTAGTTTCAAGAAAATTACGCAGTAATTCCGGTTTGGCATTATCACGATTAGCACCAAATGCCTGCAGCTTTTTCAGTGCATCATGAATCGTCTTTGCAGGATTCTCAATTGACTGGCCAGGCGGATAATATCCATTTGAGGCCTGTGCCGGATACATCATGGTCAATGACAGAACAAAAAATAGAGACAAATAATATTTCATGAGAACTCTCCTGTTAAATTTTAAAACAGCAAATTCAGTTGCCCCTAAATCAAGGCGCGTAAAATATAAAGTACCACGCAAGCAGTCATCATAACAGGAAAGCCATGATCCTCAATAGCCGAATATAAATGACCAGCTGATTTTTTTATTAATAACACAAGCATATTAATTATTACTTAATTTCCTATATTCGTTTGGCACGCCAACAACTGTTTTCTGCTTACACAACAGTAATACTGCAACCAAATATAGCCAATGCTTAATATCAACAGAAATATCCAGCTAGACTTTTAAGCAAACAGCTTTTATTCTTTATATATCTGGATAGATAATAATTGTTAATTTAACAAAGCCTGGCTTTGCCATTTACCCAGACAACCAAGGAAATACGGTTATCAGCACTGATCGCATATTAACTGAACAACTCAAATTATTGTTCACTGCATTACCATTAAGTCTGGGTGGCTCTATTATCAATGCCACTATTCTGACCACCATATTATGGCAAGTAGAAAATCATCAACACCTGCTTATCTGGTTTGGCATGTTTATGTTCGCCACATCATTACGCATCCTCTGTCTATATAGTTATCATCAGACGGCTGATAGCCCGTCAAATCCGCAAACCCTTTTGCATTATTTATTAATCGCACACCTGATGACAGGCCTTGCGTGGGGGGCTGTCAGTGTATTTTTATTTCCGAGTGAATCAGTTCCTCACCAGGCATTTATTGCCTTTGTCATCGCTGGTAACTGCGCAGCAGCACTTATCGGTCTGGCCTATATCCGTCAGCTTGCACTGGCTTTTGTATTACCGTCGTTATTACCACTGATTATTCAATTCTTCATGCTACAGACTACCATGTCACTGGCCATGGGCATAATGACCAGTCTGTTTCTATTATTGTCCATAAGTGGTATTCAACGTAATTATGAAACATCTCAACAGAATATTACTCTGCGACAGGAAAGCCTGAATCACGAAAAGGACTTACTCGAATCCCAGCAAAAACTGATGCTACATGTTCAACAAACACCACTGGCAGTTATTGAGTGGTCAACTGATTTTCATGTCACCGACTGGAACCCGGCAGCAGAACACATCTTTGGTTACAGCAAAGAAGAGGCCATGGGTAAGCATGCTACTGAACTGATTGTACCCGATGAAATAAAACCCATAGTAGATGATATCTGGTTAGCACTACTCGAACAAAAAGGCGGCATGAAAAGTACCAATGATAATATCACCAAAGACGGTCACCGCATCAACTGTGAATGGTATAACACCCCACTGATTGACCCTCAGGGAAACGTTATCGGCGTTGCTTCACTGGCAGATGACATCACCGAGCGCTTAAAAGTAGAACAACTCCAAAATGATTTCATTTCCACAGTTAGTCATGAACTGCGGACACCACTAACCTCAATACGCGGCGCAATCAGTTTGCTGTCAGGGAATGCATTAAAACCGGAAAGCTTTGAATACAAACAAATTCTCGATATAGCCGAAAAAAACACCAAACAACTCTTACTGATCATTAACGATATTCTTGATATCCATAAGTTTGAATCTGGAAAAATGGAAATGATTTTCCAGCCTGTCAAGCTGTCAGATTTCCTTATGGCCGCAGTAGAATCCAATAAAAATTATGCTGATCAATACCAGGTGCACTACCAGCTACAACCGGTTAGTGAAACACTGATAGTCAATGCTGATCATAACCGTCTTATGCAGGTCATGTACAATCTGTTATCAAATGCCGCAAAATTTTCACAGCCTGGACAAAATATAGAAATTGAAGCTTACAAACATGAAGATATGGCACGCATCGCTGTCATTGACCATGGCGCCGGTATTGAGCCTGATTTCATAGAACATGCATTTGAACGCTTCAGTCGTGCAGACAGTTCCAATATTCGGCAAACAGGCGGCACCGGTCTGGGCTTAAGCATCGTAAGAAATATAATTGAACAACACCAGGGAGGTATTTTACTGGATAGCACACCGGGCCAGGGCACCCGGGTTTATGTTGATCTACCTCTGATCCAGGATAATTAACAACGCTATGTTCTCTGCTTCAGCGGTTACACTTAAATGGCTCTCCGCACTGGTCTGGTGCAGTGGTTTTATTGTCCTCTATATTAAAAGTACACATCTGTTTATTGAAGTGGAGCGCATTAATCCCGATCAAGGGTGGACCTGGCTGGCAATTCTGGCAGGATTTCTCATCGGTGTTATAAAAGCAAAATATTTATATCAACAACTCTGCCTGAAAAACCTGAAGCGCATTGAATCACTCAATCAACCCAGGATCTGGCAATTCTACCGGTTTCGGTTTTATATGTTTCTATTTTCCATGATTGCACTGGGACTTTTTTTATCCAAACAGATACACGATCACTACATAATGCTTATCACACTGGCGACAATTGAGCTTTCTATTGCCACCGCACTGCTGGGAAGTTGTCATTGTTTCTGGAAAAAGAATACATCTGATTAATTACTGTTAGTATAAAAAATCATTTTTACAGGGAGAATCATAAAATGAGAATCGCCAGTATTTTTTTATTGCTCACCATTAATCCCGTCATGGCAATAGCAGACAATTTAAAAACCTTTACCACAGATGGTTGCAGCTCATTTCCTGATGGCACTATCTCACAGCAATCACTATGGCTGGACTGTTGCGTAAAGCATGACCTGGCCTACTGGAAAGGCGGCAGTTATGATGAACGCATGGAAGCAGATTTATCATTAAGGAACTGCGTTGCAAAAGTAGGTAAACCTGAGATTGCTGACATTATGCTTGCCGGTGTCAGAATCGGTGGCTCACCTTATTTTCCCACTTCCTATCGATGGGGTTATGGCTGGTCATTTCCACGTGGCTATAAAAAATTAACAACTGATGAATTGATCGACGTCAGTAATAAGTTAGAGATATTTATGCAAATTGTTGCTAGTATCTCTCAACAAGTAGAAGCCGAAAAGAACGGTCTCGCAAAGGATTAGGTGAGTATGTTTAAAATTTCTCTATCTGCCATCTATACGCTAATTATATTTTTATCTGGATGTGCCTCACCTAATCCACAAAATCAGACAGCGTCAACTCAGCAAAAACCTGTCGAAGATATTATTCCGTTTACCATGGCTAATATGCGTGGTCATCAGGCTCTCTATAAAGAAGGCTGGTATGTCATTACCTCGAGCGACAAAGCGCTCAGTTATGCCCAGCAGAAATCTGTCATCTCATCCCGTCAGGCAATATCTCTTGCGGCCAGCTCCATAGCTCAACAAAATGATGAATTTGCTGAAGCACTTTCAAAACACTGGGATCTTTCTCTTCAGCTTGGCAAACAGACATTCCAGACCGGCACTCGTATCACGGGTAAAATGCTTGCCACTTCGTCGGAACTCGCTGCCATGCAGATCGACTATGGCCAGTCATCATTTAAACAGGGCTGGTCTTCATTCATTAAAGGCAATATTCATATAGGCCAACGCACTCAATCAACCCGCGAAACATTATTAAATCAGCCGGGTGATTATTTTCAGCATCTGAATAACGATTTTTCAAACATATACGAAATCACATCTAAAATTCAGGATGACTACTCTCTTCATATTGGTGCCAGCTGGCGCAATTCATTCGGTGATGCGGCGAATGCTTTTAATGATGAGTATCAAAAATCGGGGCAATCTTCCAGCGCCATTGGCGGGCTTTTTCATATCATCACCGGCTACGCCAAAGGCCTTTATCAGGGACTGTTTAAACCTGGCGCGAAAACAGTTGCCAACACAGCAACCGTAGGCGCCAAAGGCGCGGCACAACTTGTATTTCTACCCACAGCCACCGCGATCAGTGTCAGTGGTCGAACCATTGAAGCCGTTGGCACAACTGTTTTTTATACGGGTAAATTAGGCGTTGAAATAATATCACCCACTGTCGAAGCCGGACTGCTAAGTGGCATGGCGATATTATCACTGGGCACAACACCGCTAACCTATGTAACCGGTGCCAGTATTGGTGCCGTTAACCAGGTTGCCTTTACCGCTGCCGCACCACTGGTTACAGCCACCAGCGATGTTGCATTAACCGCGGCTGATACCGGAAAGTATGTCGCCTTCATAAGCTATGATGCAGTTGCAGGCAGCAGTAAAGTTGTTATCAATCAGGCAAGCTCCGCAGTTGTACTGGGTTATAACGCACTCACAGCATTACCCGCTCATGTATTTATGGGTGCTATTGATAGCGCTATTTTCCTGGCCTATGACGGACCGCGTCTGGTAATTGCCTATGCCAGGGGCAATGTCAAAAGCAGCAATGATACCGGTACCAGCATTGACAGCTTACCGGTAGGAAGCGTTGTTGATCTCAACGCACTTGAACAGGAAGGCATAGAAATCAAAATACTGTCTGATGATGCGACTGTTATCAAAAATGTTTTGGAGAAGTTACCCAGTGATTTACGTGAATAATATCATCCGGACAATCAGGCAGAATACGAAAGCAACATCATGCATATTATTGTTTCTTACCGTCACGGCCTGTAGCACCACCACCACGAATGATGACCCGCTACAATATACACGCAAACTGGTTAAACAGGGTCATACCTCCCTTTATGATAATGGCGCATTCCAGGTACCCTATACAGAAATAAAACTGATACCCGCTGGTGAATCAGCAACAAATCTTGCTTTTGAGATGATGGGCATGCAGGCCCGTCAGTCATTCCTGACCTCATTAAAAAACGCCGCCGATTCAGTTTACATTGTGCCAACCGGAAGCAAACTCAGCCTTGATTACGCAAAAACAGTTAAATCTACAGGCGATCAACTGGGCGAAAGCGTCACCGACATTTCACGCCCCGTGGGCACACTCATTATCGACCGCTCAATTGACACCGGAAAAAACATTACATTAGAAGCCTGGGATTTAGGCAAAAAATCCGCAGCGGAAATAAAACACTATGGCATCGCCGTTGAAAAAAGCACCGAATCTGTTGGCGATGAACTTTCCAGCTCTTTAACAACTGCCGGAATGTCTACCATTAGATCTTCATGGAGCATTGGCAAAAACATTTCAGAAAAATCCACTATCGCCGCAAAGAAAAGTTTGTTCTATGCCGGTGATGAATTTATTAAAGGCTATGTTGCAGTACCTGAAAAAATATCCAGCCGCGCAAAAGATATTGCTGATGCCTCAGAATTAAGTAATTTTACCAGCGCTGTTGTTGAGGCCAATACCACGCGAGAACAATACAGCCATGTTATGACGGATCTAATTACGGACACCGCCGGTAGCTATACCGACGACGTACAGCAATCTTTCAAAAAAGCCGGCGACTCATTTAGAGATAGCGTTGGCGTTACCGGCTTTGGACTGGCGCTTCTAAAATCATCTCGCTGGGTTTTGCAAGGCATCCTCTGGGATGGACTGGTTAAACCGATTTCAAAACTGGGCGCGGGTTCAGTGGGCTATATTGCGGTTAACCTGACAGCATTCCCGGCCATGGTGATTGTTAAGGAAGGCATTGCTGTTACCAATCTGGCCATAGAAGTAAGCTGGAATACTCTCGGCGCCACTTACGATCTGGTAGCACCGAGCGCAAAAGCAGCCGTTGCTTCCGTGTTTAGTCTATTCGAAATCACTGCAGGAAACCTGGCCGCAGGAACAACCGCTGCCGGCATCGCTACCATTGGCGCCGGCAGCGTTGTCACCGGCGAGGTCTCAGCCAATGTAGTTAAAGGTGTCGGCTACATCTCAGGCAAAAGCATGCAATACATTGGTGTTCCATTAACAGCTGCGGGTGTTACTCTGGGCGCAGGTACCGTTGGCGTGGTGGCCGGAGGTGCCGGCGCAGTAACCGGTTCAGCTGTGGTGGTTAGCGGTGAAGCCGTATCAGCCACCTCGCAGGTGTTTGGTAATCTACTGGCAGGGACCACGCTGGTAGCGGGCACTACTGCATCGGTTGTCGCCGGCACCGGCGTAGGCGTATATGAATTATCAAAAGCCATTATTGTACCCACCAGCTATGAGCTGGGTGGTGGTATTGTTCTGGGCTACGGTTCCGCAAGTCAGTTAGCCGCTCACAGCGTACTGGCTGTAGCCGATGCATCTTACCTGGTGTTATCCCTTGAAGGTCCACGCTGGGTTATTTATGCCGTTAAAGGTGATCTTGGTAATGGTGATGATCTTCCTCCCGGTACGCTGCTTGATTTAGAAGCCATGCAAAATAATGGCGAAGAGTTTTATTATCTTCCCGTATCCGATGCAGAAATGAACTCTGTAGTCGAACAGGTGTATAAGGAATTACCCACCGTATCTGAGAATCAAAATTAAATCCTCATTCTAACCACTATGATTCTTTTTATTTTCAATCACGGCAAGTTTACTTTTGAGATCTTTGATGTCTTTCTGCAAAGTTCTCACATAAACCCGGGATGTCTGCACATAGCCAGATGTTTTATAGCGACTGGCATTCCAGTTGCTCGCCGCTTTGGTGACATGAAACAGCTGAGCTTCTTTTTCTGCAATACGATTTAACAACTGTTGTTTTTCAGTTAGCACACTTGCACCTTCTGGCCAATTGAACCTGACTGATCAGGTAATCACATCCGGCACATGACGTCCGGTATAATTTTCAATGTGAGCAACCGACGCAGACAGTTTTATCAGTTCTGATAATAATAGCTGAGGATCGTTTTCAAGTTTTGCCGGATCTTTTTCCGGCTGCTCGATATAAACACGTAACGTAGCACCTTCGGTACCGGTACCTGACAGACGATAAACAATGCGGGCGCCATTGCTGAACAATATGCGTATTCCCTGCTGGCTACTGGTACTGTTATCCACCACATCGGTGTAACTGAAGTCATCACAATGCTCAACACGATAACTGCCAAACGTCTGGCCCGCAAGTTCACCGGTACGGGCACGTAAATCCTGCATCAGCGCATTGGCACCGTCGGTGGCCACACCTTCATAATCATGGCGAGTGTAGACATCACGGCCAAATTTTTGCCAGTGATCTTTAACAATCTCGGCTACCGACTGTTTACGCACGGCAAGAATATTTAACCAGAATAAAACCGCCCAGAGACCATCTTTTTCACGCACATGATTTGAACCTGTGCCAAAAGATTCCTCACCGCAGAGTGTAATCTTGCCCGCATCCAGCAGATTGCCAAAAAATTTCCAGCCGGTAGGTGTTTCATAACAGTCGATGCCCAGCACATCAGCGACACGATCAACCGCCTGACTGGTGGGCATGGAACGCGCAACTCCAGCGAGTCCTTTAGCATAGGCCGGCACCAGCGTGGCATTGGCCGCCAGTATAGCCAGACTGTCACTCGGTGTGACATAAAAGTGACTACCCAGAATCATATTACGGTCACCATCACCATCGGATGCAGCACCAAAATCAGGCGCATTGCTGGCATTCATTAAACTGACCAGTTCTTTTGCATGAGCCAGATTTGGATCCGGATGAGCACCACCAAAATCCACCAGTGGTTCAGCGCGCAATACCGTACCCGCCGGTGCCGCCAGACGTTTTTCCAGAATCTCACGGGCATAAGGCCCGGTGATGGCATTCATGGCATCAAATGACATGGAAAATGTACCCGAGCCCAGTAACTTGCGCATGGCATCAAAATCAAACAGCTGCTCCATCATGTCGGCGTAATCAGCAACCGGATCGATCATTTCCACAATCATGTCGCCCATTTTCTGCTGACCCAGATTGTCGATATCAATATCAGGCGCGTCACTAATATGATATTCATTAATCGCAAGACTGAGTTTATAAATCGCTTCGGTAATATTTTCTGCCGCAGGCCCACCGTTACTGGCATTGTACTTGATACCAAAATCCGCATTCGGACCACCGGGGTTGTGACTGGCCGACAAAATGATGCCGCCAAAGGCTTTGTATTTACGAATAACACAGGATGCAGCCGGTGTGGACAGCAGCGCACCTCGACCGGCAATAACTTTACCAAAGCCATTGGCAGCCGCCATTTTTAGAATAATCTGCAAGGCTTCACGATTGTAATAACGACCATCACCACCCACCACCAGTGTCTGCCCCCTGAAACCTTCAAGTGCATTAAAAATCGACTGTACAAAATTCTCCAGATAATGAGGCTGCTGGAAGACTTTGACTTTTTTACGCAGTCCAGATGTTCCTGGACGTTGGTCGGCAAAGGCTGTGGTGCTAACAGTGTTTATATTCATGCTGTATTTTCTTTTTATTGGATGGTGACAAATAACCGGGGGGAAACTGTTTTACGAGATTAAATAATAAACTATTCTGACGCTGGTTTCTGCTAAATAATCAATTCTTCTTCATTAACAAAGAAAATTCCGCTCCGTCATGCTGGCATAATGTACTTCATCAGGGCGACCATCCCTTAGATAATCCGGATTCCGGAGAACAGATCTTCAGCTTCAAAATCTGGCCGCCGTTTACTCAGGTATTAATGCCAGTTTACATGTGTTTATTAACCATCTTATCGTTTCAAGCGATAACCTGTTTTAAACATCCACCAGACCACTACCAAACAGAGTATCAGAAAAACCAGCACCATAAATAAACTCAAGGCCACGCTGACATCTGAGACCTCAAAAAAGCTCCAGCGAAAGCCACTAATCAAATATACCACTGGATTAAACAAAGTAACTGTTTGCCAGGCAGGCGGCAGCATGTCGATGGTATAAAAACTACCCCCAAGAAATACCAGCGGTGTAATCACCAGCATGGGAATGAGTTGCAGTTTTTCAAAATTAGTTGCCCAGAGACCAATAATAAAACCAAACAGACTGAATGAAATACAGGTCAGTATTAAAAACCCCATCATCCACACAGGATGAGCAATATTCAAAGGCACAAAAAATCCGGCCGTCCCCAGAATGACCAGACCAATAATCATTGACTTGGTAGCGGCCGCACCAACATAACCGATGAGAATTTCAAAAAATGAAATCGGTGCCGACATCACTTCATAAATAGTGCCGGTAAATTTAGGAAAGAAAATTCCGAAGGATGCATTAGAGATGCTTTGGGTTAACAGTGTCAGCATCATTAATCCGGGCACAATAAACGTGCCATAAGAAACACCATTAATGGTTTCAATACGTGAGCCGATAGCCGAACCAAACACCACAAAATAAAGTGCAGTTGAAATCACCGGAGAAGCAAAACTCTGCATCAGCGTGTTTCTAAATCTCAGCATTTCGTATTTATAAATGACTCTGATGGCATAAATATTCATATTTTTTTCTTCACCAGATCAACAAAAATATCTTCCAGCGAGCTTTGTGTGGTTTGAATATCTTTGAGCAACAAACCAGCATCACTGATAGCACGCAACAAACTTGCAATGCCAGTATGCAAATTGCGTGGGTCATAGGTATAGGTCAATTGCTGTCCATCTGTAGAAAGTTCCAGCACCCATTCAGACAACACATGAGGGATCTCACTAATCGCATCCTTGAGCTCAACCACCATCTGTTTTTTACCCAGTTTCTGCATTAATGCCTGTTTGTCATCCACCAGCAGAAGTTCACCATTGTTAATCACGCCAACACGATCAGCGATTTCTTCTGCCTCTTCTATATAATGGGTCGTCAATACAATGGTAACACCGGATTCGCGCAGACGTCGTACCAGCGCCCACATATCTTTTCGCAGTTCAACATCGACACCTGCCGTCGGCTCATCCAGAAACAGTACCCGTGGCTCATGCACCAGCGCTTTACCAATCAACACTCGACGTTTCATGCCACCGGATAACGACATCAGCTCGTTATCTTTTTTATTCCACAGTGACAGATCTTTTAATAGTTGTTCAATTAATGCCGGGGCGGGTTTTTTGCCAAATAATCCCCGGCTAAAACACAGTGTCTCCGTGACCGTATCAAATGAACCCAGAGTAAGCTCCTGAGGAACCAGACCAATTAAACTGCGGGTGACGCGATAATCTTCAACAATGTCATAACCATCCACGGTTACCGTACCGGAACTGGCATTGACAATGCCGCAGATAGTCGAGATGAGCGTGGTTTTACCCGCCCCGTTGGGCCCGAGCAGAGCGATAATTTCTCCATATTCAATATCCAGGCTGATATTTTTCAGTGCCTGATGACCATCCGCATAGGTTTTAGATAAATTAGATATAGAAACAATGGCTGACATAATAAATTCTTAACACAGGGACTTACAATAAATCGCAGTATAACAATCAATTATGCCTGCCCCTATTAATTTCTCGCACTTCTGATATTTTTCGATCACTTCCGGAAACTGGATACCAAAGACAATAACTTAAATGATCTGACGCTGTTTTTACCACCTAATTACTGACAAAAATATTTATTCTTAAAATCAGATTCCGACAAGGGCATATCAAAATAGAACCCCTGAAAATGCTTACAACCGATACCTTTAAGAAACTGCAACTGCTCAACATTCTCAACACCTTCAGCCACAACTCGTAAGCCAAGATGCTCTGCCATGGAAACAATGGCTTCAACTATTGCTACACCACTTACATTATTTGGAACATCGCTTATGAAAGACTGATCAATTTTTAACTCGCCCAAAGGCAAACCCTTCAGGTACATCATGGATGAATAACCCGTGCCAAAATCATCGATTGAAAATTGAATCGACAATTCCTTTAACTGATGCATTTTTAGCGCAACATCCTCTACATTATCAACTAACACACCTTCTGTTACTTCAAGCATTAATCGGGCAGGATCAACATTATACTTAACAATCTTCTCTTTAATCGAATTCACAAAGTCAGGTTGCTTAAACTGTTTTGGACTTATATTGACTGATAAGGAAACGAAAGAGACCGGTATTTCGCTGACATCCAGATTCATTAAAAACTGACACACCATTTCTATCACTTTATTACCTAAAGGAATTATCAGCCCACTATCTTCTGCCACAGGAATAAATTCAGCAGGAGACACGACCCCCTTATCTGGATGCTTCCAGCGCAATAAGGTTTCTGCACCGGTGATAGACCCATTAGCATCCAGCTGAGGCTGGAAACACAAAAAAAACTGATTTTCTTCGATCCCATATCTAATATCACGCTCCAGAGCCAGTCGCTTAATCGCCATTTCCTGCATTGCTTGCTGATAAAAATAAATTCTATCGCGACCGTGTTTTTTTGCTTCATACAGTGCGGTATCTGCCTGTTTTATAATATCTTCAATCGTTTTCTGATCTTTGGGATAAATGGCGACTCCCAGACTAACAGTAGCATGGTACTCATGGCTCTCCAGCAAATAAGGCTCTCTTAACAATTGCCTGATCTTTTCTGCTAAATCGCCGGCATGATTAGCAGACGATTCAATGGTTTTACCCAGAGAGGGTAATAAAATAACAAACTCATCGCCGCCGAGACGAGCAACGGTATCTTCCTTGCGTAAATACGAACTGAGTCGTTCAGCTATCTTGCTCAATAATTGATCGCCTATTGCATGCCCCAGCGAATCATTCAGCGTTTTAAAATCATCAAGATCAACATAAATCACCGCCCCATATTTGCCTGATCTTTCAAACTGATTAAATTCCTTATCAAGTCTATCGAGTAATAATCGACGATTAGGCAAATTAGTTAAAGTATCATGATAAGCATAGTATTCAATTTCATCTTCAGCCTGATGACGCGCTATCCCCATACTCAAAACATCGGCAATTCTCATCAGAAAAGAAAACTCATGAGTACTCGACTGGTGATTAAAAGGCAGCTGTATCATCAATACACCGAGTAATTTTTCGCCCTTCTCAATAGGAATACAGTAATGCCCATGCTGGTCGTTTAATTCCGACTCTATCTGATGCCTTTCATCGATTTCTGATGCAAAAACAATAGCCTTAGTTGCAGCCGCCTGCCCACATAAACACTTTCCAAAAGGCACTAATGAACAGGTTGCTTTACGTTTTTCAGAAATATTAATTCCAGCTACCATTTCTAAATTAGGCTGACCATCAACATCTTTAACAAGAAAGATACAGGCATTATTTTTTTCATTAAACCACGGGAAGGCATCTGAAATCATTTGCAGCGTAGCTTCCAGGTAGCCATCTAATTCTGTCAACCGCAATGACAGCTGCATTATCTTTCCCAGCACTTCCTCATCTTCAGCATTTTGTTCAAGTTGATTATGCAGACGCTGGTGTTTCAATACCTCATCATGCAATTGTTTATTTACATTTTTTAAATCTTCGGTGCGCTCTGCTATTTTATTCTCAAGATTCACCTGTGCATCAGTTAAACGATTATTTAATTTTGTTATATATAAAATAGTAAGAACACCCATAACAAACATTGCCAGCGCAATAACAAGCAATTGCCAATACTGTTGTAAAAACTGAACAAGGGTGATACGTCCGTAATCCTTATAGGGGCCAACTTTAATTTCCTTCATAAGCTCATGAATATCAGAATAATCCAGCGGCACGGTCCAGCCAGAAATACTCCCTGACCGTAAAGCTTCATGATCATCCGGGATCTGAAGCAAGGCCGCAACCACATGCTCTGCCAGCCGTTCAGACGCATGGCGTGATTTTGCCAGTGGCCATAAAGGATAAAGCCGGCTACTCAAATAAAACGGGAAATGAACTTCATTTTTCTGGTTAATTATTCTGAAGGTATTGTGCTGGATCTTTCCTGAATCAATCGCTTCTTCCAGAACACCTGTTGGTATAACGCCAACATCCGCCCTTCTCTCATAAACAGCTTTAAGTGGACCATTATGTGGATAGCCGGTAAAAATAATATTTTTCACATCACTTTTAGACATTACTCCGGCATCTACTAACTCTCTAAATGCCACCTGGAATCCGGCAAACGCATCAGGGTCAACAGCCGCAAACTTTTTGCCTTTAATATCATCCATATCAAAAATATCTTTATTACTTTCCAGTGCAATCATCACGCTACCCCACTGACTGTATACCTGCCCCTTCCATTCTCTTCTCAGTGTCAGAATACGTGTCGCACCATATTTCGCTTCCAGCTCAACATAATGCCCGGTGTTAGTTAGAAAAAAATCAACTTTTTGTTGCTCGATAGCCTCTGTGAGCTGATTCTTTGTCGCTGGAAATAATACAAATGAATAATCAGGATTTGTTTGTGCCAGATAATCGATAGTGGGTTGCCACATTTTAACGGCTTTTTCCTGCCCCATTGGTGCAAGCACACCAATGATTACCTCATCGGCATGGGCCAACCCTGTACCACAGAGGAAATGAATAGCAACTAAAGATATTAAAAGTTTTATTAAATGCACGTGCTTCATCAAACAATCATCCAGTCCTGTTATTTCTGATCATCACTCAGTAGCAACCACGAATCTCAAATTGTGAATATTGATGATTAACCATCCATATTCAGCTGATTTGTACACTCTGATAGTATTGTTTAATTGGACGCAATAAAACCATAAAATAATCGTGTTTATCGATCTGCATTTAACACCCTTAACAATTCCACTCACCAACCAGGCAGCCGGCCTTAATCCATAAATACATCGTAACCTGCGATTAACAGTCACTCGCAATCAACAGTTCAATAACGCTTAAGATACGGATATTGACCATTTTGAGTTCTACTGGAAAAATAGCCCTGCTACAAACTAAAAACGATGCCTGTCTCTGCCTTGTTATTCATCTAAACATATGCATATTTTAACTTGGCTTGTGCCTTATATAAGATAAA
>JAOUMX010000009.1 GCA_029881275.1 Gammaproteobacteria bacterium | reverse complement strand
TAAAGCATAATAAGAAAGTAGTCGGAGAGTATTGTTATGTCTGCAGAAGAATCACGGCTACGGATTACTGAAATCTTTTTTTCATTGCAGGGAGAATCATCCCTTGTGGGATATCCGACAGTTTTTATACGCCTGACGGGATGTCCTTTGCGTTGTGGTTATTGTGATACCACATATGCGTTTACCGGTGGTGAATGGTATACGCCGGACGCTATTCTGCAAAAAATAAAACAATATAAAACAAACTACATCTGTGTCACTGGTGGTGAGCCTCTGGCACAGAAATCCTGTGCTGCTTTATTAACATTATTGTGTGATGAAGGTTATAAGGTTTCGCTGGAAACCAGTGGTGCTATGGATATTTCATCGGTTGATTCACGCGTGATACGCGTCATGGATATAAAAACCCCTGGTTCAGGTGAAGAATCTCGCAATCGGTATGAAAACATTGATTGTTTAAGCGCCGCCGATGAAGTTAAATTTGTTATTTGTCATCGCAGTGATTACCAATGGTCAAAATCCATTGTCGAGCAATATAATCTGAATAATAAATGTAGTGTCCTGTTTTCACCTGTGCAGGGTGATATTTCCGCATCAGAGCTGGCGGAATGGATTCTTGAAGATCAATTGTCTGTCAGGTTCCAGATACAGTTGCATAAGTATCTGTGGAGCAATCAACCTGGAAAGTAAATCGAATGAAGAAATTAGAACAAAAAAAAGCCGTTGTGCTGTTATCCGGTGGTCTTGATTCAGCGACGGCGCTGGCCTGTGCCAGAAGTGACGGCTTTTTATGTTATGCCTTGAGTTTTGATTATGGTCAGCGGCATAGAACAGAACTGGATGCGGCTAAACGGGTGGCGCAGGCACTGGGTGTTGAAGATCATAAAATCCTGCACCTTGATCTGGGGGTGCTGGGTGGTTCAGCCCTGACAGATATGTCAATCGCGGTACCTGATCATGCTTCAGAAGGGATTCCTGTCACTTATGTGCCCGCCAGAAATACAGTTTTTCTCTCATTTGCACTGGCCTGGGCTGAAATTCTGCAGGCGGATGATATTTATATTGGTGTTAATGCAGTGGATTATTCCGGATACCCGGACTGCAGGCCCGAATACATTAAGGCTTATGAGACCATGGCTAACCTGGCAACGAAAGTGGGTGTTGAAGGCCATAAAATGCAGATTCATACCCCTTTAATTGATCTGACCAAGGCCGATATTATTAAACTGGGTACTGAAAAGGGTGTTGATTATGCACAAACAGTTTCCTGTTATGCTGCTGATTTGAATGGAAAAGCCTGTGGTGTCTGTGATTCCTGTCGTTTAAGAGCTAAAGGTTTTGAAGAAGCAAATATAGAGGACCCCACTCACTACCAGGCTGATAAGGCAACAGCAGGGGGCTGATGCCATATTCATACGGATTTGGATAAACTGGCTGTAATCACGGGCCAGTCTGACTTGTTTTTCTCAGAATTTCAGGTAGTATACGCGCCTTCTTATTCAGCTTGAGTCGTTAAGAATACGGAAGGTTAACTTACCGGTTAGTTTAAGCTGAAGTCCCCATGGGACACCGATTTGCGTGTTTTTGACATACAAATACGGGCCGTTAGCTCAGTTGGTAGAGCACCGGACTTTTAATCCGATGGTCCCGCGTTCGAGTCGCGGACGGCCCACCATATAACATAAAAAAAGCCCGGCTCAGATGAGTCGGGCTTTTTTTTGTCTGCTTTATTGTGTAACGATTATTTACGTACACCAGGACCGTTCAGCGTTAATCCATTACTCATATAAGTATGGAAGTATTCCAGTGCACGGTATTCTTCACTTTGAGCCTCGAAGGGTTTTGCACGTACCTGCTTGTTACAACCACCGTAACGACGATGTAATGTACCCATGCCGTCACCATCGGTTGCCCATTTATTACGATAAACAGGGAAATGTGTGGTATGACCCAGGGCGGGGCTCAGTATGTCTGCACGTATACGGTTACCCGCATTGTAATAATGACAATCTGCACATGACATATTTAACTGACCGCGTTTGGCATAAAAATGCTGTTTACCGCGGTTATACCATTCAAGAGATTCCTTGCTTGAATCGATGGTTACATTGACTGTTTTGCCACGACCCTGGAATGCCAGATAGGCGCCCAGATGAGTGATTGCACCGGTTTTATACTTCAGTGGTTCTTCGTCATTGGCTTTGCGGCAGTCATTAAGAGCCAGCTCAAGGGTAATCACTTCCTTACGTTTTTTATCAAAATAAGGGTAGCTTGACTTGATGCTGTCTACAGGAACAGAAAAACAACTTGCGTAGGTTTTGCCATTCTTGAAGGGTGTGTTAAACAGCTTTTCACCTTTTTCTATAATAATTTCATAGGGAGGAAATTCTTCTAAAGATTCCCATTGGTCACGAGAGCCTTTGTCAATAGAATATACGCCGTTTATAAAATCATTCGTTGGTGTGTCAGGAAAACGTTTTGAGTAATAGTCACGGAAATCATTCAGGTCTTTTTCCGCAGGATTACTTGCACAGCCCAGCATAAGAACAGCAAGTGTGCATAGCGTGGTAAATGTAACTGCTATTTTTTTCATGGTTTAGTACCTTTTGTATTTATCTATGATTGGGTTTGCCTACTTGATCTTGGATTCAATTGAATCGCTTTGACCCTGGTTATCAACCCAGCTTACTTTCAAGCTATCACCGGCATTGGCACCTGTGAATTTGAATGACAAGTAAGGGTTTTTAGATACAGCTGTACCCCATTGTGCAGTTAGTACATTTTTACCATTGTGTTCACACGTTACTTCCTGAATAAAATGCGCAGGAATCATTTTGTCAGTTTTTTTATCTTTGCGCATACCCGTTTCCATAGGGTGGTTAATCAGTGTTTTTACAACAGTTACACCACTTTTGACGTTTGCGCGTACTTTAATTGAATTTGCCATTTTTTTAATCCTCGATACCTTGTTAATTAACCGCCGCAGCCGCCGATTGTTACTTTAACTTCTTTCTTGCTGGAGTAGAGCTTTCCACCTGCTTTTACCACAGCAACCACATCGGATGTTTTGCCCATTTTTACACGGGTTGAAACATAGCCTTCTGTGTTACTGCTCAGGGTAAAGCTGGCTGCAAGAGGAGTCGCATTATTGGGTATCAGGATACTGATGGATTCAGTACCTGGGATTGTGCTGGTTACAGTAATCGGTACAACAGCTCCATTTTCAGCAATATCAGGAGCTTTTAAATTAATGTCGCCACTGTCTGTCAGCGTTGTATCGCCCATGGCTGCCGTTAATGCTGAATTGACATCTTTTGCTTCAAATGCATTTTTTGGCCAGGCAGCTAAAACGGCTCTGGGTGTTAATAAACCTGCGCTTACGGCTACACTGACAGCGCCGGCAGTAGCAGAGGTTTTTAGAAATGATCTACGATTTGTATTCATCAGTTAATACCTTAAATTCTTTATAGAGTGTGGATAAATTCAACAACCATATCAATTTCGCCTGCGGACAATATTTCATGGGGTCCGAACGGAGGCATTATGGTATTAGGGTTGTTTTTTTGTGGATTCGAAATTTGGGCTTTTAACACCTGCTTATCAGGGAAACGAGCCTTCATTGCTATTAATGGTGGACCAATATTGCCGGGCAGGCTGCCACCTTCAATCTGATGACATGCAAGGCAATTGCCCTTTTTTCGATCGAAAGCAATTTTTTTGCCCTCATCGACAGATGATTCAGCCTGACTCACAGTGGGGATCGAGAGAGAAAGACTACCTAGTACTACAGCGATAGCGGTCGCTGTCGATACGGTGATTGCGGTATGCCGCATAATGCACACTCCTCATTTATTTTGCGTGGATGGTTAATGTACTAATACTAAAATTAGATTGTGCCCAAAAATTCCAATTATTTTTTCTTTTATTCTTGCCACAGAATGTTTTTGTGGTTGTGTTCCATTGGTTTGGGAGCACGTATCTAATGTTCTAACATAAAGCATTAGTGCTTATAGCATACCCATTGTAGATACTATGGCAAGTAAAAAATGTGACTATTTATATGTATTAATGGTTTCTAATATTGATGTTATCTAATTAGGAAAACTTTGTTCTTTACCCAGTTTGTTAATAAGATTATTTTTTCTCGAAACCAGGCGTTGTCGGGTACTGGATTCAAGATCGGTTTGTTTAAGTGCATAGTCGATCTGTTGAGCCGCCAGTTGTAAATAGCCTTCAAGTTCATATTGATGGCTGGTTGCTTCTAGCGCGGCAGTAATTTGATTATTGGCATAATAATTCTGTGCCAATGCCTGAAAAACAACAGGCTGTTCTTTTTTCTTTAGTTGTTGTTTTAAGATTTGAATCGCTTTTTCAGGTTGTTTAAGTTGATTTAGAGCGCGGGCGTATTCTATGGTCACAGGCAGGTAGTTTGGATATAACAGCAGCAGGTTTTCCAGTACTGAGAGTGCTTTATCAGGCTGGTTATTAGTTTCATAGGCTTTAGCCAGGTCGAGTCGAAACCATGGGTGATCATGGCTGGTGATTAATTGATTGAGAATGGTAATTGATTTTTCCGTATTACCCTGCCTGGTGAGTGCAATCGCATAGGTGTACCGGGTGGCAATGGTTTGTTGATTGATATTCAGTTTTTCAATGTGATTAATCAGTTCGGTTAATGACGAGGCTGTGGTAACAATAATGCGAGCCTTGCTGAGTTGAAAGTCGAGGCTGTCATCAGGTAGTTTTTTATCATTGGTTTCAATACGATTTTGTGCTTCAGCAACACGAGTTGAATTTAAAGGGTGCGTTCTTAAATATTCCATTTGTGCCAGAATATTATTTGAATCTGCATTTTTTAATAATTTGCCAAAAAAATCGGACATGCCTACAGGATTAATGCCTGCATTTCTAAGTAAATGAATACCTATGCGATCAGCTTCATGTTCATTGTGTCGAGTGAAATTGATTTGAGATTGCATCATTGCGGCTGAGCCACCATAAAAAACAGCTGCGCCAGCCTGTGGATTCTGCGTGCTCAGCAAAATACCTGCCAGCATGGTGGCAAACATGGCGGCTGGTGAAACTGATGATTCAGTCATTGCTCTGGCCAGGTGCCGCTGGGTGACATGGGAAATTTCATGGGCCAATACGCCGGCTAGTTGACTTTCATTATCTGCGTTAAGAATTAATCCCGTATGAATACCAATATAGGCATCAGGGCCTGCAAATGCATTAATTGTAGGTATTTTGAGAATAAAAAATTTGAAATTATTATCCGGTTTATCGGTTTGGGAAACCAGTTTCTGTCCCAGAGAGTCCAGGTATTCATTGATCACCAGGTCATCAACAAACGGCACGTTGGCTTTTAGTGTTTTATAGAAATTTTTACCCATTAAATATTCCTGAAAGGGTGAAATTTCTTTTTGTGTTGGATCGCCAAGGTTAGGCAGTTCTGCATTAACAGGTGTTATGCATAATAGTGACAGTATTAAATAACAGGAGAAGTATTTTTTCATCTTGTATTTGAGTGTTTTTATGGCTATCAGTTCTATCGAATATTTTGTTTTTAGTAAATAAATTTACCTGGCTAAAAAAAAGGCCGCACATTTATGTGCGGCCTTTTAGAATCAAACTGTAATCTATATTTATTTAGATAAACAGTGACTGGGTAGCGTCATCAGATTCCTGGAAGTAGGTAGCAGCGCCTACATAGTCTACACCGTCAATGAACACATTTGTATTGTAACCAAATAATTCAACGGTCATCTGACATGCCAGAAACTTTACTTCTGCTTCCTGACAAAGATCACGTAACTCGGCAATAGTGGCCACACCACAGTTGGAGATGGTTTTTTTCATCAGAGTTGTTGCAATGCTGTCCATGAAAGGAACATTCCACATGACATTAGGGATTTTTGGTCCGAAGTCGATGTTGCGTAACCATTTTGGACCCATGGGCATTTTCATAGGCATTGAAGGGTTGCCTGTTGGTGTTACTTTTAAAGCACTTGTGTCTTTCAGTAATAAATTCAGTCCGTAGAAGGTGAAGAATACAGAGCATTCCATACCCAGTGCAGCAGCCGTGCTTGCCAGGATGAAGGGAGGATATGCCCAGTCCAGCGTGCCTTTAGTAGCAATAATGGTCAGCTTACGTTGATCACCACTCATTATACATTTCTCCTGTGTTTTTTAAGGTCAGCTAAGGCTTTTCGCTGATGCTGTCAGGTGCCGAACTGATGACCTAATAAATTATAAGTAATAAAAGTTAGTCGGTTGTATGATTTTTTCAAACTAAACCTTACCTTTTAATGTAAATAAAAGGCAAGCCTTATGTAAAAAAAATTCTGTAAATGCCCAGAAACGAAAGCATTTTACTCCTATGTCATGATAATAAAAAGCCCTGATTGTTAATCGTAACATAATGATTTAGAAGGTAAAATATGTTTATGATCGGGTTGTGATCAGGGTTTCCTGCCCATAATGAGTTATTTTGCATTATCGGTGATCATATTTCTGTTTATCGGGTTCTGGTTTTATTAAAATTCCATATGTATAATTCGGCATATTATTAACTTCTAATTAACTTCGGGGTGAATTGTGTATTCAATTAAGGAAATGGATGTTCATGCGCTGAAAGAGTTACTTGATCAGGGTAAGAACGTAAGATTGATAGATGTTCGGAGTATTGCTGAAATGGCGGGTGGTGTTATTCCAAGAGCCGAAAAATTGCCATTACATACTTTGCCTGCAAGGTTGCATGAAATTAAAAATGATGATCATTGTGTGTTGTATTGCAGAAGTGGTGCCAGATCAGCACAGGGTGTTGGTTTTATGGCTGCGCAAGGTTTCGATAACGTCTTTAATCTGCGTGGCGGCATTATGGCCTGGCAGCAATCCGGTATGCCATTAATGGCTTAAGCCGGCACTGGTTAAAGATAGTTCGCTAAAAACCCGGTCAGTAATACTGACCGGGTTTTTTTATGTCTAAATTAGTTGTTGCTGATATAGATCATTGGTTTGTGTTATACAGTTCGTATTTTCTATTATTAAACCATTAATAATTTGCTTATTCAGTTGTTCTGAACTACATAATTTGCAATCGCATATGCTTTCTGATGTTTTTTTTGAAAAGGTTTAGAAGATATTTGCGGCTCAGGGCAGACACAACAAAATGCACGGAGCACCTTTAATTAATAAATACGCAAATGCGTAAAAATCCATTTGAGGATATGAATATGTCTAGAGGTTTTAATAAATCCTTACTTGCATTATCAGTGACGGGCTTGCTGATATCACCATTAGCCAATGCAACTAATGGTTACTTTGCACACGGTTACAGTACAAAAGAAAAAGCGCTGGCAGGTGCGGGTGTTGCTCATTCACAGGATGCAATGGCAGCGGCTAATAATCCTGCCGGTTTAGTGAATGTGGGTGATCGGATGGATGTAGGTGCTGCGATTTTTAATCCCAATCGTGGTTATACTGTTACGGGTGCTCCATCAGCAGTTGTTGGTACTTTTGGTTTGACGCCTGGTTCAGTTGATAGTGCGCAGGAATATTTCTTTATCCCTCATTTTGGTTACAGTAAGAAGCTTGATGATACAAGTGCTTTTGGTGTGGCAGCTTATGGTAATGGTGGTATGAATACCAACTATAAATCCAGTGCTGCTCCAGCGGGTACTTTTTATGGCGGTCCAACAGGTGTTAATTTGGCGCAGCTGTTTATTAATGCTTCTTATGCAAAGCAGTTAAATAGTGATCATTCTGTCGGTGCAAGTTTGATATTTGCTTACCAGATGTTTAAATCTTCTGGCTTAGCCGCATTTGGCGGATTTTCAGCGGATAATACCAAACTGACTAATAATGGTGATGATACTTCTACAGGTTTTGGTGCCAAGATTGGATGGCAGGGTAAGGTAGCACCAGAAGTAACATTAGGTGCATCATATCAAACCAAAATGTCAATGAGTGAATTCGATGACTATGCAGGTCTGTTTGCAGAGCAGGGTGACTTTGATATTCCTGCTACTCTATCTTTAGGCGCTGCATGGGATATAGACGACAAGAGAACATTGGTTGTTGATGTTCAGACTATTTATTATAGTGATGTCGCTTCGATCGCTAATCCTATGAGTAAATTGTTAGTTGACGGACAACCTTTTGGTGCTGCAAATGGTCCTGGTTTTGGCTGGGAAGATATGACTGTTGTAAAAATTGGTTATGAGTGGGATCAGAATGATATGACCTGGCGTGTAGGTTTGAGTAATGGAAGTCAGCCAATCCCAGAATCAGAAGTTATGTTTAATATGCTGGCGCCTGGAATTATGGAGACGCATTTAACATTTGGTTTTACTATGGCGATGGGTTCCAATGCTGAATTCAGCTTGGCTGGTATGTATGCGCCATCAAATGATGTGACAGGTGCTAATCCAATGGAAGTGCCTAATCAGCAGACGATTAAGCTGGAGATGGATCAGATGGAAGTTCAGGCTACATATTCCATGAAGTTCTAATCTTAACTATTAATAGTTTTGACAAAAAAGGCCGTGCAATGCACGGTCTTTTTTTATGAGCCTGGAATTTACAGGGCTGGAAAAGATTATTAGCCAGTATTAATGCGTTTTATCATAAATGAAACTTATCGTATTTTGGGAAATTAATAAAAAATTCCGTTGACAATAATTTTGCTCGAGGTTAGTTTCTTAGTCCGCTAAAAAATAATTAGTATTAACTAGTTCGACAGTGGCTTTCTAAAAAATTAATCAGGGGTTTAAAAGAGCAAAATGAACACAAAAACATTATATTCTTATTTTCTAATGGTGGCAGTTGCACTGAGTGCATCAGTTGCGCAAGCAGCTGATAAATATCTGCCTTTCTCATTGGGTTCTGAAACAGCGGGCACTATTGCAGACAAGCTGGAAGAAACTAAAGCAGCTTTACAGGCTAATGGTTTTGAAATTGCCGGTGAATATTCGCCATTCAAAGGTGCACATATTGTTGTGGTCACTAATGGCGAGCTGAAATCGGCTGCTAAAGGTGAGCGTGGTGGTTACATCGCGGCACAGCGTGTTTCTTTAACAGAAGTTGGCGACAAAATTCAGGTGTCTTACACCAATCCTTTTTACATGGCTAAGGCTTATCGTGTTGAATCAGAGTTGAAAGGTACATCTGCAGCACTGCAAAAAGCACTGGGTCATAAGAAAGATTTTGGTCCAGAAGAAGGCCTGACACCTAGCAAGCTGGCTAAATACCATTACACATTTGGTATGGAGTATTTTGATGAGCCTCTGGCACTGGCACGTGCTGGTAGCCGTGATACGCTGGTAAATACTATTGAGAAAAACCTGGCGGCCAATAAAGGCGGCGCTATGAAGGTTTATCGCATTGATATTCCCGGTACTGCGCAGACTTTGTTCGGTGTCGGTATGAAAGCACCAAATGAAGGCAAAAAGTACATGGACGAAGGTTTCATCATGAGTGAAATTGATTTTAAACCCACTCGTTCAACGGCACATCTGCCTTATGAAATTCTGGTCAATGGTAATGAAGCAGAAGCACTGCATGCCCGTTTCCGTATTGCGATCAATTTCCCCGATCTGAGCATGATGGGTGATAACAGCTTCATGAACATTATGTCGACTCCAGATGCGATCCGTGATCTGCTGACAGCTGTAGCAGGCGGAAAGGTCAAAGATAGCGATTTCTAATTGCTGGTCGGACATGACTTAAAAAGCCCCGGCCGAAAGGCTGGGGCTTTTTTTTGGGTGTAAATATATCGATTTTTAGTCTGAAAGGGTGTTATGTTACGAAATTCTGTACAGATGACAAATCTTGAGATTTCGGGTGTTTTGCGCGCCTTTTTCGATCAGGAGGTTTGTAATAAAGATCATCTCGGGTCAGCCGCATTGCTGGGTGACCTGCGTTATTTTTTAATGTACACTGCTGTGCTCGAAAAATCCTGCTTAATAACAAAAGTGCATGATTTTTAAGGTAATTTAGACTCTATTTAAGGTTTGGAGACATCAAGGTGGAATTAACCGGTGCTGAAATAGTTGTTCAATGTCTGATTGAAGAAGGTGTTGATCACGTTTTTGGTTATCCTGGCGGTGCTGTACTGCATATTTATGATGCTTTTTACAAGCAGGATAAAATCAAGCATGTACTGGTGCGTCACGAACAGGCAGCTACTCATGCTGCAGATGGCTATGCGCGCAGTACAGGAAAACCGGGTGTTGTCCTGGTGACATCAGGGCCGGGTGCGACCAATGCGGTGACTGGTATAGCAACGGCCTATATGGACTCCATACCCATGGTGGTTCTGACCGGTCAGGTGCCAAGACCATTGATTGGAAATGACGCTTTTCAGGAAGTGGATGCTGTGGGTATTACTCGCCCGGTGGTGAAGCATAACTTCCTGGTGGAAGACGTTAAGGACCTGGCAATGACCTTGAAAAAAGCATTTTTCATTGCCACGACAGGACGACCTGGCCCCGTGGTAGTGGATATTCCAAAAGATATCACCGCTTTTAAAACAGATTTCATGTATCCCCGTGAGATTAAAATGCGTTCCTATTGCCCAACCATAAAAGGTCATGCCGGGCAGGTAAAGAAAGCGCTGGAACATATTCTTGACGCTAAAAAGCCGATGATATACACCGGTGGTGGTGTTATTTTGAGTAATGCATCGGAAGATCTGGTGACCTTTACCCAAACACTGGGTGCGCCGGTGACCAACACACTGATGGGACTGGGTGCATATCCTGCCAGTGATAAACAGTTTGTCGGTATGCTGGGTATGCATGGAACCTATGAAGCTAATATGTCCATGCATAATTGTGATGTCCTGATAGCTATCGGTGCGCGTTTTGATGACCGGGTAACCGGCAATCTGGAAAAGTTCTGTCCGGATGCGACGATTATTCATGTTGATGTAGATCCGGCTTCGATTTCAAAAAATGTCAAAGTTGATGTGCCGATTGTGGGTGATGTAAAACAGGTACTAACAGAATTTAATAATCAACTCAGTAAAAATGATCGTCGCATTGATTCAGCTGCGCTGGAAGGCTGGTGGTCGCAGATTAATGAATGGCGAGCCCAGAACTGTCTGAAATATGATCATGATTCTGGCACTATCAAGCCACAGTTTGTGGTTGAACAACTGCATGAAGTGACCAAAGGTGATGCTTTTGTCACCTCGGATGTGGGGCAGCATCAGATGTTTGCTGCGCAGTATTATGGTTTTGATAAACCGCGTCGCTGGATCAATTCCGGTGGCCTCGGTACCATGGGATTCGGCATGCCTGCCGCCATGGGCGTTCAGTTTGCACATCCGGATGAAACCGTGGTTTGTATAACAGGTGAAGGCAGTATACAGATGTGTATTCAGGAACTGGCTACCTGTTTACAGTATGGCTTGCCTTTAAAAATTATTAACCTGAATAATCGTTATCTTGGCATGGTTCGTCAGTGGCAGGAGTTTTTCTATGAAAAACGTTATTCAATGTCATACATGGATTCGCTGCCTGATTTTGTGAAACTGGCAGAGGCATACGGTCATGTGGGCATTCGAGTTGAAAAACCTGAAGATGTGCGTCAGGCGCTTGAAGATGCCATGACTAAATATAAAGACAGGCTGGTTTTTATCGACTTCATGACTGATCGTGAAGAAAATGTTTATCCTATGATTCCTGCAGGCGCAGGTCTTAATGAAATGATTCTGATATGAATATGAAGCATATTATTTCGATATTACTGGAAAATGAATCAGGTGCCCTGTCGCGTGTGGCCGGTTTGTTTTCTGCTCGTGCATACAATATCGAGTCACTGACCGTGGCGCCCACCGATGATGAAACATTGTCGCGTATGACATTGGTCACATCCGGCACAGAAGAGATTGTTGAACAAATCATGAAGCAGCTTAACAAACTGGTTGATGTTGTTAAGTTAATTGATTTAACAGTGAATGAACATATCGAACGCGAATTAATGCTGGCCAAGGTTCAGGCAACAGGTGAGGCACGTAGTGAAGTGAAGCGCCTTGCGGATATTTTCCGTGGGCACATTATTGATATTACCGATACCACTTATACCATTGAACTAACCGGTACCGGTGAAAAACTGGATGCATTTTTAACATCGCTTTCCAGTATAAAAATTTTTGAAGTGGTTCGCTCAGGCGCTATTGGCATCAGTCGCGGCGAAAAATCACTGACTTCATAAACTGAATTACTAACTTAGTGGAATATAAACATGAGTTTAAATATTTATTACGATAAAGATTGTGATCTTTCAATTATCAAAGGCAAGAAAGTTACTATCGTTGGTTATGGTTCTCAGGGTCATGCTCATGCCCTGAATCTGAAAGATTCAGGTGTTGATGTCACTGTTGCTTTACGTGCAGGTTCAAGTTCAGCTGTTAAGGCTCAGAATGAAGGTCTGAAAGTGGCTTCAGTAGCTGATGCTGTGAAAACAGCTGATGTGGTTATGATTCTGACACCGGATGAATTTCAATCTGTATTATATAGAGATGAAATTGAGCCTAATCTGAAACAGGGTGCGACGCTGGCATTTGCTCACGGATTTTCTATTCATTATAACCAGATCGTGCCGCGCAAAGATCTGGACGTCATTATGATTGCACCAAAAGCACCGGGTCATACAGTGCGTAGTGAATTTGTTCGTGGTGGTGGTGTGCCTGATTTGATTGCTATTTTTCAGGATGCTTCAGGTAAAGCTAAAAACCTGGCATTGTCTTATGCCTCAGGTGTTGGTGGTGGTCGTACAGCGATTATCGAAACGACTTTCAAAGACGAAACAGAAACCGATTTATTTGGTGAGCAGGCTGTACTTTGTGGTGGTGCAGTTGAACTGGTCAAAATGGGTTTTGAAACCTTAACAGAAGCGGGTTATGCGCCAGAAATGGCTTATTTCGAATGTTTGCATGAATTGAAACTGATTGTTGATCTGATGTTCGAAGGTGGTATCGCCAATATGAATTACTCTATTTCAAACAATGCAGAGTATGGTGAGTATGTCACTGGCGATAAAGTTATTAATGAAGAAAGTCGTAAAGCCATGCGTGAAGCATTACGTAATATTCAGAATGGTGATTATGCGAAACGTTTCATTATGGAAGGTGCGACAAATTATCCAGAAATGACAGCTCGCCGTCGTAATAACGCAGCACATCCAATTGAAGTTGTGGGTGGTCAGTTACGTGCAATGATGCCCTGGATACAGGCTAACCAGATTGTTGATAAAACAAAGAATTAATTGTTTTGTTATGATCTGGCAAATAAAGGGGCTGTAAGGCCCCTTTATTTTTGCCGTCAAAATAAATTGACGCACGGTCATAAAGTCGCTGAGAATAGGCTAAATAGTAAGATACAGTTATTGTGTAATTAATGAGTTATTAAAAATAATATTATGGATCAGAACCAGAATCTTAATCAGCCGCCGGTGCGTAGACGTCGTGGTATTTACCTGTTGCCCAATCTCTTTACCACAGCAGCATTGTTTGCTGGTTTTTATGCCATTGTGGCTGCTATGAATGATCGTTTCGAACATGCTGCTGTTGCTGTTTTTATTGCCATGTTACTGGATGGTATCGATGGTCGTGTGGCGCGTCTGACCAATACTCAAAGTGCATTTGGTGCAGAGTATGACAGTCTTTCAGATATGGTTTCATTTGGACTGGCACCTGCACTGGTTATGTATGAGTGGTCCTTGTCCTCCATGATTGATCTGGGTTGGCAATGGGGTAAATTAGGCTGGTTAGCCGCTTTTATTTACACAGCCTGTGCCGCATTGAGACTGGCAAGATTCAATACTCAGATAGGTATTGCGGATAAACGTTTTTTTCAGGGTCTGCCGAGTCCTTCTGCCGCTGCGGTTTTGATGGGTATGGTCTGGGTAATGGTGGACGCAGATGTTAAGGGTTCAGCCCTGGCAATTCCGGCAGCAATATTGACCGTTATTGTGGGTGTTCTTATGGTCAGTAATATCTTTTATTACAGCTTTAAGGAAGTTAATTTCAAGGGTAAGGTACCCTTTTTTACGATTTTGATTGTGGTACTGGCGTTGTCTCTGGCATCTATTGATCCACCTAAAATTCTGTTTGCGATTTTCTTTGGTTATGCCCTGTCAGGTCCCTTGTTCAGTGGCGTACGCCGATTCCGTAAATTAGGCCGTAAGAAGCCTGATTAGAGACTTGGCAAAGACAGGAATTATCGTTATAGTCTAATCAAACATGCATCCATGTAGGCTCTATGAAACAACACAGATTACAATTGGTTAATGCATTCACTCAGCAGAGTGATGTTGTATTGTGTCTGTCTCACAGCTCTGTTCTTTCTGGCCATGCGCTATTTCTGCTACTGCCTTAGGGCAGATAACAGAATTCCTGGCGAGGTAGAATACGCACTAAAAACTTTCTATAAAAAATAATCCGAATAGCGGAGCAGAGTCATGAGTTCAGGTGACAAATTAATAATTTTTGATACAACATTGCGTGATGGCGAACAAAGCCCGGGCGCGTCTATGACCAAAGACGAAAAAGTGCGTATTGCAAAAGCACTGGAACGAATGCGTGTTGATATTATTGAAGCGGGTTTCCCCATCGCCAGTCCCGGTGATTTTGAATCTGTACAGGCTGTTGCAGAAGCCGTAAAAGACAGTACCGTTTGTGGGCTTGCCCGTGCCCTGGAAAAAGATATTAATCGTGCCGGTGAAGCATTGAAAAATGCCAACTCATCGCGTATTCATACCTTTATAGCGACATCACCTATCCATATGAAAATGAAACTGCGCATGGAGCCGGACATGGTTCTGGAACAGGCGGTTGCAGCGGTGAAGATGGCGCGCAAATTTACCGACAATGTGGAATTCTCTCCCGAAGATGCCGGTCGATCAGAAACGGATTTTCTTTGCCGTGTGATAGAAGCGGTTATCAAGGCCGGTGCCACTACAATCAATATCCCGGATACCGTGGGTTATAACCTGCCAAACCAGTTTGGCGATTTGATTGGTACACTGATTCACCGTATACCCAATTCAGATAAGGCTGTATTTTCCGTGCATTGTCATAATGATCTGGGGCTGGCAGTGGCCAATTCCCTGTCAGCGGTTCTGAATGGTGCGCGTCAGGTTGAATGTACCATTAATGGTCTGGGTGAACGTGCCGGTAATGCATCCCTTGAAGAAGTGGTCATGGCTGTGCGTACGCGGCAGGATTTATTTACCTGTGATACGACACTGGATACAACTCAGATCGTGCCCTGTTCCAGGCTGGTATCCGGTATTACCGGCTTTCCTGTGCAACCGAATAAAGCCATTGTCGGTGCTAATGCATTTGCCCATGAATCCGGTATTCACCAGGATGGTGTATTAAAAAGCCGTGAGACTTACGAAATTATGCGGGCACAGGATGTTGGCTGGAAAGAAAATCGCATTGTGCTTGGCAAACATTCCGGGCGTAATGCATTAAAAACCCGTCTTGAAGATCTGGGTATAGATCTGGGTTCAGAAGAAGAACTGAATGATGCGTTTGCCCGTTTTAAGGATCTGGCTGATAAGAAGCATGAAATTTTTGATGAAGATTTGCAGGCGCTGGTTGCCGATACCAATAAAATGGCCATCAATGAACACGTTAAACTGGTCAGGCTTAAGGTGTGTTCAGAAACCGGTGAAATACCGGAAGCAGATATTGTTATTAATCTCAACGGTGAAGAATGTTCTGCAACAGCCAAGGGCAGTGGACCAGTGGATGCAGCGTATAAAGCCATAGAGCAGGTAGTGAAAAGTAATACCGAACTGCAACTGTATTCCGTTAATAATATTACCAGTGGCACGGATTCACAGGGCGAAGTAACGGTTCGTCTGTCACACAATGGCCGTATTGTGCATGGTCAGGGTGCGGACACCGACATTGTCGTTGCCTCTGCCAAGGCGTATATCAATGCACTGAACAAAGTTATGCTGCCAGAAGACAGGGAGCATCCTCAACTGGGCGACGTGTAAACGTGTCAATGCCAAATCAGAACGACAGGACCATTGAGCAGGGATGCTGTCTTGATGAAGCCACGCGGCTCGAGTATCTAAACGCCATGGATATACAGCCATGGTGTCTAAAGCATCAGCCGGATGCGCCACTTCAAATTACATCTCTGCCTGATGATCAGGTTTCTGCAGTTGATGACAGTCATCAACCGGAGGTAAGTGATGTTGTTGATAAACCGGTCACCACAGATATTTCATCATTAGGCTGGGAGTCGTTAAAGCAGGTTGTCAGTCAGTGTCAGCTGTGTGAATTGCATACCCTGCGTACACAGACGGTGTTCGGCACCGGTAATCCTGATGCAGATCTGATGCTCATTGGTGAAGCGCCCGGCGAAGATGAAGATCGTCAGGGTGAGCCATTTGTTGGTCACGCCGGGCATTTGCTGGATGCGATGTTACAGGCCATCGGTCTGGACAGGCAGAAGGTCTATATTGCCAATGTTCTGAAGTGTCGCCCGCCCGATAACAGAAAACCTCATACCAGTGAAATTGTCTGTTGTGATGCCTATTTGCAGCAACAGATAAAACTGGTACAACCTAAAATAATACTGGCCCTGGGTCGTATTGCTGCCCAGCATTTGCTAGTGAGTCATGAAACGCTGGCTGTGTTACGCGAGAAAAAACATACTTACAATGGCATTGCCATGCGGGTCAGTTATCATCCTGCCTATCTATTGCGCAAGCCCATTGAAAAACGAAAATCATGGCAGGATCTGCTTGCAGTAAAGCAATTACTCAACAATAGTTAGTTATGTCGTTAAATCCTGATCTAGAACCAGTAACCGGTTTCAGGCCCATGTATTTTGATGATGTGCCGCGGATTATTGAAATCGAAGAAAATGCTTATACCTGCCCCTGGACGGTGGGCATCTTTCGAGACTGTATCCGCGTCGGATATAACTGTTTTGTTTATCTACAGGATGCAGTGATAGAGGCCTACGGCATTATTTCCATTGCCGCCAATGAGGCGCATATTCTAAATCTCTGTGTTTCCAACGAGTGCCGGGGCCAGGGGCTGGGTAAAAAAATGTTACATAAATTAATGGAAGTGGCAGAACAGAAGGGAGCCGATTCTATATTCCTTGAAGTCAGAGAATCCAATGACATCGCAATTAATCTTTATCAGAACGAAGGTTTTAATGAGCTTGGTGTCCGAAAGGACTATTACCCGGCAAAAGACGGTAAAGAGAATGCGCTGGTTTTTGCCAAAGCACTCAATATCACAGAGGCTGAGAGTGAGGATTAAGCCGGTTTTTGCCAAAGCATAACTAGCTATGCGGACGGGATCCCTCCGGTGTCACACTGTTTATAACCTGGTGGTGTTGATATTTCAGTCGATGAAAATAAGGAATAATACCCGTACAGGCGTAATTCTCTAATTATCTTGATGTATAATTCCCCACTTTGTTTTGATGTGTAATTTCTATGTCTGATTATCTACAGCAAATGCAGCGACGACGCACATTTGCCATTATCTCCCATCCCGATGCGGGTAAAACCACGCTGACTGAGAAGCTGCTGTTATTCGGTGGTGCTATTCAGATGGCGGGTACTGTCAAAGGCCGTAAGGCGGCACGCCATGCAACTTCAGACTGGATGGAGCTGGAAAAACAGCGTGGTATTTCGGTAACCTCATCTGTTATGCAGTTTCCCCATAATGACTGCATTATCAATTTACTGGATACACCTGGACACGCGGATTTCTCTGAGGATACCTATCGGACATTAACTGCAGTGGATTCAGCATTAATGGTTATCGATGCCGCAAAAGGGGTTGAGGAACGTACCATTAAACTCATGGATGTCTGTCGTTTACGCGATACGCCGATTATTACCTTTGTGAATAAAATGGATCGTGAAGCACGCGAACCCATTGAATTACTCGATGAAGTCGAAAACATATTAAACATTCAGTGCGCCCCCATGACCTGGCCGATTGGTATGGGTAAGGGTTTTAAGGGTGTATTTCATCTTTATAATGATAGTGTGCATTTTTTCAGTGCAACCCATGGTGGCAAAATTCAGGCGGGTGAGGTTATTCAGGGGCTGGATAACCCGGCACTGGATGAAAAACTGGGGCACCTGGCACAGGAATTACGTGATGAAATTGAACTGGTCAAAGGTGCCAGTCATGAATTTGATCTTCAGGCATATCGTGAAGGCCGTTTAACACCGGTATTTTTCGGCTCCGCCATTAACAATTTTGGTATTAAAGAATTGCTCGATGCACTGGATGTTTATGCGCCTTATCCAAAATCACGGGATGCAGGTAAGCGAGTGGTCGAAGCAGAAGAAGAAAAATTCACTGGTTTTGTTTTTAAAATTCAGGCCAATATGGATCCACAGCATCGGGATCGAATAGCATTTCTGCGTATTTGTTCAGGCACTTTTCAGAAGGGCATGAAAGTCAAACATGTGCGTATTAAAAAAGATATCAAGCTTAGTGATGCCGTGACGTTTATGGCATCGGATCGTGATCATGTTGAAGAAGCATTTGCCGGTGATATTATCGGTCTGCATAATCACGGTACCATTCGCATTGGTGATACCTTCACATTAGGTGAAGATCTTTTCTTTACCGGTATTCCGAACTTCGCACCCGAACTGTTTCGTCGGGCACAGTTGCGTGACCCGCTAAAAATGAAAGCCTTGCAAAAAGGTCTGATTCAGCTTTGTGAAGAAGGTGCGACTCAGTTATATCGGCCGTTAACAAAAAATGATCTTATTCTGGGTGCTGTGGGTGTGTTGCAGTTCGATGTTGTTGCTCATCGTCTTAAAGATGAATATGGCGTTGAATGTTCATTTGAAAATGTCAGTGTGACAACGGCTCGCTGGGTAGAATGTGATGATGAGAAAATGCTCAATCAGTTCAAGGATAAAGTTGCGAGTAACCTGGCACTGGATCATGCCGGGGATCTGGTTTATATAGCGCCGACTCGTGTTAATCTGGATATGACCATGGAACGCTGGCCTGATATTAAATTCCTGGCTACCCGCGAACACGGGATTTATGAAGTTTAGTTTTTAGATGGAAAGGCTGTTGCTAACTGAGAATAAATAAATTTTTCGGGGCCTTTTGTATTTAAATAAATAACCAGTCCAATATCGGGATAGTTGAGCTTTTCAACCGTGTCATTAACAGTTTCGCTGCTTTCGGGTAACCCAAATCGCTGTGTAATGATATCACTGTCGTAATCAATGGATGGGTTATAGATAAGCTGTTTTATCGGTGTGGTAAGCAGATTCATCAGCAGGTCGTCATTCAGAATCTGATATTCACCCTGTTCACTGTCCATTGCATGTTGCTGTAATTCAATCAGCAGTGTTTCAGGAATATCATAGATCAGGTCAATTTCAGCTAATAAGCCACCGAGACTGAATTCATCAAAATGTGCCTGTAATTCAATTTTATTATTGACTGTGTATAAACGGGTTTCTGAGAAATGGGCAAGAATCTGATGAGCATCCTGAATATTTGTTTTGCCCAGAGTGATGCCAAAGATTCGGGTATAACCATTATCCACAACCTGAATATGCCAGGGCATGGTATCAATTGTATCATGCGTCTCTCTGCTGCCGATGACGGCCACCATTAAGGCTGTGCCAATCATTAACAGAATTAGAAAAGTTCTATTCATATATCTCTGCAGTTGTCAGATTCTAACTATACTATATAGACTTTTAGCTAATATAAACAAGATTATATAAAGATTGTTATATAAATCATGAAAATAATAAGAGATAAACAGGTATGGGGCTGGGCATTTTATGACTGGGCTAATTCAGTATTTGCGACGGTTGTTATTGCCGGATTTTTTCCGGTTGTGTTTAAACAATATTGGGCCAGTGAATTAACCACGGAACAAAGTACCTTCTGGCTGGGGTCGGCAAATTCTATTGCCAGTCTTATGATCGTTGTTCTTGCTCCTTTGCTGGGTGCGCTTGCTGATTGCGCCGGTATTCGTAAGCGACTATTGCTGTTGTTTATGTTGCTTGGTGTGGTTGCAACCATGATGTTTTATACAGTGCCTGCGGGACTCTGGTGGTTAGTGCTGATTGCCTATGTTACAGGCATGCTGGGTTTCATGGGTGCCAATGTTTTTTATGATGCCCTGATAGTTGATGTTAGTCGCAACCAGCACATCGATAAAATTTCGGGGCTTGGTTATGGTTTTGGCTATCTGGGCGGCGGGATTTTATTAGCCTTGTGTGTATTCATGACCGAGCAACCTGCGCTGTTTGGTTTTACACAGGTCATGGATGTGGTTCTGTTTTCATTCGTGTTAACCGCAATTTGGTGGTTTGTGTTTTCAATGCCGCTGGCTTTCTGGGTAACTGAATCCAGGCCGGTGATTGTCAGTAAAGTTTCTGTGTCACGGGTCTTTTCAGAAACAGCCAGAACCTTTCGGCATGTTCTGGCTGATAAGCAGATCAGGATTTTTTTACTGGCCTACTGGATCTATATAGATGGCGTCGATACGATTATTCGTATGGCAGTGGATTATGGTCTGGCACTGGGATTTGATTCGGGTGATTTAATTATTGCTTTACTGATTACTCAGTTTGTTGGCTTTCCTGCCGCTATACTCTATAGCCATATTGGAGACAGAATTGGTACCAGACGCGCCCTGTTTGCAGGTCTCATTGTCTATGCTCTGATTACCCTGTGGGGATATCAAATGGAATCTGTTACAGAATTTTACGGTCTGGCGATTATGATCGGGCTGGTGCAGGGCGGGGTTCAGGCGTTAAGCCGGTCATTTTATGCGCGTATGATTCCTGCCGAGCGGGCAGCAGAATACTTTGGTATCTACAATATGATGGGCAAAGCAGCCGCTGTTCTGGGTCCGGTTTTAATGGGGCTGATTGCTGTGCTTACGGATAATCACCGTTATTCAATTTTATCTATTCTGGTGTTGTTTGTTCTAGGTATGCTATTGCTTATGAAAGTAAAAGATCCGGTAAAGGTTGCATAATGGATGTTGTTGATGCCAGAGACAGTTTTCTGTCATGGAATAATTATCAGCTTACTCAGTTAATTGAAAGTTATGATCTGACACAGCAGGCTGCGTTAAATCTTGTTCCATTTTTATTGCATGTTAATCATCGCCTCTTACCTGGCTATCATGGTCCTGAAACATTTTATGGTATACATAATTATAAGCCTGATAGATCTGTTATTGTTAATGCAAAAAAAATCAATAATCGATTCAGTTATGATGACAAGATTGTTATCAAAAATCCGCCGATTGATTCTGTTTTTGTGCAGCAGCCAGTATTTGGTGAGCAGATTGTTATCTGGGTTGTTGTCGCTCCTGCCTTATCACGGGAGGATAAAAAAGGAATCGATAATAAGCTTGCTCGGATAATTACCTGGTTAAAGAGTCGTGAATTTAATATTAAAGGTTATGTTATTTCGGCTAATCAGCTGGTTGATGCGGCGCTATTCCGTAAATTGAAATTTGATTATTCATCTCCAGCGCTTTTTGTTGATCATTTTTATGTGGAAAGTTTACTGCTTGCGGGTAAATATCCCGTCTGGTGGTTGGTGCCGCCAGAAAATAATATTAATTACGATGAATTTGTTAAGCATCTGAATCAGGCACGTTACGTCAATATAGACGAGTATATTAATCTCGGTTGCATATCGGGAGTCATTCATCATGAAATACTCGACCAGTCTGTTGCCACTGCATTCGCGGCACATCAATCTCCGGAATTAACCTGGCTTAAATTGCTGATGCTGGAGAAGAAGCAAAGAGAATTACCTGCAAGCGAGGGTGTTGCCTGGCGTTTGAAAAAACTGATCTATACCACGGGAAAACAAGCTCAATCGACAACACCTCTTGATATGTATAAGCTTTTTCTGCAGGAATCTATGGATGATCTGTCTGTGTCTGTCTACCGGCATCCAATGCCACTCAAGAAGCTGGTCGCGTTTCTCGGGCAAAATATCGACTCCCTGGCCAGAAATGTATTAATGGCAATTTCGGGTGGTCAGGATAATCACCGTCAGATTGTCAGATCAAATAGTATTGACGTGGTAATGTTCCTGAATTTGAATAAAGCCCTGTTTGCAGAAATCAGGCTGATTTTTGAAATTATTCTGACGCACTTTGAGCAGCAGGCAAGTGAAGCTGAATCAATTCCTCAGCTGGCAGAAAATATCCAGCAATTTTTAGCCGATGCAGATAATAAGATTGCTATCGTGAATACACGCAGTAATGCCAATATTGTTCAGGATCGAATTTTAATACGGCATCATATCAGCAGTGAGCAGTGGTCTTTAAATATTGAACTCGGTGAAGATGAAGAACGTACCGTTGCCAGTTTTAATGGTCTTTTATCTCTGGTGGCCTGGGCCTGGTTGAATCGTATTGTTGATCAATCCACACAGGTATCTGTTGACTGTCCATTAAGGCTTGTGAAACAGATTGAAGCACGTTATGCACTCGAGGTTCTAGTGCATAAAGTGGATCCAGATGTCATATTGAAAGTTACAAAGCAGGCATTACAACATCCTGTGCACCCGGTTTATTCGTTACTGTTTTTTAATTTACTTATCAATGATGCTTTTCGACTGCGTATAGAATCAATGACTGATATTGATGATCCGTTAAATTACGGTGATCGTGCAGAAAATCTGTTAACTAATTGCGAGCAGTTAATCATCGATAGCTGGGGTGGTGTTGAAGTTCGTCAGTACAGTGGTAATGATGGCGTATTGCAATGTTTATGTGAATGGACACATCATGCACCTTTATCGGCAATGAAAAAACCCATGCCATTACAGCCTTTTGGTTATGCATCCGGTGAAAGCACATACCTTGCTCAGCGTATTGAGCAGGTTTATGAAGAAATGATTGAGTATTTTTATCAGAAGAAACAACATAGCGGGCGTTTTATTATTCGTATTTCGGCTGAGTATTATGCAGTTGAGGTGGAGAATGATCTGCTCGTGCCACAAAAACTGGGTACAGATAAAAAATTACTGAATTTTCTGGGGCAGCCCAATACGGAGTTCAGATCATTTGCACTTGAAAGACAATCAATGGTGGAAACGCCGTTACATTTTATTGCCGAGTTTAACAAGCCAGGTGTGATACAACTTTTTTTCAGAATTAATAATCGCCATGTCGAAACCTATGTTATGGATGAAAAAGGATCTCTCTGGGTTCATAAACAACTCTGGTATGGCAAGGAAAGTTATATTACCCACTGGTTTCTGTTAATACGAAATATTCGTAATCGACTTAAAAAAATTAATTACCAGGATCGTGAGCCTCCGGTGCTGGAAATCAATCAGATTACCACTAATCAGTTAGGTGGGCTGGAGTTTTACCCGGTGGGCGCCGAGGTGCTGGATGGTAATAGTGATTTTATTAATATTAAAGTTAATGTTAACAGTCAAAACGACGGTGATCAGATCAATCTAACGTGTGACGGCGTCAAATTTGATTCCCTTGACTATGGTGATCGCGTCATTGAGGAATGTACCGAATATCTGAAAAATAGAATGATCAGCGAAGGCCGGCGTTTTGTTTTTGTTACCGATATTGATGTGCCTTTAAAATTCTACGGCGTTGAGAGCAGGGATGACATACAGGTGAGTCATTTTCTGCATTATAAAAGTAATATTGAAAACCGGCTTTATAAACGCCTGGAGTACTAGATTATCGTGAGTGGCAACTGATTTTTAGTTTGAAAATCTTTTCAGACAAAAGCCATTACAGGGTTGTCAAAAAAACAGATGCTGGAATGGCCGATTAAATTAATGCGCTTCCAGCTTGGCCAGTTCTGACAGTATCGACACCACCAGTGATTCACCCTGTGGGCCAATCTTGCTGCATAATTTGTCAGTATCCCGTTCACCGTCAACCAGCGGTTTCAGCAACGTGCTGAAGCGAGCCAGATCACCCTGTGTATTGGACATCTGTTCGGCCATCGAACCCAGCATCGACAGGGCATTGGCATCACCTCGACTGGCTTCGTGTATCAACTGGGCAAACATAGGCGCAGCCATGGCCGGATCGGCCTGTTGATTGGGATCAGGTAAGGTGGATGGGTTCTGAAGACCTTTCAAAATAGCATCGATAATAATGCTGTCTTCTTCATCAAGACCGTTAAGCAGGCTGTTGTCACGATCACCTTTGATGATTTTTCGAATAGCAGCAACCAGCTGACGCCAGCCATTTTCTTCGGAAATCTTCAGTACCTGTTCCACATTGGGCATTAATGAACGGTCATTAATGGCTTTGACAATGGTGACGATAAGACCGGCGTGTACCTGCAAAATTTGTTGCTGTTTTTCGGGTGCTATATTCATAACAGCTACATTCCTGATCAGTGGTCCAGGGTCAATACTATGACAAAGGTCCGGTTAAGTAAAATCCCCATCCGCTAATTGCCTTCGCTTTGATTAACCTCGGAGCATTATTATTTTACAGGGCACTAATTTTTTCCGCCTGTTCCTGTAACTGCTTAAGTGCCAGTTCCATTTCAGCAACCCGCGCTTTCTCCTTGTTAACAACGGCTTCCGGTGCTTTATCGACAAAGCTGGGAGTTTGCAGTTTTGCCTGACTTTTTTCCAGATTGCTTTCCAGTTTGCCGATTTCCTTATTTAAACGTGTCAGCTCTGCATCTTTATCAATCAGTCCTGCCAGTGGAATTAATAATTTCATTTCGCCAACCAGTGCTGTGGCCGACTCGGGTGCCTGTTCGGCATCATCAAGCAGGGTAACGCTTTCCAGTTTTGCCAGTGTGTGTACAAACGCCTGATTCTGTTCGAAACGCTGTTTATCCAGATCACTGCTGTTCTGTAATAAAACCGGTAACAGCTTACCCGGTGCAATGTCCATTTCCGAACGAATGCGACGCACACCCATAATGAATGTTTTTACCCATTCCAGTTCTTCTTCGGCCTGATCATCAATGAGACGGTCATCTGCCTGCGGGAAAGGGCGGGTCATAATGGTATCGCCGCTAACACCGGTTAAAGGCGCTACTTTTTGCCAGAGTTCTTCAGTGATATAAGGCATGAACGGGTGATTCATGCGCAGTATGGTTTCCAGAATATTAACCAGCGTGTTACGTGTACCGCGTTTGGCTGCCTCGGAAACACCGTCTTTCATCAGCACCGGTTTTGATAATTCCAGATACCAGTCACAGTAATCTTCCCAGACAAAGGCATACAGATCACGTGCCGCAAGATCGAAGCGATAGCTTTCGATATGCTCGGCAATATTTTTCTCTATCTTTTGCAAACGTGACAAGATCCAGCGATCAGCCAGTGATAATTCAATGTCATTACTGTTAATGCCATTGTCCTGATCTTCGGTATTCATTAATACATAACGGGTTGCATTCCACAGCTTGTTACAGAAATTTCTGTAACCTTCGATGCGGTGCAGATCAAAACGAATGTCACGACCGGTTGATGCAAGGGCAGCAAAGGTAAAACGTAATGCATCAGTACCAAAGGCCGGAATACCATCAGGAAAATGTTTACGAGTCGCTTTTTCGATTTTCTTTGCCATCTGTGGCTGCATTAAACCACTGGTGCGTTTTTCAACCAGCGTTTCCAGTTCAATACCATCAATCAGGTCAATCGGGTCTAATACATTGCCTTTTGATTTCGACATCTTCTGGCCTTCGGCATCACGTACCAGGCCATGAATATAAATTTCTTTAAATGGCACATCATCCATGAATTTAAGCCCCATCATAATCATGCGGGCAACCCAGAAGAAAATAATATCAAAACCGGTGACCAGCACACTGGTGGGATAAAACTGTTTCAGGCGAGTGGTATTCTCGGGCCAGCCCAGAGTAGAGAAGGGCCAGAGTGCAGATGAAAACCAGGTATCGAGCACATCTTCATCCTGCTTTAAGGCAACATCAGCACCGAGATTATATTTTTCACGCACTGCGCTTTCATTGTCGGCAACATACACATTGCCTTCATTGTCATACCAGGCGGGAATACGGTGTCCCCACCAGATCTGTCGTGAGATACACCAGTCCTGAATATTATTCATCCATTCAAAATAGGTTTTGCTCCAGTTTTCCGGCACAAATTTAATATCGCCATTGGTAACTGCATCACGCGCCGGTTTTGCCAGCGGCTCAACCCTGACATACCACTGATCGGTGAGATAAGGTTCAACCACGGCACCGGAACGATCGCCGCGGGGCACCATCAGTTTGTGGTCATCAATTTTTTCCAGTAAATCCAGTTCACGTAAATCATGAATCACCATATCGCGGGCTTCATAACGATCAAAGCCGCGGTATTTTTCCGGCGCATTGTCATTAATGCAGGCACTGACGGTGAGGATGTTAATCATCTCAAGGTTGTGACGTTTGCCCATTTCATAGTCATTGAAGTCATGGGCCGGGGTGATTTTGACACAGCCGGAACCGAATTCGGGATCCACATAGTCATCACCGATGATGAGGATTTCACGACCCACCAGTGGCAGGGTGATGGTTTTGCCAATGAAGTGTTTATAGCGTTCATCTTCCGGGTGAACGGCTACCGCAGTATCACCGAGCATGGTTTCAGGACGGGTGGTGGCAACCACCAGATGGCCTGAGCCATCAGTGAGTGGATAACGCATGTGCCATAAATGGCCGGATTCTTCTTCGGATATTACTTCCAGATCGGAGACGGCGGTATGCAACACCGGATCCCAGTTGACCAGTCGCTGGCCACGGTAAATCAGATCCTGGTCATAAAGATCAATAAAGACTTTATGGACGGCGGCTGACAGACCTTCATCCATGGTGAAACGTTCATGTTCCCAGTCCAGTGAGCCACCCATGCGACGTAACTGACGGGTAATCTGTCCGCCGGACTGTTCTTTCCATTGCCAGACACGGTCGATAAAGGCATCGCGACCCAGATCGTGACGGCTTTTACCTTCGGCGTTGAGCTGACGTTCCACCACCATCTGGGTGGCAATACCGGCATGGTCGGTACCTGCCTGCCACAGGGTGTTATGACCTTTCATGCGGTTATAACGAATCAGGGCATCCATAATGGTGTCCTGGAAAGCATGGCCCATGTGCAGGGTACCGGTGACATTGGGTGGCGGTATCATGATGCAATAACTGTCTGAGTCAGCATCATCTTCGCGGGGCGAGAAATAGCCCTTATCTTCCCAGGTCTGATACCATTTTTGTTCGATTGTTTGCGGGTTGTAGGTTTTTTCCATGCCAGCTTCAAAATTCAGTAGAAAAAAGAAGCGGAATTATACCGTATCGCGGGGCTGAACGTCAGTAATCTGCAAGATTAACTGTGTTGTTGATGGCTCGTCTGTTACAGGATAAAACCCGTGTTTATAATGAAATACCTGTCAGTATCATGATGTGGATAGTTAAAGTAAAACAGTGTTCGCCAATGAAGGCGATTATCTTTTTCAGTCTTTAGAAAGTTTTTGCAGGATTTGACTGGTTAGTTTTTCTTTTAGCTGAGCCTCAATGGACGGTAAGGTTTCGTCCATGGCTTCCTGAATTAAGGTGTCCAGGGTCTGTTTCAGTTTATCGCTAATGAGTGTCTCGGCCGGATCACTGGGTTGTTCAGGATCCTGATCAAATAAACTGGCATCGAAATGATTTTTCATCGATGCATCGCCGAGCTGGATGATGTCAGTCAATGTCGGAATAGGGCTTTCGCTATTGTCATTCATCATGGTTACTCACTTATGGTGTTGTTTAAACCTGTCTGCATTATTTGAATTCATTTCATGGTAAGGCTATTGATAATGCATTTGCTTAATTGTATCAGTTCATTTCGTGATGATAGAGTTCGTAACCCTGCGCTTTATATTTTTTATAATGTTCACGCCCGGTCTGTTTGCGCACCGGTTCCTGATTAACAATTTCTGCAATACGATCAAAATGGTTCGCATCTGAAGGTGTTATAGACGATAAGTTAATCATTATCTGAAAATTTTTATGATCAGCCGCATCGTGGCTAATGATTATGGCCTGATCATCATTGTCAGATTCTGAATAAATAGCATGAGGTAAAAAACTGTTATCACTGAATGTCCACAACATATCATCCATGAGATGACTTTCCTCTGCGTTGTCTGTTTGAATCAGAATTCGGTGACCCTGATGATAAGCCTTATCGGCCAGACGACAGGCAAATTGCTGCAGACTTAAACGGGTTTCATTTGGCAGAATATAAAAATCGACTCTGGGCACAGATGATCTCTACAGTTTCTGATCAGCAATGTGATTTAGCAAATATTGTGCAAGCAAGGGCACGGGTCGACCTGTGGCACCTTTTTCTTTTCCTGAGCGCCAGGCTGTACCGGCAATATCCAGATGCGCCCAGTGATATTTTTTGGTGAAGCGTGACAGGAAGCAGGCTGCTGTAATGGTGCCGGCTTCTTTGCCGCCAATATTGGCGATATCTGCAAAATTGCTATCCAGTTGTTGTTGATAATCATCCCACAAAGGTAATTCCCAGCAACGGTCACCGGAAATTTTGCCGGCATTTAACAGTTCATTGATAAGAGGATTGTGATTACCCAGTAAACCGGAGGGATGATTGCCCAGCGCAATAATGCAGGCACCGGTGAGAGTGGCAATATCAATGACAACATGGGGATCATATTTAGCTGCGTAGGTGAGTGCATCACAGAGAATGAGTCGACCTTCGGCATCGGTGTTTAATATTTCGATGGTGGTACCCGACATACTGGTCACTATATCACCGGGTTTTGTGGCCAGACCATCCGGTAAATTTTCTGTCGCAGGAATAATGCCAACCACATTAATGGGTAACTGTAATTCTGCACAGGTACTCATGATGCCGATAACACTGGCGGCACCACACATATCAAATTTCATTTCATCCATGCCCGCGCCGGGTTTCAGACTAATACCGCCGGAATCGAAAGTAACTCCTTTGCCAACAAAAATAATCGGCTTCTGATTGTCAGCAGCACCATTGTATTCCAGGGTAATCAGTTTTGCAGGTTGACGGCTGCCGCGAGCAACCGATAACAGTGACCCCATTTTGAGAGCTTCCATGTCGCTTTCTTCCAGTACATTAACTTTTAGATCGCGATAGGTTTTACCCAGTGCTTTGGCCTGTTCCGCCAGATAACTGGGTGTACAAATATTACCGGGTAAATTAGCCAGATCTTTGGCCAGCGTTATGCCCGATGCGATGGCCATACCATGACGCACCGCCTGTTCACCATCGGGTAGTTCACGGCGACTGGGTACGCTGAAAATAACTTTTCGCAGAGGTCGACGTGCGCTTTCTTTTTTACTCTTTAACTGATCAAAGGTATACAGCGCATCTTCTGTCGCCTGTACCGCCTGATTAACTTTCCAGGCGATATCACGGTTTTTTACATTCAGTTCGGTGAGACAGGAGAACACTTCAGTTGCGCCCCGTTCATCGAGAAATTTGGCCACTATATTATTAGTTTTCTGGAAAGGGCCGGTATCAAAGTTTTTTTCTCGGCCGCAGCCAATGAGTAATACACGGTCACATAAGGTATTCGGCACGTTATGTAGTAAAAGAGTCTGTCCCAGCTTGCCTTCACACTCACCACGGCGTATCAGGTTGGCAATGTAACCATCGCTGGCTTCATCCAGTAACTGGGCTGAATGTGATAATTTGCGAGATTCAAATACGCCGACGGCGACGCATGAAATACGTTGTTTTTCAGGGCTGCCACTTTTAACCGAGAATTCCATATGTGCTCCAGGATTCTGTTATTGTTAAAGCGTATTTTAACGATTATTAGCTGATAAATTACACTTGATTAATGTCGGCATCTAAAAAAGCTGTTAGCTGACATTGAAATATTTAGATTCTATGACAGGGATTTTATTCAAAGATGGGGTTGATATACAGTTGGATATGAAAAAAAAACTGAAATAAGCGTAAAATACTGAAAAACGAGTCCAGATAGACATGCCCAGACGTTATTTTTCCATTATTGATCGCTATGTTTCACGAGAATTACTGCTAACCTGGTTAGCGGTAACGCTGGTGCTGATGCTGATTTTACTCAGTACCACGCTGGCCAGGCTGTTGGGTAAAGCGGCTGAGGGATCATTGCCGCCGGATACATTACTGCCGTTGCTACTCATCACCAGTGCCCGTTATTTCATTTTGCTGGTGCCCTTAAGTCTCTATCTGGGGGTATTGCTGAGTTTTAGCCGTTTATATAAAGACAGTGAAATGGCTGTGATGTCTGCCTGCGGTATCGGCTTTAAACGACTCTACCGGCCCTTATTTATTGTGTCAGTGCCGATTGCCATGATGATGCTGATATTAACCCTGTTTGTGATGCCCGGCATATCCGAGAAAGCGCAGCTATTAAAAGCTGAAATAGAAAACCGTTCAGAACTCAGTGGTCTGGAAGCCGGACGCTTCAATGCATCAAATGATGGCAATGCCATTATGTTTCTGGAAAAACAGTCTGATGACGGTGTGCAGATGGAAAATATTTTTGTACATCAAAAAGGCAAGGTCTCGAACAGTATTGAAACCGCCAGAACAGCAAAACGGTTTGTCGATTCTCACCAGCGACAGTTTATTCTGTTTGAAAACGGACACCAGTATGAAGGGCAGGCGGGACAGTCCGATTATCAGATCATTGAATATGAAAAACACGGTATTCATGTACCGGAAAATGAACTGGTCAATCAGATAACTCGACGCGATGCCCGTTCAACAATCGAGTTATGGCAGTCGAATAAGCCGGCTGACAGAGCCGAGTTGCAATGGCGCATATCGGTGCCTCTGGCCACGCTGTTGATGGCGATACTGGCATTGCCGCTCAGTTACACAACACCACGCAAGGGGCGCTATGCAAAACTGGCACTGGCGATACTGATTTATCTTATTTACTCCAATATGCTGGGCATTGGTGAAACCTGGGTGCAGCAGCAGAAAGTACCCGTCTGGTTAGGTCTCTGGTGGGCGCATGGCTTTGTGGTTATGTTAATTACCTTCTGGTTAATCCGACGCACCGGTGGTTTCCGGCGATTGTTGCGAAGCAAAATCTCATGAAAGTTCTTGATCAATACGTTGCACGAACGGTAATTGGCGGCACTCTGATGGCCCTGCTGGTGCTGGGAGCCTTGCTGGCATTTGTTGATTTTGTATCTGAAATTGGTGATGTAGGCAAAGGGCAATATGGCATTTTAGAAGCCATTGCCTATGTCATCTTAAGTTTACCAAAACGGTTGTATGATTTATTTCCAACCGCCGTATTACTCGGTAGTTTACTCAGTCTGGGTGCACTGGCGGGCAATAGTGAACTGATCGTCATGCGGGCTGCCGGTGTATCGATTGCACGTATTGTGCGTTCTGTATTACAGGCCGGTGTGGTACTGGTGATTCTGGTCTTACTGGTGGGTGAACTGATGGTGCCTCCCAGCGAGCGAAAAGCACAGACGGTTCGTGCTGCAGCATTGAAACAGAATATTTCACTGGGTGCACAACATGGATTCTGGGTGAAAGATGGCGCGCGTGTTATGCGTGTCGGACGCGTATATCCGGATATGCAGCTGGGTAATCTGGAAATTTATCAGCTCGACGAGGAAAAAAAGATTGCACAGGTTTATTTTGTGAAATCGGCTCGTTATCTGGGTAATAAATGGCAATTAAGAAATGTTGATCACAGCAGAATAAATGAAACCGGTGTGAGTAGTACATTTATGGATTATCTGGAATGGACGGAATTATTTAATCCGGATCTGTTCAATGTGGTCAGTGTTCAGCCGGGAAATATGTCCGCTATTGATCTGTATAAATACAGTAATTATCTTGCTGATAATCAGCTTGATGACAGTAGTTATCGACTCGCATTCTGGATAAAGGTGATTACACCGTTGTCGACACTGGTGATGTTAATCATTGCGTTACCATTTGTATTTAGCTCACAACGCACGGGCAGCTCTGGTAGTCGTGTATTGCTGGGATTGTTACTGGGTATCGGGTTTTTTATTTTAAATCGCACCATGAACCACATGGGGCAGGTCTATGGACTGCATCCCTTGTTAAGTGCCGCATTTCCGGTCGTGATGGTGGCGATTCTCGGTGGGCTTTCATTGAAGCGCATACATTAAAGCGAGTTGTACGTCTTCAGTTATAAGTTGTAAGTTAAAACACTGATGTTATCTTCGTGCCTGTTATTGTGAGGCAAGGTCACTGATCAGGTAATGGCTTTATTAAATTGTTCGTTTCAGATACCTGCACAAAGATTTAATTAGGGATCTAATTTAATTAATCGAGTGTTAGACAGCATGTCATGCCAGGTTTTTTTCTCTTTATTAAATAGCGCCCAGATAAAACCCAGACCGCATACACCCCATGACAAAAAAACTGCAAGGTAACGTAACAGGGCCTGTGACCAGCTAATCGGCTGGTTATCTGTCGAAATCAGTTTTATTTTCCAGGTTTTCATGCCCAGTGTCTGACCACCGTGGGTCCAGAACCAGCCATAAAATAAAAAAGCGGTTATTAACAGCAGTGTGAGTATAAACATTCGGTACACAGGATAAGCTGGATGGGTGTCTGTGATGGCATTGCCATGATTCACCGTAAAGGTAAAAATGCCCGCTGCAATCACGCCCACGGTAAACAGCAGGGCAATTAACAGTAGCAGATCATAACAAATGGCCAGAAGTCGTTTGATCAGTGTTGCTGGCGTATTGTTAGATGATGGAATAGTCATAGTTCTGGAGTGTAAATACAAAAGCAGAGTGTATCTGAAAGAAAATAACCCTGCATCTGCCTAAAACGGTTATTGGTCCGCAAAATCGGGTTTGTTCCGGTGGATTTCTTGTTTTCAGGGGCAATTGATCTAGACTATTTCATTAAATTCCTCTTACTTTCAGGAGCATTTCATTATGTTTAAACGTGGATTACTAACCGCCGGGTTGTTAGCGGCGACTTTTACAACAGCCAGTGCAGGCACATACGGTTATTACGATGCACGTTCCGTCGCCATGGGCAATGTGAGTGTGGCTACCGGTGGTATTACCACCGCTGCCTTTGCCAATCCAGCCATGCTGGCAGTGAATGAATCGGGCGAAACATTTGGATTTGTTTTAGGTGCCGGTCTTGCTGCCATTGATAACGGCGGTATTATTGATGGCGTTGATGACTTTCAGGCGCTGGATGCTCAGTTTCAGGCTCAGGTGTTGGCAGGTGACCCAGGTGCAGTAAATACATTGCAGCAAGAAGTTGATTTGTTAAATAGTCTGAATAATTCCAGTCTGGTACTGGATGCCAATGCCAATACGGCTTTCATTTATGGTGGTGATGACTATGC
>JAOUMX010000113.1 GCA_029881275.1 Gammaproteobacteria bacterium | reverse complement strand
CTGCCCAGTGGTTGTTCTGGCAATGAATGCTGATGTGAATATTACAGAGCAAACCATGCTTGCCGGCGCCCATTCATGTATAACTGGAAAAATATCGCCTGAACGCATGCAAAGCTTTATCAGAGTAACGATTACACGCTACCAGATAAACCTCAATCAAATTCAGAAAATCATCGAGCTAGAGCAGGAAATAACCTTACTTGAAAATCAACTGAATGATAAACAGGATGTTGAAAAAGCCAAAGGACTGTTAATGCAATCTTACAAAATGTCCGAAAATGATGCCTGTACTGCACTGAGCAAAATGGCCATGGATACAGGCAATAAACTGGCTGAAGTTGCACGTAATGTCATTTCTATATCAAAGGTTCTTAATTAAAACCGCGGGACCCATATGTTACTACAAATAATTATTTTCATAATTCTGTTAGTTATTTACATTAAGATCTAGCATTGCCTCTAAATAGTGCAAAATGGTTCTTCATCACCTCTCAGCACTTTATTCTTCATTACTGCACGATTATTGTGCCTTTTGCACCATCCATGCACCATGAGTGATTCCAAATCCTTCATTATTTCTAAATACTTTTCAAGTAAATAGAAAAAACACACTTAAAACAAACTCTTATGCATCTGGCATGGTTTGTGAATATAGACAAATAATATTTTTTATTTTTTGTTTAATCAGGAGATTCAAATGCTTTTAAAATTCACAACCCTTTCACGAAGAAATTTTTTAAAGAAAATTTCTTTTGCGATAGCATTGAGTGCAGCCTCTCTGTCTAATGCAGCTGAAATCGAAAAGGAAGATCTTAAATTTGGTTTTATAAAACTGACCGATATGGCACCGCTTGCGATCGCCTATGAAAAAGGTTATTTCGAAGAAGAAGGCTTATATGTAACTCTGGAAGCACAGGCTAACTGGAAAGTATTACTGGATCGCGTCATCGATGGTGAATTGGATGGTGCTCATATGCTGGCAGGACAGCCGATTGGTGCCACCATCGGTTTTGGAACAAAAGCAGACATCATTACCGCCTTTAGCATGGACCTGAATGGTAACGGCATTACTGTTTCTAATGACATCTGGGAACAGATGAAACCCAATATTCCGCATAAAGATGGTAAACCTGTTCATCCTATCAAAGCTGATTATTTAAAACCGGTTGTTGATAAATACAAATCAGAAGGCAAGCCTTTCAAGATGGGTATGGTATTTCCGGTTTCGACTCACAACTATGAACTCCGTTACTGGTTAGCTGCAGGCGGTATTCACCCCGGTTATTACGCACCCGCGAAAGGTGACACTTCAGGCACCATAAAAGCGGATGCACTACTATCAGTAACACCTCCACCACAAATGCCATCCACCATGGAATCAGGCACCATATATGGTTATTGCGTAGGTGAGCCCTGGAATCAGCAGGCCGTTTTTAAAGGCATTGGTGTTCCCGTCATCACTGACTATGAAATCTGGAAAGATAATCCTGAAAAAGTGTTTGGCGTTAGCAAAAAATGGGCTGATGCTAATCCCAATACCCATTTAGCTGTTGTAAAAGCCATGATTCGCGCAGCCAAATGGCTCGATGATGAAAATAACAAAAATCGGCCTGAAGCTGTAAAAATTCTTTCCCAGAGCAACTATGTGGGTGCGGATTATGATGTTATAGCCAACAGCATGACAGGAACGTTCGAATATGAAAAAGGTGATAAACGAGATGTACCTGATTTCAATGTATTCTTTCGCTATAACGCAACCTATCCCTACTACTCAGATGCTATCTGGTATTTAACACAGATGCGTCGCTGGGGTCAGATTTCTGATCAGAAACCTGATAGCTGGTATATGGACATAGCTAAAAAGGTTTATCGCCCTGACATTTATACCAAGGCTGCAAAAATGTTAATTGCCGAAGGTAAAATCAATGCTTCCGAGTTCCCGGATTTTGACAATGAAGACGGTTTCCGTGCACCACAAACTCACTTCATCGATGGCATTACTTATGACGGTAAAAAACCTAATGATTATCTGAAGAAATTCAAAATTGGTCTTAAAGGAAAGGAAACAATATAAATAACAGATTGTCCGGTCACGCAACATGACCGGACAACACTCAATCATATTTGGATATTGTTATGTTATTTAAAATAATTACTCAATCATCGTTAGTAAAAACAGAGGCAGCAGGGCCAATGTCGTATTTAAATCAGTTACGTCTACCAAAACATTTAGGAACGAAATTTATTCATATTTTCGTGGTTCCATTTATTGCTTTTTTAATTTTTCTTGGCATCTGGAGTGGATCAGCATCTACAATAGAAACCTCTTTAGGACAGGTACCGGGTCCCGCACAAGTATGGGAACAGGCCACCACACTGTATAAAGAGCATACTGCCGAGCGTGAAAAAGAAACAAAATTTTATCAACGCCAGGACAAACGTAACGCGCAAAAACTGAATGAAAACCCTCAAGCTGAAATAAAGATAAGACCGTACACCGGCAAATCAACATTTATTGACCAGATGTTAACCAGCTTATACACCGTAATGACCGGTTTTATTATCGCCAGTCTTATTGCTATTCCTATTGGCATAGTCAGCGGACTTAGCGGCACTGTTCATCGCGCAATCAATCCATTGATACAGATCTTTAAACCGGTATCACCTCTGGCATGGTTACCTATCGTCACCATGATTGTCAGTGCCGTATATGTTTCTGATGATCCTATGTTCTCAAAATCATTTTTGAACTCTGCCATTACAGTTACTTTATGCTGCATGTGGCCAACCATTATCAATACCGCCATTGGAGTTTCCAGTATTGACAGTGATCTGATTAATGTAAGTCGTGTACTGCGCCTCAACTGGGCAACCAACATTTATAAAATTGTTTTACCTTCATCCGTACCAATGATCTTTGCTGGCTTGCGTTTATCGCTGGGTATTGGCTGGATGGTCCTGATTGCTGCTGAAATGCTTGCTCAAAATCCTGGGCTTGGAAAATTTGTCTGGGATGAATTCCAGAATGGCAGCTCTAATTCACTGGCTCGCATTATGGTTGCTGTATTCGCCATTGGTTTAATTGGCTTTATGTTAGATCGCATTATGCTGATGTTACAACGCAAAGTGTCATGGGATAAAAACGCCAACATTCGCTAATCAATTTTTCAGGAAATAATTATGTTACATTCATATTTGCAACTTACCCAGGTATCCATTGAATTCCCGACAGATAACGGGCCATTCAAAGCACTCGACAATGTCAATCTTAATATCAATGAAAAAGAATTTGTTTCATTGATCGGCCACTCAGGTTGTGGAAAATCAACCGTGCTGAATATTGTTGCCGGTATGCATCAGGCAACCTCCGGCGGTGTCCTGCTTGAAGACAAGGAAGTTAATGAACCCGGCCCTGATCGTGCGGTTGTCTTTCAGAATCACTCACTCCTGCCCTGGCTTACAGCTTATCAAAATGTTGAACTGGCTGTTAAGCAGGTATTTAAACATTCAAAATCAAAATCAGAAATACATGACTGGATCATGCATAATCTTGAACTGGTGCATATGACCCATGCAAAAGATAAATTACCGGCAGAAATTTCCGGCGGCATGAAACAACGTGTTGGTATTGCGCGTGCACTATCGATGGAACCAAAAGTATTATTGATGGATGAACCTTTTGGTGCACTGGATGCTTTAACACGTGCTCACCTGCAGGATTCAATAATGGAAATACATGCCAGCCTGGGTAACACTGTTATCATGATTACTCATGATGTCGATGAAGCGGTTTTACTCTCTGATCGCATTGTCATGATGACTAACGGGCCATCAGCCACTATTGGCAGTATTCTTGATATTAAACTTGCTAGACCGCGCAATCGACTTGAACTGGCAGATAACCCACAGTTCAATCATTACCGGGCTGAAGTGCTAAAATTCCTGCATGAGAAACATGTGAAGATTGCAGCCTGAGAAACATCGCTGGAGCAGAACAGCACTGCTCCAGTAATATTATTGAATCGATGCCAGCCAGTCTTCCATAAAACGATTGGCATGCATATCCATTTGATAAGCAAATTTTTTTGTATCGACTCTTAGCTGCTCAATTGAAATAGTGTCAGTCTGCTGAATTTCACCGATATGACCGATAAACCAGCGTTCCAGACCATGTGCAGTGACTTCCGGATGAAACTGTAATGCCAGGCAACGTTTTTTCCAGGCAAATGCCTGATTAGGTATAGCCGCTGTTGCGGCCAGATGACTTGCACCGTTAGGGATATCAAAGGTATCACCATGCCAGTGTAAAACATGGACATGTTCAGCAGATAAATGTCTCAAAGGCGATTGCTGACCTGCTGCCGTTAACTGTAAAGGCGCCCAGCCAATTTCTTTTTGCCGACCGGGATATACTTTCGCGCCCAGTGCACGCGCCATTAGCTGCGCACCAAGACATATACCCAGTGTGGGTGCATCACTGTTTAAACGTGCCTGTAATATTTCCAGCTCATCTTCGATAAAAGGAAAATCAGCTTCATCATTCGCACCAATCGGTCCGCCTAAAATAATTAACAGGCTGGGATCCAGTGGCTCTATCCAGGACAGATCGTCCATACCCGCTTCAAGATAACGAATCTGATATCCGGCTGCCTCTATGGTTCTCTCAAATAAACCCAGATCTTCAAACGCCAGATGGCGAATCACTAAAGCTGTCTTCACATCTCACCCTGCTTAACGAAGTCATAAAACGGTAACAATTTAGTCACACAAGCGACACACAATCATCAAATAACTGTAACAAACAACTCTTACACTGCGCGCACAAATTGTAACCGAATTATTATTTTTTTAACCAGAGGATTTTAAGTTTATGAAAACTTTTACTCAAAATGCAGCATTAGTTGCTATTTTATCAGCACTCGCAACACCTGCAATGTCTGCAGACATGCCGACTGTTTATGGTAAGGCGCATCTATCTGCTGGCTCAGTTTCAGAAAATTCCGGCACTAAAACCAGCGCAACTGCCATTACCAGCCACAAATCACGTGTTGGTGTAAAAGGTACTGTTGATACCGAAAGCGGTACAAAAGTGACTTACCGTTTCGAATGGGAAGTTGATATGACCGATCATTCTAAAGATAGCACCTCGGTAACCGGAACAGATACCAACGCAGATGGCAATATCGATACGATTTCAGCAAAAAGCAGTAACCATATCAAATCCCGTTCACAGTATGTGGGTCTTAAAGATAGCTGGGGTGAAATTCGTCTGGGTCGTGATGACTCACCTTACAAACTGGCCGGCAAAAAAAGCGTTGAGCACCTGAGCGATTCATGGGCGGACTTCAACAACATTATCAATAAAGACCAGGACACGCGTAATGATGACTCAATTTCCTACCGTAACAACATCGGTCCGGGCGAACTGAGCATAGCTTATGCCGCTGGTGATGATGATCCGGCAAAAGAAAATGCCGGACAGAACACCAGTATTGCTTACGATGCAAACATCGACAATTTTCGTTTTGCCATCGCTCAACAAACTATCGAGCAATCAGCCACTAACGATGAAACCGGCCTGAAACTGTCAGTTGGTTACAAAATGGGTGCGACTCAAATGGGTCTGATGTATGAAACAGTCGATGACGATGCCAATACAATAGATGAGAAAAACACTTTCGTCAGTGTTAAGCACAAACTGAGTGATGCCAACAGCCTGGTATTTGCCTATGGCACCAAAGATCAGGGCCTGGTTAATGATGCGACCATGACGGCATTAGCGTTCAACCACCAGCTGGACAAGAATGTGACTGTATACGCCCTGTGGGCTGACGGTGCCGACAATGGCCTGAACGATAACTCCAAACTCGCCGGTGATGGCTCCGCCATGGTAGCGGGTGTTATTGCCAAGTTCTAACACCTTCCCCTGTCCTTCAGGCAACAGCCCCTGCACTGTTGCCTGAACGGATAAAATAACAATAACAGACTCCTGCAGATTGTGGTCATCTGCCTTGGGCACCTGCTAATAACAGGTGTCTTTCTGGTTTCTGAATCAAACACTATTTCCCTGGCCAGGTCACCAAATACCACCTGCGCAGCCTCTCAGACTCAAGTACAATAAGCATTTTTATAGTCCGTGGAACTTACATGAGCAGCCTTCATACCAGCCAGTTAAAAAGCCTGAAACTGATTCACAAAGGCAAGGTCAGGGATAATTACGAAATCGACGATAAACACATGCTGATCGTGACGACAGATCGCATATCCGCTTTCGATGTCATTATGCCCACGCCAATACCGGACAAAGGTGCCATATTAAATAAAGTCACCCGCTTCTGGCTCAACAAGCTTAAGCACATTATTCCCAATCATCTGGCTGATATACCACTGGAACAGGTCATTCCTGACCAGGCCGAACGCGAAGCTGTCGCCTCCCATGCCATGGTGGTCAAAAAACTAAAAGCGCTGCCGGTCGAGGCCATTGTCCGCGGCTATATTATTGGTTCCGGCTGGAAGGACTATCAGAAAACCGGTGCTATCTGTGGTATCAGCTTACCCCCGGGGCTACAAATGGCCGATAAGCTGCCAGAACCGATTTTCACCCCCTCCACCAAGGCCAATGTCGGTGACCACGATGAAAATATCGACTTTGCCAAAACAGTTGAGCTATTGGGTGAAGACCTGGCCAACCAGGTAAAAGCAGCCAGTCTTCGCCTCTATAAAGAAGCAGCTGATTATGCGCTGGAAAGAGGCATCATCATTGCCGATACCAAGTTTGAGTTCGGGCTGGATGATAACAACCAGCTGGTACTGATTGACGAAGTGCTGACCCCGGACTCGTCCCGTTTCTGGCCGGCCGATCAGTACAAGCCCGGCAGCAGCCCGATGAGTTTCGACAAACAGTTTGTACGTGATTATCTGGAAACCCTGGACTGGAACAAAACCGCACCTGGCCCGGCGCTGCCTGATGAGATCATCAACAAAACCGCTGAAAAATACCGGGAAGCATTAGAAAGGCTAACAAAGTCCTAAGCCTGAAATCATGAGTCTTTTTTTATTTGAGACTTACGACTTACAACTTACAACTTACGACTGATATGAAAGGCATTTTCATCACAGGCACCGGCACCAATGTCGGCAAAACCCATGTCGCCACCCTGATCGCGCGTGAATTACAGCAACAGGGGGTTCAGGTCATTCCCCGCAAACCGGTGGAAAGCGGCTGTCTGACCGAAGGTAATGAGCTTATTCCCCAGGATGCCATGGCACTAAAGAATGCCGCCGGCTATTCGGGCAGCCTGGCCCAGGTTTGCCCGTTTCGCTTCGAGCCGCCCATCTCACCGGTACGTGCAGCCCATCTGGCCCATCAGGCGTTAACAACCGCGAATGTGGCCCAGGCCTGCACCGCCAATATCAATGAAGACAAAGATTTTCTGTTAGTCGAAGGTGCCGGTGGTTTTTACTCACCCTTATGTGAAGATGGCTTAAATGCCGATCTGGCACAGACGCTTGGCCTGCCTGTTCTGCTCATTGCCGAAGACAAACTGGGGAGCATTAATGATGTTCTTCTGACCACTGAAGCCATTAAATCCAGACAACTGAATTTATTAGCCGTCATTCTTAATCAAACCGGAACATCGGATAATAATCCTCTAATGAATAACCAGGAAGACTTAAACCACCTTCTTGATATACCGGTATTTCACATCCCTTTCCAGAAACAGCATACCCAGAAAATTCTTTCTCATCGTTTGATTGATCTCATTCTGATGAACTCGTAAAAACCCACTCTATTAAATAGAAACTTGAACCTGTTCACAAAACATATAAGACACAGCGTCATTGTGGTCGTGAAAAATAGATTACCTTACATATGAGACTAGAATTAACAATTACGAATTCAAGTAATTAACTAATGGATACCCTGTTATGAAAACATTGACAACATTATTTTGCCTGTTGGCAACATCAGCCTTTGTACTTACCGGTTGTGGCGGCGGCGGTGGCGGTGCGGCGGCAACCGGCCCAACGTATTCAGGTGAAACTGCGCCCGCAGCCATCACTGCGACCAATGCTGAAGCGATAGGCACCAAAACAGCTGAAGCCGCAGAAGAAGCGATTGCACAGAATGCCGCCAATGATGCTAATCCATTTGTAGTTGGCATTTCAATTTCTCAGAACAATGCAGACTTCAATTTATTCATAAGCGATCTATCCAGACAAATTGCCAGCTCGACTCAAGTGATGGCAAACATGCCGGCTGGTATTACCATCTCATCAACTGATCTGAACTTCTATGCGGGCGTCGATATTTTCTGCGGTGGCTCAGTCAGTTTCCCGGACAGTTTTATGAGCAGCACCACTTTGAATGGCACAATAACCTACTCGAACCTTTGTATAAATGACCCAAATTATAATTTCGGTCAGATGACCATCAATGGCTCAGTCAAATTTACCACTACTGCAGATCAGGTCACCATTCAATATTCAAACTTCTCAATCAATGATGGCGTTGACACAAATACCATGAATATGACTGTCACCTGCAATACCATCATGACTGTCTGTTCTATTTCAGCTGATTATGAAGCAGCAGACGGAAAAGTATACCGCGTAGCAAACATGACTATCGCAGGGATACCTCCAACAGGACCATACACTGTTACTGCCACTTTCTATCATCCTGACTATGGCTCAGTTACTATGGACGCAAGCAATTTAATTTTTGATTGTTTAAATGGGCATCCCAGCAGTGGCACTATTAATTACACAGGCTCCAATTCATCGGGAACGATAATATTCACTAACTGTTCTACTTATACCGGTACTTATACTGATGAATCATTATCAGCTGGAAGTTATAACGGCAGCTGGTTATAACAATCAACTTTTAGCATTTCTTAAAACGCGGGCTATGCCCGCGTTTTTTATTCTGTCATTTAATGCATAATTAAATAATGAAAAAAATATTATTTCTGTTTTTATTACTGAATACACACATAATCCAGGCAGACAATGCCTTTTCAGTTTCCGGCAGTCTTTTGTATTTCGATTATGAAGAATTTTCGGATAGCGGTCTCT
>JAOUMX010000112.1 GCA_029881275.1 Gammaproteobacteria bacterium | reverse complement strand
AGTAACGGTAATTGACTTTAGCCCATTCCATGGTTTGATTAGTGCTTACCCGGTAATAGGAAAGTTCTGCATAATCCGAGGAAAAACTGCCGGTATCGGTATTAATGTCACCGCTAACAGGATCGAGATGCGGGCCATTCTGGCCATTGGAATAATGATGCAAGCCCAATGATGCATAATGAAAATCATCAGTGCCATTGAGCCAGCTATGATGCGCATAATAAACACGGATACCCGGATTATAACCGGGCGTTTTTACCGGAGAAGAATCAGACCGGTATTGCCTGACCTGTAAACGAACCGGCAAATACAGTTGCCAGATATCCGATGTTTCATTTTTATATTCACTACTGATCCAGTTAAAGTGGCCATAAAGCTGTGCTTCATAATAAATATCTTTAAACTGAATATTATCCGTGTCATCAAAACCACCACCGAGAGTGACATAATTTTTTTCAAAATATTTTGTCATCGCCGTGGCATAGGGATTCTCATCTGCGAGAACCGCAGGTGACATAAGCAAACAGAAAACAACAGACGGCAACGCAGCTGAATTGAGTTTTGTTATCATTTTAAAATCCTTTTATTTTATTGCGAGAACAGTAATATCGTAATCAGGCCAGGCCACAAAGTAAACCTGAACCGACAGCCCTGATTCAAACCGGCCGACTACCTGAGCCTGCCGGCAATCACAGGCAGGTGAGATTCACACGCGCCGACCCGCACTGTTCGATAACTATTCCGGGGTCTGCCCCTTATTCTTCACGCTGACGCTGACAAAACGATTTAGGTTGCGGATTTTCCACTGCATCGGCAATCGCCGTCACCAGTTCACCCAACTCATCTGCTGATATGACAGTGAGCAGACGATTGATTAAATCGGGATCTACATCTGCATGCGACACCGAACCATCCTTGAGGGTGACAATCAGGCCCGACATATTATATTCATCACGGGCATCATAAACACTCGCCTCCAGCAGTTCCTGATTCATATCCATGCATACATCATACTTTTCTTCGATGGCATCCATTAACTCATCGTCCAGATCTTCCGGCACATGAATTAAATAACTGTCACCTTCAATTTCAGTCTCGCAGGCAACGCCCTGCTCTTTTAACCAGTCAACAAATAACTGAAACGGTTTTTTATCAAACAACACATATTCAAGCATACTGATTCTCACTTATAGATTTATCGTGGCTTCACGATGCTGACATTAACATCCCTTGCACATAATCAACCGGCTTTTGTTTCGACCCGGCTTATGATATTTATTTTGATTGAACCGTAAAATGAAACCAGACCGCCGTTGTCTTTACGATTTAAAACGCTGTTATTTAAAAACCGGTTACCTTAAAGACCGAAGGCCATGCGCCAGATCCGGGTACTGCAATTCAAGATTAAAATCATGGAGTAACTTTGCATTACTGATGCGCCTGGATTCATCCATATAAGACAGCATGCCCTCGGATAACTGCTGCCTCGCTGCCTGCAAACTGATCGCCGGTGGTGCGGCTAAATTCATGGCGGCAGCAACCCCCATAAAATACTCATACATGGTACCGGGGTGTCCATCGGTAACATTATAAATACCATTAATGTCTGAATTTAATAATGCCATTTCGCAAACCGTGACCAGGTCAGCCACATGAATACGATTGGTAAAAGGTGAATCCTGTCGATTCACCACCGGTTGACCACTGTTAATTCGCGCCAGCGGAATTTTTCCCGGCCCATAAATACCCGCCACACGTAAAATCACCAGCGGAATATTAAACCGCTGACAAAATTGCTGCGCCTGCTGCTCGGCATTGGCACGGCGATGCGCACGGTCGGCCACTGGCTGCAATGGCTGCGATTCATCGATCCACTCACCTTTACAATCACCATAAACACCGGTGGTACTCAGCAACACCAGTCTCTCGGGTAATTTTTTTTCAATGGCATTTAAAAAATGCCGGATACGGGTATCGACCTGCCCGCTGCGAGGTGGCGGCACGAAATACATGACCCGCTGCCCACTCAGATCCAGATCAGACAAAGATTTATCCAGGTCGATTATTTCACAGGCGATAGTCTGTTTTTGGCACACAGACAAACTGTTATCACTGCTGACATACGCACGAACCGGTATGTTTTTATTAAGCAGCTGTTGCGCCAGTAATTTGCCGACAAAACCGCAACCGGTAATCGCAATGGAAGGAGGTGTCATGATGTATTTATATGGTTATGCGTGAACACATTTTCTGCGGATTAATTAAGCCTGACAAACTCAATATTCACCACACTGCCCTGATCACTGGCATGTACTTCGAGTAAATCCGGGTGTCGATTCACCAGGTAGGCACAGGAGGCATATTGAGCCGCTTCGTTATCCTGCTGCAGTGCCTTGATAAGATTCATGGCAACAAAAATAGCACGCTGATTACCATCGGGTTCGCGTATTAACTCGCCACGAATTTTAATGCCTTTATTCATATCGGCATCCATTCTGTCGAGAAACGCATGCTGTACACTTTCGAGAGTGATGTCTTTATCAAACTCAAATACGATATCGTTATTAATAAATATACCTAAATTACTCATAGTAAAATAACCAGTCACACACCTGAAAAAATAATCAATCCAAAACAGAGCACATCCCTGACAAGGTGCTACCAGTCCTTTTAAATTTCATAAAATTGTAGACCTGATGGTGAAAGAGTAAACTAAACCCGTATTAAATGACAACAAGCAGATGATCAGACAAAACAAAAGGTAAGCATTATGAACAGGTTTCTTAAAACAGGTTTTATAGTAATACTCGCCATGCTAACGCTCTCCTGCTCGAACCTGAATCCATATAGCGACCCGGACTCACAGCGTGAACGCGCAAAACAGGCACAGGATGAAATGCGCCGGGACAGGTAAACACTCACGGCAACGACCTCATCAAAAAGCAGGAATCGACTATTCCCGGTGTTTACGCCTGGCGCGTCTTTTTCGCGGTTCTGGCGCACACAGACATTCAATTAAGCGTTCAACCTGCTGTACACAACAACCTGCACCGGTGGCGGCATAGGTCTGTTTTTTTACCTCATCCAGCGTGGTCGCGCCATTGGCAATGGCATTAATGACATCCATTTTGAGCACATCCATACAGGTACAGAGATTTTTATCTAAATTCTGTTTGAGAACCGATGGCAGTTTATCCAGCGGATTAGTTTCAGGTCTGGCTTTCAAAATATCCATGACTTATTAATTGGGGAACAATCGCATTTATACTGGTTACGCTAGCGACTGGTCTGGCTAAAATCAATACTGATCCGATCACCGGCAACCGGTCTGAACAGATGATTGGCAAACGCCACATGGTCCGGATGATCACGGTAACTGTCAATGACGTTTTCATGCACAAATTCAATTAACCAGCTGTACCGATACCTGGCATCGGCCTGCACGGCTTTACCGGTAATCACACGGCGCACGCCGGGTATCTGGCTTAACACCTTCTCCCCTTCCTGCATCATGTGACTGACTTGTGCGGCATCATCACTATCCGTGTTATAAATAATGACATGGTGCACGGGTTGCCAGGCGGTGGCCGTAGCCAGGACGGCATCAGCCTTGCCCGCAGAACCCCAAAGGCGCATGCAGCGTTCAATCTCGACACGCATGGCCTGCTGGATTCCGCTAACAATGCCGGTGTAACCACTGCGTTTATCCGCCGCCACATTGTCGCGCATTTTGTTACCCGCGGCATCGGCCAATGCCGTATAGTAATTTATTTTAGCCACACCGTTTTCAATCAGGCGGGTAAACTGCTCATCCGATAAACCGGTACCGCCGTGAATCACCAACGGAATCTGTAATGCCCGGTTAATCTGCTGCAAGCGCTCGAAGTCCAGCACCGGTCGGCCCTGCATGCGCCCATGAACCGTGCCAATAGAAACCGCCAGAAAATCCACACCGGTTTGTGCCACGTAGGCCTTTGCTTCATCAACCGAAGTGTAAATAACATCCCCCGGATGTTTCTCGGCATCTTCGCCTTCTACCCCGGCCACATAACCCAGCTCACCTTCAACCGGTACACCACAGGCATGCGACATATCGACAATCGTTTTTGTTCTGGCCACATTTTCATCGAATGCAGCCTGAGACACATCGACCATCACACCGTTACAGCCCAGATTAATGGCTTTAACAGCAGAGTCATAAGAGGCACCGTGATCAAGATGAATGGCCACCGGAATGGAACCACGTTTTGCGGCCTGCTCGGCAGCGGCCATGGCCAGTTCAAAATCGTAATAATCAAAATGGGATTCAGCGAGCGATATAATCAACGGCGACCGTTGAGCTTCACCGGCGGCCATGATTGCCTCCAGAAAATCCAGACTCACCAGATCAAAACCACCCACGGCATAACCGTTGCGATACGCATGCTCCAGCATATCCTGCATATTCACCAAAGGCACAATCTTCCCCCTTGTTAAACGAACTTTAAATTCATCCAGACATAAAGAATACGGAGATGTGCACTAATAAGTAAATGCATAAATATTTATTGTTTATATAAATAAATACTTATAACCAGATACAATAGAACCCGCCCGGGGCAGATGAAGATGACTTACCTGGCCAGCAGATTGCCCAGTTGACGCCGGATTTTCTGGGCCAGCTCATTATTCACCGGTTCCAGCATGTTACTCAGGTTAATCAGCATTTCTTTGGCTGCCCCCTCTTTATAGTCGGGCGCCTGCTGATAAATAATGAACAGATTTTCAACGGCTTCATCGTAACGGTATTGTGCAATCTGGCGAACCGAGAGATCAAAACGCGCATCATGATCACCGGCACTGGCAGCCAGCCTGCTTTGCAGGGTTTCGATGGGGTCCAGCTTGCTGGCCAGGTTGGCAAACACCAGCTGGCCGTTCAAGGCCTTACCCATGTCGGTTTCACGACTCGATGCCGGCAGGCGATTAAACAGACTGCCGGCCTGCTCCAGTTCACCGATGTCGATAAAGATCTGCACCATATCCATCACCACACGGGTATTGCCGGGATCAGCCTTGATTGCTTCAGTTAGCTGAAGAATGGCACCGGGGGTATCGCCGGCCAGGTGTTTTTGCTGCGCCTGCTCACGCATTAAATCAGACTGATGAAACACGCCAAAATCCTTGAGCAACTGCCGTGCTTCGTTGTCTTTTAATTCGCCCACCTCGGTACGCGCCAGCTTGCCATCTTTAAACACCAGCAGGGTTGGCAGGTTTTCAATCTTGTATTGCTTGCGCAGTTCAGGCTGCTCATCGACATCCACCCTGGCAAAAATAAACTGCTCGGCAAACTCTTTGGCCAATCCTGAAAACAGAAGATCCATCGCCACACAGGGGCCTGACCACACGCCCATGAACTCAACCACGACGGGGATTTTATGGGAATTGAACAGCACAGTCTGATCAAAACTTTTCTGATTAACTTCAAAAACAAAAATATCTTTGCTCATGCAAAACTCTCATGGCCGGGTGTATAGAGGGTGAATGATAACATCTGGCAGTGGATTAATGGAGTCTGCCCCCGGTATTCGCACAACCACCCCTTAATGCTCATCTACAAACTCAATATCAATTCGGTTATCCCGATCCCTGGCATGCACCTCAACCACATGGGGCAATCGGCGGCACACATAAGCACAGTAAACCGACATACGGGCGTCATCATCCTGTTTCATCGCCCGGAGTAAATTCATTACCACAAACGTCGCCTTCTGTCTGACGTCTGGTTTTGTCATCAGCTCACCCGCAATTTTGACACCGCGATCCATATCGCTATCCATCTTGTCGAGAAATGCCAGCTGATGATCATCAAGTTTGATTGCACAATCATACTCAAAAACAGGTTGATCATTAACGCATACAGTTAAATTACGCATGGTGAATTGCCAGTTATCAATTTATAAAATAATTTTTAGTTAACAGGCTCTGCCACACCTGTTTTAGTTAGATACCTTAACTCGAAGGCGTGATAGCAAACTCATATATATCGTCCATTTCCATCAGGCTTTGCGCTAGACGACGTAAATTTTTCATGTCTTTAGTGCGCAATGTCATTTGATAGGTAAAGGATTTATCCTCACCCTCACCGCCTAACTTATAACCGGTTTCAAAGGATTTAATATCATATTCATTAATGAGTTCACGCAAGGAGTCTTCATCTGCATACTTGTTACTACGCAAGAAACGCACGGATAATTGCGCATATTTCATGGCCGGAATCGAAGACTCAACCCAGCGAAACATCGACAGTGTAATCACGGTTATCAGGGTAGCGATCAAAGCCGGAAAATAAAAACCCAGACCGATAACAATACCAATCGCCGCCGTCATCCAGATAGAGGCTGCCGTGGTCAAACCTCTTACGGTTAACCCTTCCTTGATAATGACACCGGCACCGAGAAAACCGATACCGGTCATAATACCCTGTGCCATACGCGTTGGATCTGTGCGCACCGTATCAATATACTGTTCGGGTATCAGCTGCCACTGAAAGGCCATTAACAACATTAACAAACTCGACGAAACAGCCACCAGACTATGAGTCCGAAACCCGGCCTCCCGACCATGTAAGGAACGCTCAAGCCCAATAATGCCACCGGCCAGTAATGCCAGCAGCAGTCGAGTAATCATCATCAAAAAATCATTATCCATATACAGCACCTAAAGAAAAATCAGCGTTACGAATTCAGTGTTAATAAATTTCAAAGCATTATATCAATAAAGGAAAATAGAAAGTTGAGAAATTGCCGGACAACAGGGTCAGCGCACTTTAATTGCCCTGTTTACGTCTGCTCTCATTATTGTCATTGGGTATTCATTGGGGCCTGTCCCCATTTACGTTGACTGACATCAACGACACCCGCCGCTATCAGACTGTAAACTTACACTGTGTTTCTTTTCTAACCGACCCTGGTTAATAACACAAAGGCTGTTGTTCATCGATCCAATACATCAAGGAGATGGCGATGAAAAATGTCGAAAATCTATTTAATACAACCATCACCGAAATCGAACGCATGTTAAACACCAAAACCGTGGTGGGTGAACCCATGACGGTTGAAGGCAACACCCTGATACCGCTGGTGAGTGTTGGCTTTGGCTTTGGTGCCGGCGGCGGCGAAGGTACAGAACAAGGCAAATGCGGCGGAACAGGTGGTGGCACCGGTGGTGGTGGCGGCGTTAAACCCGTTGCCCTGATTGTGATCAACAAGGACGGCGTGCGCGTCGAGCCGATTAAAAGCGGCGCATCGTCAGCGGTTGAAAAAATCGCAGAAACCATTGCCAAAGCCGCCACCGGCAAATCGGAGAGCGCATCAGCAGGATAACGCGTGGACACTGTACTGCTAACCATTGCCATCCTGCTGGCACTGTTGCTCGCCCTGCTTGCCGTTCCCCTGTCGATGAGTTTTTCTATCACCCGTGAACAGGCGCTGCAAGGTGATGCACGTTTTCGCTGGTTATTCGGCCTGGTAAAATTCCAGGCACATTTTCCCGGCGAGGCACCCGCTTTAAAGCACGAAAAAAAACCGCCCGCCGAAAAAAAAGCATCCCGTAAAGCCAGTAACAACACACCCGATGTGGCTGCCCTGTTTAAACACTCCGCCTTTCGCCCGCACCTGATGAAGTTCATCAAACACCTGTTACGTGCAAGCCATGCAGAGGACCTTTATCTGCGACTGCGCATTGGCCTGGGTGACCCGGCCGACACCGGGATGTTATGGATTGTGATGGGGCCTTTATCCGCCATGATGAAAAATCTGCACAGCATACACATCGACATTGAACCCGAATTTATTGAGGCGGTAATAGAAATCGAAAGTCATGGCCGGTTCCAGCTGATACCCCTGCAGTTTATTGCACTGTCCACGGCATTTATATTGTCACCGACAACCCTGCGGGCATGGCGTGTGATGCAAAAGGCAAAACAATAATGGAGTATGTCACCACAGAAACCCCCGTCACCGTGGCAGGTATCACACTGATACCCGTGGTGCGTGTCGGCCTGTATAGCCATGATAGCGAAATGGGCGGCGGGCTAGCCGGCAACAAGGAACCGCTGGCCATAATCCTCTGCGATCAACAGGGCGTACACGCATGGGATATCAATTCATCCGATATAGCCATGTCTCTATTGCTGGAGAAAATACCAGGCCTCAATACGATACTGGCGGCATACCAGAGTCATTAATTGGGAGCTGTCCCCATTTATGATTTAACTGCTCTTACCTGCTAAACAGATTATTGAGTTTATCTTTAATCTTATCTTTCTCAGCATCCAGCTTACTATCAAATTTTTCCTGAAGTTTTGCTTTTTCTTCATCGACTTTTTTCTGTGCCTTTTCTTTTAGTTTATTCAACTCGGCATCAATGATTTTTCGTTTAACAACATCGCTGGCACGGTCGGTTAGATGTTTTAGTATTTCATTGGCAATCTCGGAAGGTGTAGCGCCTTTACTACCGCCAAGATTTCTCATATCAAAGTTTGGCAACTTAAGCTTATATTCTTTGTCCTTCAAAGCTGCCACTTTTGCCTGTATCGCACCATCGGCGAATTTAACTCGGCGTATTATCAGGCGTGGTTCTTTCGCACTACCATCCGCTTGCTGAGGCTTTTCATTCTGCGTACTGCCTTTAGAGCCAGCAGTGAGATTATTCATTAAGTCATTGAGGTTGGTTTTATTATCTTCACTAATTTCAACAAACACCTGTGGAGCCAGCACAGTGATTTCATTAATGATATAAGGCTCCTCCTGTAAAGACTCTAAATCGATACCGACACGAATTTCTCCCAGTGAGAAGGCATTTGGGAGCTCATAGCCATCGGGATTACCAACAGTCAGCCCGCTAATAGCGACAGCGCCGTTACCCAGATCTGTTTTAACACTATCGACAAGAACAGATGTTTGCGTTGCTTCACTACCATATTTCTCAATGGCCGCTTCAATCAGGGTATCAAGATTAGTCAACAAATAATAAACGCTGGCCGCTATTACAATAACGATAATTAGAATTACACCAGAAATAACTTTTTTCATGAACACACCAAAAATTGAAGTTAATGACGATAGTGGTTATTGGATCACTGGACATCATCCTGCATTTTA
>JAOUMX010000111.1 GCA_029881275.1 Gammaproteobacteria bacterium | reverse complement strand
ACCTGGCTCCTATCCCGGCAGAGCCGATGAACGTACTTAATAAACTGACATTCCTCGGCATGGTTGGCATTATCGATCCATTACGCCCTGAAGTTGAAGAAGCGGTTCAACAATGCAGACATGCTTCCATAAAAGTAGCCATGGTTACCGGCGATCATCCACAAACAGCCATTACGCTGGCAAAACAGTCTGGCATTGCTGAACCTGACATGCAGGCCATCACCGGTTATGAGTTGTCACTGGCCATGCAAAACAGTCCTGAAAATTTCAATCATTGCATTAACAGCACACGGGTATTTGCGCGTATCGAACCCCATCAGAAAAAACAGATTGTCGAACAATTAATTAACAACGGTGAATTTGTAGCTGTCACAGGTGATGGCGTCAATGACGCACCTGCCTTGAGCCAGGCCCATGTTGGTATTGCCATGGGATTACGCGGCACGGATGTTGCCAGAGAAAGCGCTGACCTGATACTCACAGACGATAATTTTGCATCCATCGTTCATGGCATCAAACAGGGACGTATTGTTTATAACAATATCAGAAAAGTTATTTTTTTATTAATCTCCACTGGTGCTGCTGAAATTATTCTGGTCATGTTATCACTGCTATTCTCCACGCCATTACCATTGATGCCCATACAGTTACTCTGGCTTAACCTTGTCACCAATGGCATTCAGGATGTTGCACTGGCATTTGAACCTGAAGAAGGTAATGAACTGCAACGAAAACCACGCCCACCGAAAGAACCTATTTTCAATTCACTCATGATCGAACGCGTGGCGATCTATGCCGTTACTATGGGCTGTTTTGCATTCCTTATTTTTAAATGGCAACTGGATCACGGTATAGCAGAAGTTGAAGCACGCAATATTACTTTATTACTAATGGTTCTTTTTGAAAATGCCCATGTAATGAATTGCCGATCTGAAACACTTTCCATCTTTGAGCAGAATTTATTTGGCAACAAGTTTCTTCTCTTTGGAATGTTAACTGCACAGGCCATTCATATCATTGCCATGTATACACCTGGCTTACAGGACATTCTACAAATACAACCCGTTACGCTTGATCAATGGGTGGCTTTACTAGGTGTTGCACTAACACTAATTGTTATTGATATTGCACACAAACGTTACAAACATGTTAAGTCAAAATCAAACTAGGAAAAATCCGGCAAAAAAACATAAGCTGGTAAATTATACTCGTCCGGATAGCTTACTTTGACAAGATACAGACCATCAGCCGTAGCAGTTGGTCCGGCGAATGTTCGGTCTTTAATAGCCAATAGCTCGCTTATCCAGTCAACCGGCTTCTCGCCCTGGCCAACCATCAATAGAGAACCAACAATATTTCTCACCATGTGATGCAAAAAAGCATTCGCTTTTATATCAATATAAATTAAATCACCTGAACGACTGACGTTAACATAATGAATACAGCGACGTGCATGTTCAGCCTGACAGGCACTGGATCGAAATGATGAAAAATCCTGTTCACCAATCAGGACCTGTGCTGCCAAATGCATAGCCTCTACGTCAATGTTACCGTGTCGCCAACAAACTTTTTTAGACAACAAGGCGGGGCGTGCCTTACGATTTGAAATTACATAACGATACTGTCTGGCAGTCGCTGTAAATCGTGCGCTAAAATCATCTGTCACTTTCCTGGCCCACAATGACGCAACATCATCTGGCAAATGCGCATTAACACCCATTACCCAGGCTTTTTCCATGCGCTCAACATTTGCATCAAAATGCACGACCTGACCTGTTGCATGAACACCGGTATCTGTTCTTCCTGCGCATACCACCTGAACAGGATGATCCGCTACTGTCGATAAAGCCGATTCCAGTGCCGCCTGTACCGTCCGGGTTCCATGGCGCTGCATTTGCCAGCCATAGAAATGGCTGCCATCATATTCAATTCCTAGAGCAATACGCATAATTCATTCTATTTTAATCAATTTATCTTTTTAGAAAATCAGTATACCCGAACCATTAAATAACAACATTTCTGTTACTTCACAAACATTTTTCTCTTTCATAAAAAAACGGCATCAGGTAGAAACCTAACGCCGTTTATTTTTTTAATCAACTTAAAATCAGCTAGCTTGTTGCAATAACTCTTCCGCTTCTTTCTGTTGTTCGTTATTGCCTTCCTGCTTCACTTCATCAAGAATGCTTCTGGCACCTTCTTTGTCACCCATTTCCAGATAAGCACGTGCCAGTTCAAGTTTTGTTCCTACTTCATCCACATCTTCTGACAGGGAAGAAATATCAAAATCATCATCACCTGCATCTATCGATATTTCATCGCCTGAATCACCGATATCCATATCCATGGACAGATCAAGCTCTTCATCACCACCCATGTCTAAGGACATTTCATCATCACCACCGATATCCATATCCATGGACAGATCAAGCTCTTCATCGCCACCCATATCTAATGACATTTCGTCATCACCACCGGCATCCATATCCATGGATAAATCAAGCTCTTCATCGCCACCCATGTCTAATGACATTTCGTCATCACCACCGGCATCCATATCCATGGATAAATCAAGCTCTTCATCGCCACCCATGTCTAATGACATTTCGTCATCACCACCGGCATCCATATCCATGGACAGGTCAAGCTCTTCATCGCCACCGATATCCATGGACAAATCCATATCAGGTTCAGCATCTATCGCTTTGGTGCTTTCTTCCAGGCCCAGATCTGATGCTTCAAAATCCAGGGCAAAATCATCTTCAACATCTAATCCGCCGTCATCAGATTCAGCTTCGGCAGTTTCACTTTCGGCAAGGTCATCAAGATTAAATTCCAGATCTTCAGCAAGCTCATCCGTTGTTTCATCCAGTGACAGATCATCGTCAAAACCAGACAGGTCATCAGATAAATCACCCAGGCCTTCTAATGCAGTGTCCGTTGATTCTTCTTCAAATGAACCCAGATCCAATGGCTCACTGAGTATCTGGGTTGCATCGGAATCCATTTCACCGGCATCCAGTTCAAGGTCCGTTGTCTCCGGTTTTTGTGGTAACAGATCATCGGTATCAAGACCGGCAACATCAAGGCCACCTGCCTCAAATAAAGCATTGCTCGGACATAACTCACGCCCCATCAATACAACACGATCCCAGTAAGACTTATCACCACCCTTACGCTGTTTAACCTCAACTGCCATATCGGCAAACGCATCACTATTTTTTGCTGCAAAATGCGTTTCCAGCAACTTCATCCGATAATCATCTCTTTCCGGATTACTGGCAATTGCGCTCTTTAATAAATCTTCAGCCTGTTGATAAATACCGTATGCGAGATAAACATCGGCCTCAGCTAATACATCATCCTGCTCTGGCTCTTCTTCAGCCTGTGCAGCCGAATCCTGCAGCCCCATGACGGTATCTTCCAGTCCCTCATCAAAAGCGGATTCCTCTTGACCGGCATCATCTGCAGCCATCTTCATGGTGGCATCCAGAGCACCCATCTGAACAGTTGCATCTTCATCGAGGTCATCAAATGAATCGGTTTCAGGTGCTACCCATTCATCTTCTGCTTTATTCACACGCTTACGGCGAATGACTAATGCAATCAGCGCGATAACCGCCAGAATAGCCCCGCCCACGGCAGCCAGCATACTCGGTTGTTCAAGTAATTTTTCAATAAAGGTTTTTGATTCCGTCTGCACAAACGCAGGGGCCGTTGTATCTGGCATTGCCGGTGTAGCGACCTCTGCAGCTTCAGTTTCAGCAGTAACCTCAGCCGCGTCTTTTGTAGCGGCTTCATCAACAAACAAAGGCTCTTCTGCCGGCAACTGAGCGGCTTCATCTATTACTGCCGGTTCTTCAGCTGTTGTATCTGTCACCACCGCTTCTTCACCAGTGCCTTCTGCGGTTAATGGTGCTTCGTCTGTTACCTGACTATCTTCAGTCGTAATCTGCGCCTCTTCTACAGGCATTTCAGGTTCAGCAATTTCAGCCTCGACCGGCTCGGCAGCGGCTTCAATTTCCTGTTTTGTGCCCTGTAAATCCATCTGCAATTTGGCCAGTTCAGAATCATCCATTTCCAGCACGCGGGTAACACGTTGTTCAAGTTCGTTTAAGCGTGCACGTAAATTTTCTTTTTCCAGGCGTTCTGATTCCAGAGACTCACGCGCCATGGATAACTGACTACGCAGTTTTGATAATTCAGCATTTGGATCCTGGCCTGCAATATCAGCTTCACCACCTTCCGTTTCACTGGCGCTGACAATCGATAACTGACCATCAGTAGTCATCTCCATTGGCTGCTGAGAACCACCAGGGCCCTGCTCAGCTTCCATCGCTGAAGCGGGAGCACCGGTCATTGACTGACGATATTCACGCCATAATGACGCATGCTCTCTTACCTGTGCCAATGCCTGCTGACGATTGATACTGGTAATTGAATTGCGATCAGGCATACGCAGAATATACCCACGTTTCACACCGTGAATATTTTCTTCAATAAAGGCTTCGGGATTCTCGCGCACCATTGCCAGCATCATTTGCTCTACTGAAATAGAGGCATCTGGACGAAAACGATTCGCCATACTCCACAGCGTATCATTCTGTTTTACACGATAGCTGCCACTGACATTTTTTGCCTGAGGCATAGCTCTATAGGTAACTTCACCACCTGCAGAATACGATTCAATTATAGGAGCCCGAGCAGATGATGGCTGACCCATCGGCTCATAACGCTGGGCAGGTCGACTGCCTGCCTGTTGTGCAGTAACCGGCTGAGCAAAAGCTTGTTCAGCCGGATCAATAAAAGGACGTTCACCATCATCTTCAGCTGGACGACCTGATTGCGTTGTTTCTACACCTGAATATACCGGTGGATCCAGTAACAGGGTATATTCACGTAACATATGCCCTTCAGGCCAGTCAATTTCTACCAGGAAACTCAAGAAAGGTTCTTTAATAGCACTCTGGGTAAAAACTCTTACATAAGGCTTGTCTTCCTTGAGAAAAACCTTGAATTTCAGTTGCTGAAGCTGAAAAGGACGATCAATACCGGCACGGGCAAAAGCATCCCGATCAGCCAGTTTAACAATCAACTGTTCCGCATCTTCAGGGGCAGCAGATAAAACCTCAATCTCTGCATCGAGCTCCTGATTGAGCGCAGATTTCAGCTCAATCTCGCCCAAACCTAATGTCTGTCCCTGACCAGGCAATAATGCAGCCAGTACAGCCAAGCTTAAGGTTAATTTCCGCACCAGTTTTCCCCTCAATGTCCCAACGGTGTCTCAAACAATAAAATAATGATTAATTTAAAATCAACAACTTAGCCATTTTGCTAAGAATACACTTTAGTATGCAAGTGTAACTATAGATTATAAATAGTCTTTTATCAAAATTTCAGCTATTTGAATACTATTTAAAGCCGCACCTTTACGTACATTATCAGCCACTACCCACAAATTAAGGCCTTTCTCGATAGAAATATCTTCTCGAATTCGACCGACATAAGCCGGGTCATTATTAGCGCCCTCGGTCACAGCCGTTGGATAGCCGCCACTTTTTCTTTCATCCAGTACCACCACGCCCGGTGCTTTTGATAACAGTTCACGACATTGCTCGGCTGTCATTTTCTCACGTGTCTCGATATGAACTGCTTCAGAATGCCCATAAAATACCGGTACACGGACGGCGGTCGGATTCACACGTATTGAATCATCTTCCATGATCTTGTTAGTTTCCCAGACCATTTTCATCTCTTCTTTGGTATAGCCGTTGTCCATAAAAACGTCAATTTGTGGCAACACATTAAATGCAATCTGTTTTGGATAAACTTCACATTCAACCGGCAGGCCATTTAATAATTTAGCAGTTTGGCTCGCCAGTTCCTCAATCGCTTCCTTTCCGGTACCGGATACAGCCTGGTAAGTGGCAACATTAATGCGACTGATACCCACTGCATCATGAATGGGTTTAAGTGCAACCAGCATCTGAATCGTTGAACAGTTTGGATTCGCAATAATGCCTCGTGTCTTGTAGTTTGCGATGGCATGAGGATTCACTTCTGGAACCACCAGCGGAATATCATCGTCATAACGAAACTCGGAAGTATTATCAATAACCACACAACCTGCAGCGGCAGCTTTGGGCGCAAACTCTTTTGAAATAGAACCACCTGCAGAAAACAGACCAATCTGTACTTTTGAAAAATCAAAATCCGCCAGATTTTCGACTGTTAACATTTTGTCACCAAATTCTACTTTTTTACCAGCTGAACGTTCTGAAGCCAGCGCATACACCTTACCCACCGGAAACTTTCGCTGCGCCAGAATCGACAACATGGTTTCGCCTACGGCACCTGTAGCACCGACAACTGCAACATCAAATGTTTTGCTCATATCAATCACCTATATAATTAAAAGCTTTGTCGCAAAGCACACAAAGAAAAAAGAAAATCACTCTTTGCACCATGGCGTCTTTGCATCTGATTATTTATTTTTTCAATGCTTCAACAACAGCATTACCCATCGCTGTTGTTCCCACTTCTTCACACCCCTCTGACATAATATCGGGTGTGCGTAAACCTTGATCCAGCACTTTTCCTACAGCATCTTCAATACGATCTGCCAGTTCAGGCATATCCAGACTGTAACGCAACATCATAGCCACAGATAAAATCGTGGCTAATGGATTCGCAATTCCTTTACCCGCGATATCGGGAGCCGAACCATGTATCGGCTCGTACATACCCTTTCCATTCGCATCCAGTGACGCAGAAGGCAACATGCCGATGGAGCCGGTTAACATGGCGGCTGCATCCGACAAAATATCACCAAACATATTACTGGTAACCATAACATCAAACTGTTTTGGCCATTTCACCAGTTGCATGGCTGCATTATCCACATACATATGACTGAGTTTTACCTCTGGATAATCTTTGGCAATTCTTTCCATTACTTCACGCCATAACTCGGACACTTCCAGAACATTGGCTTTATCCACCGAACAAACTGATTTACCTCGTTTCATGGCGATATCAAAAGCCGAACGACCGATACGTTCAATTTCACTTTCGGCATAACCTGCGGTGTTATAACCATAACGCTCGCCATTACGCTGTTCGATACCACGGGGCTGACCAAAATAAATACCCCCGGTCAGTTCACGCACAATCATAATATCCAGGCCGGCTACAATTTCCGCTTTCAATGAAGACGCGTCTGCCAGTTGCGGATACAAAATTGCAGGGCGCAAATTTGAAAACAGGGTCAGCTCAGATCGCAAGCCCAGCAGACCTTTTTCAGGTCGTTTTTCACGAGGCAGGGATTCATACTGTGGCCCACCCACAGCACCCAGCAAAATAGCATCTGACTGTTTAGCCAGTTGCAATGTCGCATCCGGAAGAGGATCACCGGCAGCATCATATCCGGCGCCGCCGACAGGTGCTTCTTCCAGCTCAACATCCAGTGAGCCTTCGGCTTTAAGGAAATTAATAACCTTAACCGCCTCAGCAACAATTTCCGGGCCAATTCCGTCACCGGGTAAAATCGCAATTTTCTTTGTCATCATCACAACCTTTATATTTATCATCACGAAATAACCACCGTAATGAAAACGTTTTATTCAAATTTTTACAGCATTACACCCTGACACCTATTTATCAGAATAACCAGGGTGCAGATTGCTTACGCTTTGTTTCATAAGCGCGAATATCATCCGCATGCTGCAGTGTCAAACCGATATCATCCAGACCATTCAACAAACAGTATTTACGGAACTCATCAACGTCAAAGGCAATTTCCTCACCTTCTTCGGTGATAATTTTCTGTGCTTCCAGATCAACAGTTAATTGATAACCTTTTTTACCGGCAAGCGCTTTAAATAAATCACTAACAATGCTCGCATCCAGAACTATCGGCAATAAACCATTTTTAAAACTGTTATTAAAAAAGATATCCGCAAAACTCGGTGCTATTACTACCCGAAACCCAAAGTCGGTTAATGCCCAGACTGCATGTTCGCGGGATGAGCCACAACCAAAGTTTTCACGCGCCAGTAAAATAGTTGCCTTGTCATAAGGCAACTGATTCAGAATAAAATCATTATTTACTCGACGCGCAGTGTTATCCATACCCGGCTCACCCGGATCAAGATAACGCCAGTCATCAAACGCATTAGGTCCAAAACCACTACGCTGAATCGACTTTAAATACTGTTTTGGAATAATCGCATCGGTGTCCACATTGGGTCGATCCAGTGGCGCGACAATGCCAGTGACTTTAGTAAACTTTTCCATAAAACCATCTCTTAACAGTTAATTTTATTCTGATATTCTTTTTACGTTTTTCTGAATATCCTCACCTATTTTTTCCAGATCCTTGCCAACACCCTGCAAAGTGTTACTACAGGCGGTTAGCCACAATAGATTCAGTACACATATCACAATAAATGTTTTAGTCATGAATATTCCTCAAAAATTTCGAACATCAACAAAGTGACCTGCAATCGCTGCTGCCGCGGCCATAGCAGGACTCACCAGATGGGTGCGTCCACCCTGCCCCTGGCGTCCCTCAAAATTACGATTCGATGTTGAAGCACAACGTTCACCCGAATCCAGTCGATCGGCATTCATCGCCAGACACATGGAACAGCCAGGATCTCGCCACTCAAAACCCGCCTCGATAAAAATTTTATCCAGACCGTCCTGCTCAGCCTGCTGTTTTATCAGGCCAGAACCGGGGACAACCAGCGCCTGTTTAACATTTGCTGCCACTTTACGTCCTTTAATAACCTCTGCCGCCTGCTGTAAATCTTCAAGACGGGAATTGGTACAGGAACCGATAAACACTTTATCAATAGTAATTTCATTAATTGGAGTACTCGCCTGCAACCCCATATACGCCAATGCTTTTTGCATACCACTGGCCCTGACCTGATCCGATTCTTTAGCGGGATCGGGAACCCTGTCATCAATGGCCACCACCATTTCCGGTGATGTGCCCCAGGTTACCTGTGGCTTAATACTGGCTGCATCAATGGTCACCTCAGTATCAAACTGTGCACCCTCATCACTGACCAGATCCCGCCATGCACTCACCGCCTGTAGCCAGATATCGCCCTTAGGCGTATAAGGACGGCCTTTAACATAGTTAATAGTGGTTTCAT
>JAOUMX010000227.1 GCA_029881275.1 Gammaproteobacteria bacterium | reverse complement strand
GCTTTGTGGTTCAGTGCCTGCACTGGCAACATAGAAATATTCATCGTTGGAAAAGATATACAGTCCGGCTTCATTTTCACTGGAGATTTCACCGTCGATGACACTGGCATAAAGACCATCATTGAGAATTGCGTTATCTTCACCAATGCAATTACTTTGCTCACACAGGGTGACACCATAGTCAGTACCGCGTATACCTATCGTGGTAAATGCAGTTTTTACTTTGTAGTTTCGTTTATTGCGTTTACCTATTAACCCGGAAATGGTTTTAAAGCCGCCTTTAAATAAACTAAAAATACTGCTACCGACAGATTTGTCTTCCTCGTCATATTTGTATTCTTCAAAATGCATTTCAGAATTCTGACGTAATACGATTAAGGCGCCATCCTTCATTCTTAACTGGGCTTTTGAAGTGTCGCCGGAGCTGACAACGTCGCCTTCTGTAATATAGGAGCCTCTTTCCAGTTCTCTTGATGAGCCATGATTAGAGGCAACCAGATTGCCGCTAGTATGGATCACACGCCCGATATTATTTTCGGAAATGGCGCTGCTGGAAAATAAAAGCCCCATTATCATTAATGAGCTTGTAATCCAGGGAGTTAAATTATCTGTGATTTTTTTCATGACCGTTGCCTCAAAATGTTTAAGGGGGTTATTTCATTTCATAGTGAAGGGAAACGATGAATTGTTTTCGATCATATGCATTTATAGTGTTGCTTGAGTCATTGTTTATATAACTGGCGTCTGCCAACAAACTCCAGTTTCGTGAAAGCAGCCAGGTGAAATTTAGTTCAGCACTGGTATGCCTGTCTTCTCTTAGAATGCCGTTAATATCTTCGAGCCCATACTGGCTGCTCTGGTAGTTAACGGAAAACTGGCTTGAAGTTTTTAGAGAAGTGTTTAACACGGTGCCGATTCGAACGCCGTAATAATCACGCTCTGCAATTTGTTTGGCTATATCGCTGCTCCGTTCTGGTTTGTCCTGTGCAATATAGAGGCTGCTAAATATTACCGGTGACAACACGACTTTAAACCGGCTGGTGAAACCGATGCCTAAAGTACTGGTGTCTACATTGCGTGCTTCCTGTCCGTCGAAATCCTGCATGGATAACTGTAGAAATGCCTGCAAGGTTGATAGTTGCGAAAGGTGTCTGCTCCAGTTGGTATTGATGCCTGTCAACTGACGATAACCTGTGCCATCGATGGAGAACTGCTGGGCGATTAAATCGATCGAATATGAATCTTGTGCGTGGAGAAAACGAAGGCCAGCTGATTCGGTGTAAGTCGCTGAATCCAGTTCACTGTGATCAGTGTTTTTACTTAAGCTGGCATTGATACTGGCGTTGAATGATGTTTTTGCGGTGAGAGGCGTAGCCACACCATAATTGGCCCTTATTCTTGAAACATTATCATTTTGTTCCAGGGCAGAAGCATTCAGTTGTCCCGTCTGTCCGAGAAAAATAATTGTTGGATTGCTGGGGCCGCTGTTAATGTTTGAGTCTGCGCCATAACCCAATTCTACATAGGCGGTCGAAGTGGTTTTGTATCTGTCTTCCTGTAATCGGATGGTATCCAGATAGTCATATATTTTTTCGCGTACATCATCCGGCGGATCGTACTTGAGCACGGTATTGAACTCTGCGCTCGCTCTGGCGTATTCCTGAAGAATAAAATACCCGCGTGCCAGTTCCAGTCGGGCAGCGTGATTATTGGGCTGTGAAACCAGTACACGTTCGAGTGCGTAAACGCCTTCATTGCACTGTCCGACATCTATCGCTGAGGCGCCATAGTAATAATCAAAAGTGGGCTCACCTTCGTGGCTCAATACTTCGGCGTGTGCATACTCATAAGCAGCCTGACTGTTTCCCGAATCAAAGAGTCTTTTCAATTGATCAAGGTCTATGCTGGCTGAACTATTGCTGGAATAAAGCACAGTGAGTCCGAGTATGCATTTCTGTAACGGATGCATTTTTAATCTCGATCCTGTCCATGATGTTCGATAACAATGGGCTTGTCAGCATAGACCCGATAGGTGCTTGTCTCGTCAGAAACTGTCGCATAGAGGTAATATGTGCCCTCAGCCTGCGCAGATATATCCCATAGGAAGTGATCGCTATTGCCATCAGCGTCTTCTGCGAGCCCGTCTACTATTATATCACCATCAAAGCCGGCGCTGTCGGTATCGTAATAAAGACTGATGGATGCATTGCTGTCACTGTCCAGGTCGCGCCATGAAATTAAGGCGCGTTGATTACGCTTGCCCTCATTTTCTGATTCAGATGTTTTGAATGTCAGATAGGGCTGGCCACCACCATCACCCACGATAATGGCATTGTTTGAATAATCGACTGAGGTGCTATTTCCGTCATGAATAATGGCATAAACAAAGTAGACCCC
>JAOUMX010000008.1 GCA_029881275.1 Gammaproteobacteria bacterium | reverse complement strand
ATTAAATAATGAGGGCATCGATGTGCCCTATCCGGTTATAGGTTTAATGATTGAAGTGCCTTCGGCGGTTTATCAGATGGAAGCTTTAACTAAACGTGTCGAATTCTTCTCGATTGGCAGTAATGATTTAACCCAGTACCTGCTGGCGGTGGATAGAAATAACAAACAGGTAGCAGGGCTTTATAACAGTTTACATCCTTCAGTTTTGAATGCTGTTCGCTATGTCGTAAATGTGGCACATAAACATAATAAGCCTGTGAGTGTCTGCGGTGAAATGGCGGGTGATCCGGCCTCGGCACTGGCCTTGATTGGAATGGGTGTTGATAGTTTAAGTATGAGTGTGGGCAGTTTATTACGTGTAAAATCGGCTATTCGTTCGTTTTCCCGCAAGCAGGCAGAGCAACTGGTTGGCGAAGCCCTGAACATGGAAAATGTTACCGATATTCGCGCCTTATTTAATCAGGCACTGGATAATGCCGGACTGACCAGTCTGGTGAGAGTTGGAAAGTAATCTTAAAAGGTTATAATGATTTTGATCAGGCTATTGCTGTGCATTATTTCTATCACGATACTCTTCAAAGAAATGACCACTAATTGTAAATACAATTAAGGCAATTAGAAATTCAATCAAAAAGCTAAGTGTTTCATAAGTTGCTTCACTGACTACCGGGCGTGTGGCGAATAAGCCCCAGAGATTGGAAAACTCTCTGATTTCGACAAAGTGCTGGATAATTTTTGTCGATAGCATCGCCATTGCCAGGCCAACGGAATTCTCAAACATGGTTTTGCTGCAGCGTTTATACCAGTGCTGTTTCTGATGGATTTTTATTAATTCATTGCGGGCAAGCTGCAAGGTTGTTCTGGTGTGTGGAAAAAGTGTTTGCCTGATAAATGTCAGCAACCAGTATAAACAGATTTTTGTTTGCGGGATAATGGCGTTTTTAGTATATGCATTAACAAAGGTAAAGTGTTTATTGCACGCAGTTTTAATTGTATGGATATTCTTGTTCACCTGAAAGACCTTTTATATAACGCCCGAATGAAATGATTCGGGTTAGATTAAAGTTAGTGTTTTGCAGGGTTTATCATTTGAATTGCCTGAAGTTAAGAACTCAACAGATAAGTTGATTAAAGCAAAGATTATTGCAGTTTGCTATTCGATGTTCAGGATATTGGGTTATTTAAAACTTATTTTTTTGTCGGGGCTTTTTTCTTTATCGCCCGTTGTGTATTTTTCGAGTCATCACTAAAAACAAATCGGCCCGCTAGAATGCAGCCTTTCATGCCAGGATCACAAGGACGATTTTCTACTCGTTGACACTTATTGTCTGCCTCATGGGGGCAGCCCCATCCACCGCTCATGGCTGTTTACCTGTATTGTTTTACTGTTGATTATAAACCTTATTGCCATTTATGAAATAGGCTCTGGTGTTCTGATGTACATCATCCCGGTTAAGCAGATCCCTGATATTTAACCATAAAATTTTATTGTGCTGGTTGTCTATTGTGATCGGGATCTCATTTTTCAGTTTGTAACGGTGTCCCAGTGCCACGTAATGGGTGTTGATGTCTTTGGCATTGGCAAAGTTATCAGTATAAATATGATCATAGGCACCGATGAGTTCTGTGTCATTTATGTCAATTTCAAAACCCAGCTCGGTTTTGGAAATACGTTTCATGGCCTGTTCAAGGGTTTCATTTTTACGTATGCGACCACCGGGAACAAACCAGTAATTCTGAGCCGGTTTATTATTGCGCATGCCAAGCAGAATTTTTCCTTCTGGATTCTCAATAATAAGATCAATTGATACCAGTGGTGTTTGATCAATGATATTGAGAAATTTCTGCTCGGAAAAGTTTTCTGATGACATATTAATGTTTGCTATAGGTTCTTTCGATGTACTTATTTAATAGTTCCTGGAATTCTTCGGCGATGTGATCACCTTTCAGGGTGACTGTTTTTTCCCCATCTTCATAAACAGGGGCTACCGGGGTTTCACCTGTACCGGGCAGACTGATGCCGATGTTAGCGTGTTTGCTTTCGCCGGGGCCATTGACGACGCAACCCATGACTGCAACAGACATGCTTTCCACGCCCTGGTATTGGTCTTTCCAGACAGGCATTTGTTCGCGTAAGTAGTTTTGAATTTTTTCTGCCAGTTCCTGAAAGTAACTGCTGCTGGTGCGGCCGCAGCCAGGGCAGGCAGTTACCAGTGGTACAAAGGCGCGTAACCCCATGGTCTGTAAAATTTCCTGTGCCACAATGACTTCTTTGGTGCGTGATGCGCCGGGTTCCGGTGTTAAGGAAATCCGAATCGTGTCACCAATACCGTCATGTAATAAAACGGCTAAAGCTGCTGTCGAGGCAACAATGCCTTTTGAGCCCATGCCGGCTTCGGTTAAACCAAGATGCAGGGCATAGTCACAGCGTTGGGCCATTTCACGATAAACGGTGATCAAATCCTGCACATCAGACATTTTGCAGGACAGAATAATTTTATCCTTGCCAAGGCCAATATCCTCTGCCTGTTTCGCGCTATCAATGGCAGAACGAATCACGGTTTCAAACATGACGTCCTTGGGATCTCTGGGTTCCGGCAATTGCGCATTTTCATCCATGAGCCTGGCTAACAGTTCCTGGTCCATGCTGCCCCAGTTAACACCGATACGGACAGGCTTATTATATTTGATGGCAAATTCAATCATGGTGGCAAATTGTTCATCCCGTTTTTTGCCACGACCGACATTGCCGGGGTTAATGCGATATTTATCCAGCGCCTGGGCACATTCGGGATGCTGGCTGAGTAATTTATGGCCATTAAAATGAAAATCGCCTACCAGGGGTACATCTATGCCCATGTGTTTCAAGCGTGCCTTGATGCCGGGTACGGCTGCTGCTGCCTCGGCGGTATTGACGGTAATACGAACCATTTCAGAGCCACTGCTGGCCAGTTCGGCAATTTGTATGGCGGTATTAATTTCATCGGCTGTGTCAGTGTTGGTCATCGACTGAACAACCACAGGGGCGCCTCCACCGACCGTGATATTACCTACTTTTACAGCAACTGAATCACGTCTGGGTTTGAATGGAGCGGGAAAATTCATGGTTTAATTAATCTTGTCATTGGCGTTAAAGGAAGAACCGAAAAAGTCATGAGGTATATAAATTTGTCGCAGTTTTTAGCAGATGAAAGAAAAACTCATGATTTTCAGGGGCTAACAGTTGAATTCGGCGCTAATGATAGCACTATATGATACATTCCTAAAATTACATTCAATCAGGTTTTGGGGTTTGCGTTGTTCAGATTAGGTTTGGTTATCAATCCAGTGGCAGGCATTGGCGGAGCAGTGGCATTGAAAGGTTCCGATGGTGCTGCCACCGTAAAAGCGGCCCAGGAACGGGGTGCCAGACCAGCGGCGCAAAATAGAATGCGCTCAACGCTGGAGCAGGTCCAGGCCTATGCTGATGATATGGTTATCTATACCGCCGCTAATGAGATGGGTGAAAACCTGTGTCAGCAGATGGGTTTTACGGTGCAGGTAGTGAGCCAGAATAACGCCGGTGATACCAGTGCCGACGATACCGAAAGAGCCGTGTCACACCTGCTTGATCAGGGTATAGATTTGTTACTCTTTGCCGGTGGCGATGGTACTGCACGAAATGTATTTAATATTATGCAGGTAAAAAAACAGGATCATGTGTTGCCAGTTATCGGTGTGCCTGCAGGTTGTAAAATACATTCTGCCGTGTACGCAGTAACGCCAAAACATGCCGGAGAATTACTGGCATTGATTATTCGTGGTCGTCCACTGACATTGCAGGAAGCCGCGGTGATGGATATAGATGAAGACGCATTTCGCCAGGATCGTGTTAAAGCCAAACGTTATGGTCAATTGCATGTGCCTGCTGAAAATCAGTATATGCAAAATATGAAAGACGGTGGCGTGGAACATGAAGAGCTGGTGTTACAGGATATCGCAGCTTACATTACTGAACTCATGGACGAGGATACATTGTATTTTATTGGTTCAGGCAGCACACCAAAAGCGATTATGGATGAGCTTGGACTTGAAGCAACCTTACTGGGTGTCGATCTGGTTGAAAACAGGCAGCTGCTTGCCAGTGACATTAGTGAGCAACAGATTCTGTCATTTCTGGATAAAGATAAATCAGCTAAAATGGTGTTGACCATTATTGGTGGTCAGGGTCATTTATTTGGTCGAGGCAATCAGCAACTCAGTGCTGCAGTGATTCGAAAAATAGGCAAAGATAATATTATCATTATTGCCACACCAGAAAAATTACATGCACTTAAAGGGCAACCGATTCGTGTCGATACCGGCGATGAACAATTGAATCATGAATTATGTGGGATGATTCAGATTATTACCGGTTATGATCAACATACGTTATACAAAATAGGTTAGTAAAGAATGCAAGATACAGAATTCAATCAGGGTTTAATGGAATTTATTGAATTATCGCCAACACCTTTTCATGCAGTTGCGACCATGATTGGTCGTCTCGAGTGCATGGGGTATCAGTGTCTATTTGAATCTGAACCCTGGCAACTGAAAAAAGGACAGGGCTATTATGTAACCCGAAATGATTCTTCTATCATCGCATTTAAAACAGGTAAACAAGATGTTATCTCAACCGGTGTGCGCATGGTCGGCGCGCATACCGACAGCCCCTGTTTAAAAGTAAAACCTCAACCTGAAATGGTTAAAAATGGTTATTTTCAACTGGGTGTTGAAGTTTATGGTGGGGCATTACTTAATCCCTGGTTTGATCGTGATTTATCATTGGCGGGGCGAGTCAGTTATCTGGCTGATGACGATGAAATTGTTCATACCCTGATTAATTTTGAAACACCTGTTGCAGTAATTCCCAGTCTGGCTATTCATCTGGATCGTGAGGCTAATGAAAACCGCAGTATCAATGCACAAAAAGATATACCACCGGTATTAATTAAACTGCCAAATGAAGATAAGCCAAATTTCAAGGCAATTTTATTACAGTTAATGAAACAGCAAAACGGCATAACCGATGCCATTGAAGTATTGGATTATGAATTAAGTTTTTATGATGTTCAGCCTCCCTCATTTGTCGGTTTGCATCAGGATTTTATTGCAGCTGCACGTCTGGATAATTTGTTAAGTTGTTATACTGGTTTAATGAGTTTATTCGAGGCAAGTGATGACGTTACCAGTTTGCTGGTCTGTAATGATCATGAAGAAGTGGGTAGTTCTTCAGCCAGTGGAGCCTATGGTACTTTTCTAAAATCAGTACTGGAACGTATTGCGGGTTGTGGTGAAGAGTTTACTCGCACCATGACCCATTCAATGTTTATTTCAGCAGACAATGCGCATGCGGTTCACCCCAATTTTGCGGATCGTTATGATGATAATCACGGCGCTATTATTAATCAGGGGCCAGTGATTAAAACCAATGCAAACCAGCGTTATGCATCAAATAGTGAAACCAGTGCTATTTTCAGGCGTCTGTGTCATCAGGCGGATGTGCCGGTTCAGGCATTTGTCGTGCGTAGTGACATGGCCTGCGGCAGTACCATTGGACCGGTCACAGCCAGTGAATTAGGTGTAAAAACCCTGGATGTGGGTGTGCCCACGTTTGCCATGCATTCGATACGTGAACTGGCGGGGCGCTGGGATGGTTATTATCTTTACCGTGTGCTCAGAGAGTTTTACAAGTAGATCGATTGTTAATGTTGAATAAGCCCTATGCAGAATCCTGCGAGCAAAATAAGCAACCCATTCTGGATGTACTGAAAACTGTTTTTACAGAATCCGGTAAGGTTCTTGAAATTGGCAGTGGTACAGGCCAGCACGGGGTTTTTTTTAGCCAGCAAATGCCACATTTAGAATGGTATCCCACCGATATCGAAGAAGCTCTGCCGGGAATTCGTTTATGGATTAATGAAGCAGGGCATAATCGAATTAAAATGCCCAGCGTGCTGGATGTTAGTATTGAAATCTGGCCATTTAGAAATATGGATTATGCATTTACTGCCAATACCACGCATATTGTCTCATGGCCTGACGTAAAGTCGATGTTTCGTGGTGTTTCGCAGTCTCTGAAAACCGGTGGTATTTTCTGTCAGTATGGGCCGTTTAATTATCATGGTCAGTACACCAGTCCCAGTAATCAGAGTTTTGATCAATGGTTGAAGAATCGAGATCCCAGTAGTGGAATACGCAATTTTGAAGACCTGGTGTTGCTGGCAAAAGAAAACAATATGATTTTATATACTGATTATGAAATGCCCGCTAATAATCACATACTGGCCTGGCAGAGAATATAAATCAGTTTTCAGGCAACCCTGTTGATAGGTTCACCCTGAATGAATGCATTGATGTTATCTATTACCTGGGAACAGATTTTTGCGGTGTTGTTTTTGTCACTGGGATCCAGTTCGGGTACATGACAAACCTTTATGCCACGCTCCTGAGCTGCATTAATATCAATATGATCATAGGCGTGACCGGCCGCAATAATCAGTTTTAATTTGAATGCTTTGTCGATAACGGCCCGGTCTACTGTTGTAGCCGCAGTAATAATAATATCTGATCGCCAGCACCGCTGTTCGACTTCATTCTGTTCAAGATGCTGGTATTGTTCCCAGCCAAACTTGTTCAGATTTATCATCGGAAAGTCGGCTTCGCCAGCAAGGTTACTGCTATCAATCATTACCACATTCATAAAACCTGTTCCTATTTAAGAATTAATAGCTATTATATTTTGTAGGACATTTGAAATAACATGACATACTATATGCTCTTTTAACACACTATGTACTTGTATGACCAACATCAATAAATCAGATAAGCTCGATCAGGTCTGCTACGACATTCGCGGACCTGTTTTACAGGAAGCCAAACGCCTTGAAGAAGAAGGCCATCGTATTACCAAACTGAATATTGGTAACCCGGCACCTTTTGGTTTTGAGGCGCCTGACGAAATTATTCAGGATGTGATCTACAACCTGGCAAACTGTCAGGGCTATAGTGACTCCAAGGGTGTCTATTATGCCCGAAAAGCGGTTATGCAGTATTATCAGTCATGCCATGTTTCAGGTGTGGAAATTGAGGATATCTATCTGGGTAATGGCGTTAGTGAGCTGATTGTCATGACCATGCAGGCATTGCTCAATAATGGCGATGAAATGCTGATTCCGGCACCGGATTATCCTTTATGGACTGCGGCGGTGAGTTTGTCCGGTGGTAACCCGGTTCATTACCTGTGTGATGAAGCCCATGACTGGCAACCGGACATTGCCGATATCGAAAGTAAAATCACCTCCCATACCCGGGGGATAGTGATCATCAATCCTAATAATCCTACCGGTGCTGTTTATTCCCGTGAGATTTTGCAGCAAATCGTTGACCTTGCGCGTAAGCACAGGCTGATTATTTTTGCGGACGAAATTTATGACAAGATAATTTATGATGATGCCAAGCATGTGACCATTGCGTCACTGGCCGATGATGTCCTGTTTGTCAGTTTTAATGGCTTGTCGAAAACCTATCGTGTCGCCGGTTTTCGTTCCGGCTGGATGTTAATTTCCGGTGCCAAGCATCTGGCTAAGGATTATATTGAAGGTCTGACCCTGCTGGCCTCAATGCGCCTGTGTTCCAATGTTCCCGGACAGCATGCCATTCAAACAGCACTGGGTGGTTATCAAAGTATTCAGGATTTAATTAAACCCGGTGGACGTCTGTACGAACAAATGCACTATGCATGGACAATGGTTAATCAGCTGCCGGGTATCAGTTGTGTCAAACCTAAAGGTGCCATGTATCTGTTTCCAAAACTGGATACTGAAATGTATCCAATAAAGGACGATGAAAAATTTGTATATGATCTGTTAAGCCAGGAAAAAATTCTGCTGGTGCAGGGCACAGCCTTTAACTGGCCGAAGCCGGATCATGTGCGTATCGTATTCTTGCCAAGAAAAGATGAAATGGAAAAAGTCTTTGAGCGACTTGATCATTTTCTCAGGCATTATAAGGTTTGAGTTATACAGCACCAGTATTAAGTTGCGATTTATCGATCAGCTTATATTGCTTCAATAAAAATAAAATCATCAGGCTTAACGGATTTTAACTGGCTAACATCATTCAGCGTTCTGGCCCAGATATTGGTTTTTGTGGCAAGACGTATTTCCTTGCCCTGTGACATGGGTGTTGGGCCAAAACCGATCGCGATACAGCCACCCTCACACCAGAAAGCCAGTTCACCGGCGTCAATGATATTTTTTGCATCGCTTTCCAGTTCTGCCTGAACGGGAGTTTCAAAATAAACTTCGTCTCCCCAGGTTTGTGCTTTACTGGCAAATGGCAGGTTATTCACAATCGCCTGTGCAGTTGGCGTTGTCAGCAACTCCGCTTCAATGATGACTTTACCAATGGTTATTCTGATATGTTTCATGAGTGTTTCAGTTGTTGGCATAAAAATAAGTCCAGTCAGTATTGCATGTTTGTTGCAGCGTGCTTAACAGTTTTTCTGAAGGTACTGCTTCGTGAGGATGAATATGACTGATGGTGATACAGAAACGTCCATAACCGGCTTCCTGTCGCCATTTTAACCGGGGAACCGGCGTTCCTGTCTGGCACTCGGTGCAATGATAAATGTAATCACCTTTTTTCCATTGATGAAAATGCTGTTTCCAGTCGACAACTTTATGGTTACATACAGGACAGCCGGGAATAATCATTGATGTGTAGCCCAGTAATGTAATGTCATCATGGGTTTCGGGTATGCTAATGCTGCAAAATTTGTCACCATTATCAGGGCTAAGAATAATATCGGGTGAACAGCCCAAAAAACTTAACAAATTAATAAATTCATTGCCGGCAAGATAAGTACCTGAATCATGTATAGATGGATTTATGAATTGAACCGCTTTAAGTGATTCCAGTATAGGGCTGTTATTATCAGGAATATATTGATGATCGACAGGGTGTAATATGAGTCTGGGCGTGGATGTGTTCATTGAAAAATAATCTTCCTGGTTATTATGTTATGGCCTGGTGAGATCTAAACAGAATAAATATTCTGTCATTCTGAGCGCTATCAGGCAATCATTAATTATCTGTCAATGGAGAATGATAATGCAGGTTACTCTCGTATATGTCGAAGTAAAAGCAGAACATGTGGGTGATTTTATTGAGGCAACACGCAACAATCATCTTGCCTCTATTGAAGAAAGCGGTAACCGCCGTTTTGATATACTTCAGTCTGCAGATGATCCCTGTCAATTTGTGTTGTATGAGGCTTATGCCAGCCAGGAAGATGCAGCAGCTCATAAACAAACGTCACACTATTTAACGTGGCGTGATCGCGTTGCAGACTGGATGGCATCACCACGTAAAGGCGTGCCTTATCATGGTTTATATCCTGTGGATTAAATTTATTTGTCATTGCTAGAAATGTTGCAGCATGGCAATCTATGAACTCCCTGTAAAACAGATAACGATTATGCTCGCTAATTTTTCCATCGCACGTTTACCCCGTATTGAATTTGGTTGTGGTTCTATTACAAAAGTTACCGACCTGTGTCGTCAGTATGGTAGTAATGTATTACTGGTTACTGGAGCCCGTTCTTTTCAGAGTACGATTCAGTTTGAGCGTCTGAAATCAGATTTTTCGTCAGCACATTTACAAATGCATATTTGTCCTGTGGCAGGAGAGCCATCACCGCAACTGGTTGATGATGCAGTTAAACAATTCTCAGGCGCGGGTATTGATGTGGTGCTGGGTATTGGTGGGGGCAGCGCACTGGATGCAGCCAAGGCTATTGCAGGGTTATTAAAAGTAAAACGGTCGGTGATGGATTATCTTGAAGGGGTGGGTCCTGAATTACCTTATCAAGGTCCAGCGGTGCCATTTATTGCGGTGCCAACCACGGCGGGCACGGGTAGTGAAGCCACTAAAAATGCTGTACTCAGTGTTCATGGTGCGAATGGATTTAAAAAATCCTTTCGTGATGACCGACTGGTTGCCGAGTACGCCGTGGTTGACCCGGATCTGCTGGCCAGTTGCCCGAAAAAGATTATTGCGGCCAATGGTATGGATGCGCTGACTCAGTTAATTGAATCCTATGTCTCGACCCGGGCCAATGAAGTGACTGATGCACTGGCGTTGAGTGGTTTGCAAGCCATACGTGACAGTTTGCTGGTGCTATATGAGCATGTTGGCGATACCCGTGAGGCCAGAGAAAAAATGGCTTATGCAGCATTGATGTCCGGTATCACGCTGGCGCAGACAGGGCTGGGGTCTGTGCATGGCCTGGCATCACCGTTAGGTGCTTTTTATCCCATGCCCCATGGCATGGCCTGTGGCACGCTGGTGGCAGAGGCAACAGATTTGAATATTCGTACCATGCTGAGTCGAGAAGCAAACAATCCAGCACTGGATAAATATTCAGTTATCGGGGATGTGTTGAGCAGTCAGCAACATAAAAATAAACATGCTTCCTGGGAAGCTTTGACGACTATTCTTCACGATTGGACAGAAAAAATGGCCTTACCGCGACTGTCTGCTTTCAAGCTGGATGAGACAGGACTGGATCAGGTGGTCGCACATGCCAGAGGAAGTAGTATGAAGACCAATCCTATTGTATTGACCGATGAAGAACTCAGGCAGTTATTATTGAGCCGTTTGTAAAATTGTTAGCGGGCTGGCAAAAACGTCAAAAAAGGTTAGCTTAATCCCATTTAGCTGGTAATATACCCGACCAATTCTCTCAGTTATTGCTAAGACTATGAATTTCATAGAAAAATCTATCAATATCTGCATGGATAAGGGAAAAATAGTCATCTTTATGCGATGAAAATGCTGCTAAATGGTGTATCATTGGGCCTGATTTTGAGGGCTTGGTTTTAAAATAATTAATAAAATCATAGACTTGTTGATTTTTTATTGGAATTAAGTGTTAAAAACACAGGCAAATCCGTGTCGAAGACGGGTTTTTAACAAGTCATTAATCCAGTAGCTTATACCTATTATATGAGGTTTTTTATGAGCTTATTTGAAGTAAGAATTCACGGTAGAGGCGGTCAGGGTGTTGTTTCTGCAGCAGAAATGTTATCTGTAGCCGTGTTTACTGAAGGCAAGCATGCCCAGGCAATACCCAGTTTTGGTTCTGAGCGTATGGGTGCACCCGTACAGTCCTTCGTGCGTTTTTCAGATCATGATATTCGTACCCGTGAACCGGTGATTGAGCCTGACTGCTTAATTATTCAGGACGTCACACTGCTGTCTCATGAGTCTACGTTCGCCGGTTTGAAAGAAGGTGGTTATGTGCTGATCAATAGCACTCATACGATTGAAGAATTAGGTATCGCCGATAAACTGAAAAAAATTCCGGCCAGTCATTTAATGGTGGTCAATGCAACCGGTCTTGCCCGCGAACATCTGGGTCGCCCAATCCCCAATGCGGCATTAATTGGTGGTTTTTCTGCAATTACAGGTCAGTTGAAATTTGAATCCATCGAGAAGGCAATTCATAAGAAATTTGCCGGTGCGGTGGGTGATGGTAATGTCGCAGCAGCACGAGCTGCCTTTAACGAAGTTTTAGAAGCAAAGGGGTTGAACTAATGCTAAAGCAGGTAGAAGGTTCAATTGGTGTAGCGGAAGCTATAGGCCTGTGTAGACCGGATGTGGTTTGTGCCTATCCGATTACACCACAAACACATATTGTTGAAGGTCTTGCGGACATGGTTCGTAAAGGCAAGATCGCCAGCAATTGTCAGTATATAAATGTTGAATCAGAATTTGCAGCACTCAGCGTCTGTATTGGTTCATCAGCAACCGGTGTGCGTTCATATACAGCCACCAGCTCTCAGGGTTTATTGTTCATGGCGGAAGCGGTTTACAACGCATCAGGTATGCGCTTACCTATCGTCATGACCATTGGTAACCGTGCGATCGGTGGCCCGATTAATATCTGGAATGACCAGTCGGATTCCATGTCCATGCGTGATGCTGGCTGGATTCAGATTCATGCTGAAAGTAATCAGGAAGCCGGTGATCTGCATATTCAGGCATTTAAAATTGCCGAGCAGTTAAGTATTCCCGTGATGGTGTGTGTGGATGGCTTTTTGTTAACTCATGCCTATGAACAGATTGAGTCTTCAACTCAGGAACAGGTGGATGAATTCCTGCCACCTTTCAAACCGATGCAGGCACTGGACTGTGCTAACCCAATGTCAATGGGTGCTATGGTGGGTCCTGAAGCCTTTATGGAAGTACGCGCATTAAACATCGCTCACTTTAATAATGCGATTGAGCCGATTCAGAAAATTTCTGAAGAGTTTGAAACGATTTTTGGTCGTAAAGCCGGCGGTTTATATGAGCATTACAATTCTGAAGATGCAGAAACGGTTGTTGTGGCACTGGGATCAGTGAATGGCACATTAAAAGATATTATTGATGAGTACAAACAGGATAATGTTTCTATTGGCTCTTTCAAAATTGGCTGTTACCGTCCATTCCCGGCCAAGCAGATTGCAGAACAGTTAAAACATGCCAAGCGTGTTGTGGTTGTTGAAAAAGATATCTTTGCCGGCGTCGGTGGCTGTCTGGCAAATGACATTACCATTGCGTTAAAAGATACGGATATAAAAGTATATAGTGTCATTGGTGGTTTAGGTGGTCGTCCTATTTTCAAAAAATCATTAATGAAAATCCTTGATCGTGCGATGAAAGATGAGCTGGAAGAACTCAGCTTTGTCGATCTGGATCACTCACTGGTAGATCGTGAAATTACACGTGAAGACCTGTTTATGACGAAAGCCGTATAGGGGAATTATTATGTCAGTAGATTTAAAACCTGGATTTTCCCAAACGGGTAACCTGACTGCAGGTAACCGGTTACAGTCGATTGATATCGTTTCTGTGCAATCTACAGAAGATCGCGCTAATGCATTAACCTCCGGTCATCGTGCTTGTCAGGGTTGTGGTGAGGCGCTGGGTGCTCGCATGGCGATTGATAAGGTCATGGAGCTGAGCAGGAACAAGGTTCATGTGGTTAATGCCACTGGTTGTCTTGAAGTATTTACTACACCGTTCCCGGAAACATCCTGGAATGTGCCATGGCTGCATTCTTTATTTGGTAATGCACCTGCGGTGGCGACCGGTGTACAGGCGGCATTAAAAGCCAAAGGTATGCAGGATGTAACTGTTATCGCCCAGGGTGGTGACGGCAGTACCGTGGATATCGGTTTTGGTTGTTTATCGGGTATGTTCGAACGTAACGATGATGTGCTTTATATTTGTTACGATAACGAAGCTTACATGAATACCGGTGTACAGCGTTCAGGTGCAACACCGCCGACTGCTCGTACCGCAACCACACCTTTATCGGGTCCGCATCCGGGCAATAATTTTGGTCAGGGTAAAAATGTACCTAAAATTGCCATGGCCCACGGTATTGGTTATGTGGCAACTGCGACTATTGCCAATGTACGTGACCTGGAAGCTAAAGTGACCAAGGCGATGTCAATGAAAGGTGCACGTTATCTGCACATTCATGTGCCATGTCCACTGGGCTGGGGATCATTACCAAAAGATACTATTAAACTGGCACGTCTGGCTGTTGAATCCGGATTATATCCTTTGTTCGAGGGCGAGCATGGTGTCATCACCGGGGTTACAAAAATTCGTAAGAAAGTACCCGTTGATGAGTATTTAAAATTGCAGCGTCGTTTTACTCATTTATTTAAGAAAGGCGCAGATGCACAAGATCTTGCAGGTGTTCAGGCGATTGCCGATGCACATATTAAATACTATGGCCTGCTGGATGACGGAGATAAATAATGGCGTTTACTTTACCTTACGCAATTACGCTGGAAGTAGGTTCCAGTTTAAAGAATAAAACCGGCGACTGGCGTACAGAACGTCCAATTTATCTGGATCGTTTGCCGCCCTGTAATATTGAATGTCCTGCTGGTGAAAACATTCAGGCCTGGTTAGGTTTGTCACAGGAAGGTAAATACCAGGAAGCCTGGGAAGAAATTTTGCATAACAATCCACTGCCTGCTGTTCATGGACGTGTTTGTTACCACCCTTGTGAAGATGGCTGTAACCGTAAGCAAATGGAAAACCCGGTGAGCATTCATGCGATTGAACGTTTCCTCGGTGACCAGGCTTTAAAAAATAAATGGTCAATTTCAAAAGCAGCTGATACAGGTAAAAGTGTACTGGTCGTGGGTGCAGGTCCTGGCGGTATTTCTGCGGCATATCATTTATGCAAAATGGGTCATAAAGTAACCGTGGTTGATTCCAAGCCGGCAGTGGGTGGTATGTTGCGTTATGGCATTCCTTCTTACCGTTTACCTCGTGATGTGCTTGATTCTGAAGTAGCGCATATTGAAAAAATGGGCGTTACTTTTAAATTTAATACCCGCATTGATAATTTGGCCGCGAGCATAAAAGAAGGTGGTTACGATGCCGCCTTTTTAGCCATTGGTGCTCATATTGGTCGCAGTATTGATATTCCCAATGATGGTTCCGTTACAATCATTGAAGCGGTTAAATTCCTTAGTGATATGGAAACCGAAACTAAAAAACCTGAACTGGGTAAAAAAGTTGCGGTTTATGGTGGTGGTAATACTGCGATTGACTGTGTTCGGACAGCCGTACGTTTAGGTGCTGATGATGTTAATCTGATTTATCGTCGTGACCGTAAAAACATGCCGGCTCATGATTTCGAAGTGGTTGAAGCGCTGGAAGAAAACGTCAAGCTAAACGAACTGCGTACCATCAAGGAAATGAAAGGCGGCAAGATTACTCTGGACGTCATGGAGCTGAATGCAGAAGGCTGGCCGGAATCGACAGGTAAAACAGAAGTCATTGAAGCCGATACCGTTATTTATGCATTAGGTCAGCTGGTGGATGCCAGTCTGTTTAATGACTGCACCGGTATCGATGTTGAAAAAGACGGTGTTACTAATGTTAATGATCAGTTCATGACTGGTATGCAAGGTGTGTTTGCCGGTGGTGATATGATTCCATCAGCACGTACTGTAACCACTGCTGTTGGTCATGGTAAAAAAGCTGCCCGTTATATCAATGCCTATCTGAAAGGCGAGACTTATACGCCCGCAGAAAAACACGAAACTGCTTCTTTCGATAAACTGAATACCTGGTACTATGAAGATGAAGACATGCGTGAGCAGCCGGTGCTTGATCTGAAAAAACGTACCACCACATTTAACGAAGTGCTCGGTGATCTTGATGAGGCCAATGCACAATATGAAGCTCGCCGCTGCATGTCATGCGGTAACTGTTTCGAATGTGATAACTGTTATACGGTGTGCCCTGACAATGCAATTATTAAACTGGGTCGTGGTAATCGATTCCAGATTAATTATGATTACTGCAAGGGATGCGGTATGTGTGTTGAGGAATGTCCGTGTGGATCGATGTTGATGGAGCCGGAGGAATTGTAGGCTCTATTTTGATTTTGATCGAATGAAAAAACCGCAGCTTGCTGCGGTTTTTTTGTTTAACGTTATAAATAAGAGGTGCTGCACTTTAAGTGGTGACCATGCACATGCTTTATATGTGCAAACTTGATTTAGTTGTTAGATTAGTCTTCATTAACAAGGTCAGGTATCAATTCTTCAATTGGAATAAATAAATCATCATAAAATTTATAAAAAAACTCATGCATAGTGTTTGATGATGACAATGTACTGGCGTATTCAGGGCCTGTTGGATAACCTTTTAGATGTGAAGGCATATTTGTGCTTACTAGCAACCCTTCAAATGTGCTTGATAAAATAAGTAGTTCTTGAATGATCACATTGCATAGTTCCGGCGAGTAAGCGCTGAGATGCCCGAATGGATGTTCGACAAACATGCCGGGTTCTGATAGTGACGGGATTAGACAAGATTGAAATGAAGACCAAGATGCAGCATGAACTGCTCCAGATAATTGAGATTTCCAGTTTTTCTTCCATTGTATTAAACTGTCAATTTGATCGTCTTCAAAGTCAGCTTTCTTTAGAGCTGATTTGATTACAGGGTATATTTTTCCATATGCTATTTTGTTTTTCCAAAATTTATTATCATCATGTTCAGGATTGTCTTCTGCATATTCGGCACAAAATATTGGGTCAGCCATTGCTGGTAAGGTGATATCACTAGTTTCAATAAATCCTCTTAATAAAAGCCTTGAAGAATCAGCTTGTCCTAAAAGAATTAATTCTCTGAAGGAAATTGCTAAGCTTTTTAGTTTAGCTATGAGGGTCAATAGATTAAATCGAGTAACTCCCATCTTATCCCTTGTAGCTAAAAGCCTTTCAAGATGAATTAAAAAATGTATTCCTTCATCAATTAATATTATCCATAGTTGTAAATGTTTACTTGCTAACCTTCGTGTAGATGATCTAAGACGGATAAGTTCCTTATCAATGTCTACTCTTTCAGCGATTCCACGACTAGGATTAACAGCATTAAAATAAAATTCGTCAATTTGATCTGATTTAAACATTTATTATTAATCTAATGCCCAACTAATTTAAGAGGTGTGTGATAAATACGACTTGTTATCATTTATTATTTAAAAATATATATTCTACACTTTCTTTATAATGATCAAGTTAAAAAACTTACAAATTTGTATAAACAGTCTGTTTCGCCTCTCTGGCGACCTACTTCTTTGTCAACAGCGACAAAGAAGTAGGCAAGAAAACGCCGTCCCAAGACAGTTTGCCCTGCGGGTGCCCGAGCATTGGTCACTTGCTGTTTTGAATGTTATTACAAGTTTATGCTGTGCTGGCTTCGTTGTCGGGTCGTTTTGATTCGCCGTCGTGGCTCAACAAAACTCAATTTGCCGTCCATGGCAAATTGCCCCTGCCGGGAATCAATGCTCGGCAAACTGTGAAGGGGTGGAGGGTCAAAGGCGTTGTGTGCTGCGCACGGTTGTTTATATTTGTCATTGCGAGCGCAGCTAAGCAATTTCAGGTTTAACAGCTTAAATTGCTTCGTACCTCGCAATGACAGATAAGGAGCGCTTTTGATTTTGATTCCTCCATTGAGCAAGCTGAGGTGGGAGTAATTTATGAGGGGCTTTCTGCGAGGATGTCTGAGCGAATTGGCTTTTTAATTCGTGAGTTCCGCAGCAGCCTCATCAATTGCGAGTGACGAGGGCACTGCCATGCGTTGTTTGCATGGTGGCTTGTGATCTGGGGCGTGTTTTCTTTGGTTCGGTTTCTTTTGCACGGGCAAAAGAAATGAACTCGCCCAGAAAGGGCGAAACAAAAGCATGAGTAATAAGTACAAACTATAAAATGTCAAAAAACTAAAATTGAAATTATCAAATATAAATTACTGAGGCTTCTTACCAATTAAATAAGACAGCGCCGGATTAACATTTAACCGATTCTTCATCGCTGTGCGCCCTAGCAGCATTCTAAACAACATAGTATCTCTATCTGTCAGTGTCATCTCGATATCCCAGCCCATGTCGCCAATTTCAAGACGTGTGGTAATGACATAGCGTAATTCTCTGTGACCACCAGAATCACTGACGCGTCGTTTATCTGTTACTTTTGCGTGACATTCTTTGATAATGTCATTTCGTTTTTGTATCGGATGAACCAGAAAGCGGATCATTTCAATGCCATTGTCCTGATAGGGTTCAAGATCGAAAGCATGCAGGCAGGATGTTTTTGCGCCGGTATCCACTTTGGCCTTAATTTCTGGTATTTCAAGTTGTGGTAATGATACCCATTCCCGCCAGCCTACTGTGGTTAACTCACTTGTCATGTATTTTGTCCCATCTGCTTTCTGACTAATTTTTGTTGTAGAATTATTATTCGAGGCGTTACTGGACTTATATTATTTGATTGGTTTAATACTGTATTGATATATACCTTAATATCTTAATTAAATACAAGTTTTATTTTCATGTGCTGTTATGCGACTGGCAGGTCTACCCAGAATGTTGAACCTTCGCCTTTTTTCGAGGTGAAATCTATTTTTCCATTCATTAATTCTACCAGTTGCTTGACGATGGCTAATCCGAGCCCGGTGCCCTCGATAAGGGAGTCTTCATGGCCCAGTCGTTGATAGCTTTGAAAAACTTTATCCTGTTTTTCCGCGGCAATACCTATGCCGGTATCTATTACGCTCATACGGATTTGGTGATTTTTCATCAACTGTAATTTAATAGTGATAGTGCCATCAGTTCGGTTGTATTTGCAGGCATTGGAAACAAGATTGAGTAAAATTTGCTGTAGACGTATTTCATCTGCTAGTACATAGATATTGTCTGGAATATCAGGTTCGAAATCGATGCTAATATTGAGTTGTGTTGCCAGTGGTCTGACATAGTCGATACATTCATTAATTAATTTTTGATAATTTGTTTTATTAATATGAAGCTCGAGTCTGTTGGCTTCGATTCTGGATAAATCAAGCAGGTCTTCTATTAATTTTAAGAGCAGGTGGCTCGCTTTATAAATTTCTTCTGTATGGTTTTTCTGGCTTTCTGTCTGGTTCTCATTATTTAACAGTAATTGCGTAAATCCCATTATTGCATTAAGTGGGGTGCGTAATTCATGGCTCATGCGTGATAGAAATATACTTTTTGACTGATTTGCCTGTTCAGCCTGTTCTTTTGCCGTAATTAACTGCTTGGAAAGTAAAATCGATTTGAGCATGACTTTTTTGTAAGTTAAACCACCGGATATCATGGCAAGACTATAGATACATAACATTGTTGCCATTATGTAATGTGTATCGGATGACTGTAGAAAAAACCAGATGATAATAGGCAGCATACAGAACAGTACATAAAGAAAATATATTGTGATGACTGAACCCAGTATGGCGGCCGCGCCTGCGGTCATGCCACCCAGTGCAAATGTAATTAGAACGGGTGTTTCCAGATCATTGTAGGGTTGAAATAGCCATATTGATAAACCCCATATCATTGCAGTCAGTGTTGATTTTATGGCATACCCATACAGCCAGTTGTTGATTTCCTCATCGCCTGGGGATAGTTTTTTAAAGAAGTAGAGTCCCAGGCCACGAGCAAATAAAACAATGGCTAATGCACTGCCCCAGTAAAGCAGGTTAGTTTGATTAACGCGATCTTTCAGAATCCACATTAATAGTATCGCAATACCGGTATTCGCTATTATTGCGGTGGTCACGTTACTATAAAGATGGCGGGTTTGTTCAGCCCTGATATTAATCGTCGCTAATGATGGCGAAAGGTTATGTAATGACGAAGTCCCTGTTTGTGAATTTTCCATAATAACTTACGCCATAAGTATTTTGGTAAATGGTTGTCATACAACAAATTAAATTGGATATTCTGTTGTATGACGTTTTCATCTGTATTAAAGACTAAATCTCTTCAGGATTAAAGTCTACCATGGTATTAACCTCAGCATCGTAATCAACGCCATTAATGCCAAAACCAAATAATTTTAGGAACTCATCTTTGTAACCCTGGTAATCGGTAAGCTCGAATAAGTTTTCTGTGGTGATTCTGGGCCAGAGTTCTTTGATTGGTTTTTGAACTTCATCACGCAATTCCCAGTCATCCATGCGAATACGATTATTATCATCCAGATCGGGGCCACTTTGTTTATATAGCTGGGTGCGGAACATGCGCTCAATCTGTTCGAGGCAGCCTTCATGGATATTCTGTTGCTTCATGATTTTGAAGCTCATGGCAATATACAAGGGCATTACGGGAATAGCAGCTGATGCCTGGGTGACAACACTTTTTAGTACCGCCACATTTGCTGTTCCATGAAGCTTTGATAAGTTCTGACGTAATGCATTTGCCGCTCGATCCATGTCTTCTTTGGCTTTGCCTAAAGCACCATGCCAGTAGATTGGCCAGGTCAGGTCTGTACCGATGTAACTGTAGGAAACGGTTTTAATCCCATCGGCCAGAACGTCTGCTTTAGCCAGTGCATTCATCCACAGCTCCCAGTCTTCACCGCCCATCACTGTGACGGTATTGGCAATTTCTTCTTCGCTGGCAGGTTCGATTTCAGCCTGGGTGATTTCATCTTTATTGGTATCAACGGCGGTTGATTTATAAACCTGACCAATCGGTTTTAACGCTGAGCGGATAACTTCGCCGGTGGCCGGTAATTTACGCACCGGTGACGCCAGTGAATAAATGACCAGATCGATCTTACCTAGATCCTGCTGGATAATATCAATAACTTTGGCACGCATTTCATCGGAGAAGGCATCACCGTTGACACTTTTGGCATACAGGCCCGCTGCATGTGCGGCTTGCTCGAATGCAGCCGAGTTATACCAGCCGGCAGAACCGGGTTTTTTTTCTGTTGGTGCTTTTTCGAGAAAGACGCCTATAGTGGCGGCATTTGATCCAAATGCGGCAGTAATGCGCGAGGACAGTCCGTAGCCTGTAGATGAACCAATGACAAGGACATTTTTGGGACCATTTTCGACAGGGCCATTGGCTTTAACTTTTTCAATCTGTTCGGCGACATTTTTCGCGCAGCCGGTTGGATGTGTTGTTGTGCAAATAAAGCCGCGAATTTTTGGTTGAATGATCATTGGGTTGTAATTCCTGTTATTAGATTTCTTCTGCAAATAAATCGTGTTCGTTTGAGTCGGTAATTCTAACATTTATGAATGTGCCTGGCTCGTATGACTGGCAATTGTCGATAAATACCATACCGTCTATCTCCGGTGCATCCGCCATGCTGCGCGCAATAACCCCTTCTTCATCAACTTCATCGACAATTACCTGCAGGGTCTGGCCTATTTTTTTAGATAACTTGTTTGCGCTGATCTCTGCCTGTAATGTCATGAATCGCTCCAGGCGTTCCTGTTTGATGTCTTCCGGAATCTGCTGGTTAATTTCATTGGCGACAGCACCTTCCACCGGTGAATAGGTGAAGCAGCCGACACGATCCAGTTCGGCATCATTAATAAAGTCGAGTAGTTCGCTAAAGTCATCTTCGGTTTCGCCAGGGAAGCCGACAATAAAGGTGCTGCGGATGGTGATGTCCGGGCAGATATTACGCCAGCCCTTGATACGCTGCAGATTGTTTTCGCTACTGGCCGGGCGTTTCATGGCTTTTAATACATTTGGGCTGGCATGCTGAAAGGGTATATCCAGATAAGGCAGAATCTTTCCTTCGGCCATTAATGGAATAACGTTGTCGACATGGGGGTAGGGGTAGACGTAGTGCATGCGTATCCAGGCATCCATGTCACCCAGTTCTTTCGCCAGATTTTCAAATCGGGTTTTTACCGGTTTGCCCTGCCAGAAATCAGTCTGGTATCTGGCATCGACACCATAGGCGCTGGTATCCTGAGATATGACCAGTAACTCTTTAACTCCGGCATTGACCAGGTTTTCTGCTTCGCTGAGCACTTCACCGATGGGACGACTGACCAGGTCACCTCTGAGTGATGGGATAATGCAGAAGGTACAACGGTGATTACAGCCTTCGGATATTTTTAAATAGGCATAATGTTTTGGCGTTAGCTTGATACCCTGTGGTGGAATCAGGCTAATGTAAGGATCATGCTGTGGTGGCAGGTGCTGATGTACTGCTTCCATGACTTCCTGAGCAGCATGGGGGCCGGTCACAGCCAGTACCTGTGGGTAATTGTTGGCAACGATATCGCCCTTGGCGCCGAGGCAGCCGGTGACAATGACCTTGCCATTTTCATTCAGCGCTTCACCAATGGCTTCCAGTGATTCTTCTACTGCGTCATCAATAAAACCACAGGTATTCACCACCACCAGATCGGCGCCATCATAGCTCGGGCTGATTTCGTAGCCTTCGGCTCTGAGTCGAGTAATGATCTGTTCCGAGTCTACCAGTGCCTTTGGGCAGCCAAGACTGATAAAACCAACTTTAGGAATCTGATGAGACATGATATTTGCTACAACACGTGGGTGTGAAAGAGAATAATTAGGGGTGGGAGTGTAACAAATTATCAGTTAATTTACCTGGGTGATTGTTTCTATTGTGATGCTCATCGATAGTTGCCGCGGGCCGGTGTAAACAAGCGAACATGTCGGTATTTGAAAAAAGGAATTAATGCTATGCCTGCTACGAAACCGCCGATATGAGCTCCCCAGGCGACACCACCCTGCTGATCAGCAGACATGATGGAGCTGACAATTTGTAAAATAAACCAGAATCCAAGCACCCAGCCGGCTTTTATGCGGGTGGTGTGCAAATAGAAACCGATGGGGATAACAATCAGAACCCGGGCGTGGGGATAGAGCAACCAGTAGGCGCCGAGTACGCCGGAAATCGCCCCGCTGGCACCGATCATGGGTATCACAGAATCGGGATTGGGAATGGCCTGGGTTAATGCGGCAGCAACGCCACAGATTAAATAAAATAGAATAAATCGTTTATGACCCATGGCATCTTCGACGTTGTTACCGAAAATCCACAGATAGAGCATATTGCCAATTAAATGCATCCAGCCGCCGTGTAAAAACATCGAGGTGAAAAAGGTTGCCAGCGCGGGTACCGTGACCAGATCAGGTGACAGTTGTTTGATGTTAAAGACCACGGCTGGAATCATGCCCAGAGCGAAGACTGCATTCTGGGCATATTTACCCAGGGAAAGCTGCCATAAAAAAATGAGCACACAGCTTAGAATAATAATAATTGTTATATATGGATTTGACCTGGCTGGATTGTCGTCGTGTAGAGGAAACATAGGTGATTATATTGTCAGGTTACTGGCTATTTTTAAATGGCATCATTGATGTCATTTAGCGCTTCTTCGGCCACTTCCCGAACTTCTGTATTTTCATCGTGTAAGAGTGGCTGGATATATTGAATGGCGTCTTTGCTCTGGCTAAGACCCAGATAATAACAGGCGTCATTACGTATACGAGCATCTTTGTTTTTTGTATAACCACCAAGAATATCAATGCCGGATTTTAGAAGTTCGCTACCAGTAAAGTCTTCAATGACCGCACCAATGCCAATGCGCACGGATAGAGATGTTTCTGTGTCAGCCATTAATGTAAACAGCGTTGAAAAATATTCCGGGTTGTTGTTAATTATTTTATGAACTTTTTTCAGTTCACCTGATGTGATGAGTTCAGCAAAATAGTCACCCATGGTTTCCGGGTCGTTGACGCGTTTTATCCATTGTTCAAATTCGTTTTTACTGCGTAGTCCGGTTAGTTCAAAACTGCCAATTTTAACCCAGGGAACAGAGCGTATATTAAGTTCACTGGCGCGTTCAGGTTGTTGTTGAATATTGATAATTTCAAGTCTGCTGAGTATGCCTGATTTAACCAGTTCTGCGAGCGACTCTAATACCGAAGGGCAATGCTGACAGCCAGTGGCAATAAATAAAAGTGCTTCAGGGTTGCGAGATGTTGTCATAAATTAATTAATAAAGTATTTGAAGTGGCAATTTAGCATTTTTGGTGAATGATATGAACAGGTATATTATGTCTTTACATTACGTGAAGAAAGGAAGAAGTTATGATCTGGTATAAGCGCCCTGATCTGGATGAACTCAATCAAAGAGGTAGTAATACAGCCGTCAGTGCTTTAGGGATTGAGATAGTCGAAGTGGGCGATGATTATTTAAAAGGTACTATGCCGGTAGATGAGCGAACTCGTCAGCCACTGGGCTTGCTGCATGGCGGTGCGTCAGTATTGTTTGCGGAATCACTAGGCAGTATTGCTGCTAATTATGTTGTGGATCATGAAAAAGCCTACTGTGTGGGTATGGAGGTGAATGCTAATCATCTACGAGGTGTCAGGGCGGGGATTGTCACCGGTATTGCCAGACCTTTGCATCTTGGACGTTCAACCCAGGTCTGGGAAATTAAAATACAGGACCAGAAAGATCGATTAATCTGTATTTCGCGTTTGACCATGGCGGTGGTGCAGAAGAATAGTTTTTAATGATTGAAGTTATAAAAAAGATATTTCAGAAACTGCTTGTCAATTTCAGGGTGAGCAGATGTATGCGCTGTTTGTTTTGTAGTGTATGGGAAATGGAAGATTATATTTGTATCAGGCGGTGATGGTCAGGCTGATGATCTTCTGGTTTAAAAGGGAAAATATCCGTAAAAACTGTTAATATGTGCCTTTCTGATATTTTGATTTTTAGGGTATTTATGAAGAATCTGGTTGCAGTGATTAATGGTGACGCACAAATTGAATATGATCGATCAAAAGATTTGCCGCCACATCAGCAGCAATATCTGGAGAAAATGGATCAGAAAATGGATGAAGGCATTCCCCATGGAGCCGGGCATCTGTTTGCACCGGATATTCAACAGAAAGCCCAGTTTGTTGCGGATCAGCTGGTGATGGCCATTAAATCCGATAACGAACAGCTCATTGCAGCAACTATGGCTTATCTGGCAACCCGGCTACCGGAGTTGCAACAGGTTATGGCTGAAGACAAGGATGGCGAAGTGTCTATTAAATTGATTTACGATAGGGCCTACGCAAAAGCAGAACCTGTGAAATTCATCAGGCCCGATCAGCTCAACAGCTAATGCAGAATCACACTACTGTTGTACTGGGTGCCAGCAATAAATCCCATCGTTATGCCAATAAGGCTATACGCATGTTACTTGAGTATGGTCATCATGTTATCCCTGTACACCCCCGGCTGGAAAATATTGAAGGACTGGTAGTTAAGCATAAACTTGAAAACATTACTGAACAGGTTGATACACTGGCCATGTATATCGGGCCGGAACGTAGCAAAGATTTAATCGACAGTATAATAAAATTAAAACCTGTCAGGGTTATTTTGAATCCGGGTACGGAATCTGATGATCTGGAACTGGCATTGTTTCATCATAATATCCCCTTTGTTAAAGACTGTACCTTGTTAATGCTGGAACACGGTCGCTTCTGATCGAGTCAATCAATCTCAGATCAAACAGGTATTATTCTGAGATACATCGTCAGTAGTTTTCTGAGGGTGCGCGTCCCCACTGGTTGAGTAACTTCTGAAATCTATTAGTATTTCTCCATGATAATTATTTGTATGAAATAGCCAGCTGTTGACCGGAACATTTTCCCCATTTTATTGAATCTTGCTGGTCTTATTGATATGACTCAACTGGGATGACTGGTAGATGGCAAGAATCTAAAACATTAACTAGACTATATTGGATTACTATAACAATACTTCTAATCAGCAGGGGTTGCTTTGTATAAAACCATAAAATTATTGGCCAGATCCATGTTAGATAGTTTTCGTGATTTGCTGCCGATTATACTGGTTATTGGTTTCTTTCAGTTGTTTGTTCTTCAGCAGCCTATTCCCAATATGTTTGATATTCTTGTTGGCACCTTTTTTGTGGTTCTGGGCTTAACTTTTTTTATTTATGGTCTGGAAATGGGGTTGTTTCCTATTGGTGAATCGATGGCTAATGCCTTTGCGCGAAAAGGCAGTGTTAGCTGGTTATTGATTTTTGCATTTGCGCTGGGATTTGGTACAACGGTTGCGGAACCTGCATTAATCGCTGTGGCATCAGAAGCGGCTGACGTTGCAGCTAATGCCGGTATGATTGAAAATTATGATCAGTCCAAAGCCAGTTATGCTTATGGTTTGCGCATGACAGTGGCATTTTCAGTGGGATTGGCCATAGTGATAGGTGTTTTAAGAATTATTAAAGGCTGGCCAATACATTATTTAATTATCGGCGGGTATGTGCTGGTGGTGATCATGACGGCATTTGCGCCTCGTGAAATTATTGGTATTGCTTATGATTCCGGTGGTGTTACGACCTCCACCATAACTGTGCCTTTAGTGACGGCACTGGGGGTCGGACTTGCTTCGGCTATTCGGGGTCGTAATCCTATGATTGATGGGTTTGGTTTGATTGCCTTTGCTTCTTTGACACCTATGATTTTTGTTATGGGCTACGGGATGCTGATATGAAGTTTATCTTACTTAAGGTTTTTGAATCGGGCTACGGGATGCTGATATGAAGTTTATCTTATTAACAGTTTTTGATCCGGGCTATAGGATATTAATGTGATGGATCTTATCTCACAGCTTGCCCAGACTTTGCTTAGCACATTGATTGATGTGTTACCTATAGCCGTTATTATTTTCGGTTTTCAGTTTTTTGTTATTCGCAAACCTGTTCCCAATTTGCGTAAAGTGTTGATTGGTTTTAGTTACGTTTTACTGGGGCTATCTTTATTTTTGATGGGATTAGAAAAAGCATTATTCCCATTGGGGCGTTTAATGGCCGATCAGTTAACGCATCCTGATTTTATTTATGAAGGTATTAAGACGGCTTTGCAGACTGTTTACTGGCTGGATTATTACTGGGTTTATATATTTGCATTTTCGATTGGTTTTAGTACCACTATTGCCGAACCGTCATTGATTGCAGTTGCAATTAAGGCTAGTGAGGTATCTGGCGGTGCTATTAATGCCTGGGGTCTGCGTATTGCGGTGGCTATTGGTGTTGCCATAGGGATTGCACTGGGCAGTTATCGGATTGTGACGGGTCTGCCTATTCATTACTTTATTATTTTTGGATACATCATTGTTGTCATTCAGACTTTTTTTGCACCCAAAATGATTGTTCCTCTGGCCTATGATTCTGGTGGTGTAACTACATCGACGGTAACAGTACCTCTGGTTACGGCCCTAGGTCTGGGGCTTGCGGAATCAGTGCCCGGACGAAATGTTTTGATTGATGGTTTTGGCTTAATTGCATTTGCCAGTTTGTTTCCAATTATGTCAGTAATGGCATATGCGCAGATTTCCGAATTTCAGTCGCTGGCAGTGAAAGCAAGAAGAACCAGAGACACGATTGATAATCCATGAGTATGATGGTCTCTATGGGAGAGAAAAAATGCATTTTAAATTAATAATTGCTTTTGTAGATGATGTAAAAACAGACAAGGTTATGACTGCTGCACGTGAAGCAGGTGCAACAGGTGCAACTGTAATTAGTAATGCGCGTGGAGAAGGCCTGGAAAAATCTAAAACATTTTTTGGCCTTTCATTAGAGACGCAAAGAGATGTATTGTTGTTTCTGGTCGAAGAACATTTGAGCCGGCATATTCTGGAAAAGATTTGTGATGTTGGTGATTTTGATAAGGATATTGGGACAGGAATTGCCATTCAGATTGATGTTGAAGATGCGGTGGGTGTGGCGCATCAGGTTGAAAAACTGGTGAGTGTTGTGGAGGATGAGTTATGAGTGATAAAAAACTGATACGTGTTCGTGATGTTATGAAAAAACAGGTCGATATTGTTGATGGTAAAATGACGGTTAAAGATGTGCTTAAAACAATGAAGCACATTGAAACAAAATCATTGCTGGTTGAAAAACGTCATGAAGATGATGAGTACGGCATGGTGTTATTATCGGATATTGCCAAGTATGTGCTGGCAAAAGACCGTTCACCGGATCGTGTGAATATTTATGAGATTATGTCGAAACCGGTAATCAGTGTTAAATCCAGTATGGATATTCGCTATTGCGCTCGATTGTTTGACCGGTTTGGTTTATCACGAGCACCGGTCATCGATAATGGTGAAGTTGTTGGTGTTATTAGCTTTACTGATATGGTTTTACACGGTCTGGTTGATATTGAATAGTGCCCGGTTAGCTGTCGATATTGTCTGCAGCATCTGCTGTATTATTGAGTAATACAGCAACGGTCATTGGGCCAACACCACCCGGTACCGGGGTAATCCAGGCTGCATTTTTAGCTGCCGTTTCGAAATCAACATCACCGACCAGGCGGCCGTCTTCAAGACGGTTGATACCTATATCAATAACGGTCGCACCCGGTTTGATCCATTCGCCCTTAACCAGTCCGGGTTTTCCCACCGCAACCACCACAATATCAGAACGACGGACGTGGGCTTCAAGGTCGGTTGTGAAACGATGGGTGATGGTGACGGTTGCGCCAGCCAGTAGTAATTCCAGACCTGCAGGGCGTCCAACGTGGTTGGATGCACCGACTATCACGGCATTTCTGCCCTTGTACGGTTCATTAATGGAATCGAGTAACAGCTTGACGCCATAGGGAGTGCAGGAACGCAGTGCCGGTTTTCTTTGTGCGAGACGTCCCAGATTATAAGGGTGGAAGCCATCGACATCCTTGCTGGGGTGGATGCGCTCAATGACCTGATCCTGATCCAGTCCTGCCGGTAAAGGAAACTGCACCAGAATGCCGTGTATTTCATCATCGGTATTGAGGGTGTCAATTAACTGATTGAGTTCATCCTGAGTAGTGCTGGCCGGTAAATCATAGGCTTTTGACAGAATGCCCGTTTCTTCACAGCCGCGGCGCTTGTTGCGAACATAGACTTCGGATGCCGGATCACTGCCCACCAGAATAACAGCCAGACCCGGTGCGCGCAGGCCTTTATCCAGGCGTTGCTGTACGCGTGTTTTAATTGTGCTGCGCAGGTTGGCGGCAATCTGCTTGCCATCTATAATTTGGGCGGGCATGATGTAAAATTCCTGTCAATGAAGGCGGGGGATTTTCGCACGGTCAGTAGGGCGACGACAAGGGTCAGGTGATGCAGATTAGCATGCACTGATAGTTGACCTTGACCACTGACCCAAGTAATATCCGCATCTTCTTGCGATAGCGAGTTTTTGCAAGTGATTTCGGGGTATAGCGCAGTCTGGTAGCGCGCCTGCTTTGGGAGCAGGATGTCGGGAGTTCGAATCTCTCTACCCCGACCAAATTTTAACTGACTCACAGGTATGTGATTCGGTGTAAGGGACTTAGTAGAGAGAGGCGAACGATAGAGTTCGACAAAATCGCCGGGAGCGATTTTGAACGTGTGTAGCACGGCCCGAAGGGCAAAGTACGGGATGTACTTTGTAATCTCTCTACCCCGACCAAATTTCTTCTATATTCATCACTAATGAGTGTAGATGTCGGCAGGACGAGTTAAGAGATTCTGCGCCTGTAGCTCATCCGGATAGAGCATCGGCCTTCTAAGCCGAGGGTAGCAGGTTCGAGTCCTGCCAGGCGCGCCATGTTATGGTGGGTGTAGCTCAGTTGGTAGAGCCCCGGATTGTGATTCCGGTCGTCGAGGGTTCAAGTCCCTTCATCCACCCCATTTTATTGTTAGTTCTAACAATTTTCGGGCCTTTAGCTCAGTTGGTAGAGCAGGAGACTCTTAATCTCTTGGTCCAGGGTTCGAATCCCTGAGGGCCCACCAAAATTCAGGCATAAAAAATACCCGCGCTGCGGGTTTTTTATTATATAATGTCGCGCCTTACGCGGGTGTGGTGAAATTGGTATACACGCCAGATTTAGGTTCTGGTGTCGCGAGACGTGAGAGTTCGAGTCTCTCCACCCGCACCATTATTTGTTTAAAATCAGATGCTTATTGTGTTTTCATGGGCTGTCTGGACTATTAAATAGCTCATTGTTAAAGAGGTTAACATGCAAGTTTCATTGGAAGCGGGTGAAGGTCTTGAACGTAAATTAACGGTTCAGGTTTCAGCTGAGACGCTTGAAAAAGAAGTGGAAAATCGCCTGAAGTCATTATCTTCACGTGTGAAAATTGATGGATTCCGCCCTGGTAAAGTACCTTTCAAAATTGTGAAACAGCAATATGCCAAACAGATTCATCAGGAAGTTGTTGGTGATGTTTTGCAAACATCTTTTCGTGATGCAGTGATTAAAGAAGATTTGAAACCAGCAGGTGCACCGTCTATTGAGCCCAAAACAATGGGTCTGGGTCAGCCGCTGGAATATACAGCGACATTTGAAATTTACCCGGAAGTGACACTGAGTGATTGCAGCAAGCTTGAAATTGAGCGTGTGACTGCTGAAGTTGCTGATGCTGATATCGATTCTATGATTGAAACTCTGAGAAAACAGCGGACTACCTATAATGTTGTTGAAAGAGCCTCTAAAGATGGCGATCAGGTCATGGTTTCATTTGAAGGCTTTGTTGACGGTGTCGCCTTTGAAGGTGGTAAAGCGGATAACGTGCCGGTGGTTATAGGCTCTCACAGCATGATTCCTGGTTTTGAAGAGCAGTTGACAGGTAAATCTGCTGGTGATGAATTCCAGATGACAGTGACTTTCCCTGAGGATTATCAGGCCGAGCATCTGAAAGGAAAACCTGCAACATTCGAAGCAAAAGTGGTTTCTGTTGCTGAAGCAAAACTACCAGAAGTGGATGATGAATTTGCCAAAGCATTCGGTGTGACTGAAGGCGGTATTGAGCAGTTGAAAAAAGATATCCGCACTAATATGGAACGTGAATTAAAAACCAAAGTGCAGACGGTGTTAAAAAATAATGTAATGGATGCATTATTGAAAGCAAATGATATTACAGTGCCCAAAGCGCTAATTGATGATGAAGCGGCAAATTTACAGAAACAGATGTCGCAGGCAGGTCAGTTGCAGGGCAATATGACTTTGCCAAAGGATCTGTTCGAAGGCGAAGCAAAACGTCGTGTAAGCCTGGGTCTGCTTATCGGTGAGCTGGTTAAAGCAGCTGAAATCAAAGTTGATGCCGAGCGTGTTAAAGCCAAGATTGATGATATTGCGGCAACTTATGAAGATCCTCAGGAAGTCATTAATCACTACAAGAGTAATCCTCAGTTGATGTCCGGTATTGAAGCTATGACGATGGAAGACATGGTTGTTGACTGGGTTGTTAACCAGGCAAAGGTTAAGGATGTGGCCAAGTCATTTGATGATTTAATGAAGCCAGCGGCTAAATAATGATCAACTTTTCAGTGAGTTATAAAAAAAAGCAGGCTTAGGCCTGCTTTTTTTATATCTGCACTTGTTTTAATTGAATCTGCCCATACAATCATCTAAGTACATATTATTAATATAAAGAAAATCCTGGGAGAACAGTATGCATTCTGCATTTGACGATAAACACGGGGCATTAAATGCACAGGCTTTGAATCTTGTGCCGATGGTTGTAGAGCAGAGTGCCCGTGGTGAACGTGCTTACGATATTTACTCCAGGTTATTGAAAGAACGTGTTATTTTCATTGTGGGTCCGATTGAAGATCACATGGCTAATCTGATTGTGGCGCAGTTGCTGTATCTGGAATCAGAGAATCCGGACAAGGATATCTCTATTTATATAAATTCTCCGGGTGGCGTTGTGACCTCAGGCATGGCGATTTACGATACCATGCAGTTTATTAAACCGGATGTATCGACGTTGTGTATTGGTCAGGCTGCCAGTATGGGAGCTCTTTTGCTGGCCGGTGGGGCTGCAGGTAAACGTTATTGTTTGCCTCATTCCAGAGTAATGATTCATCAACCGCTGGGTGGATTCCAGGGGCAGGCTACTGATATTGAGATCCATGCCCGTGAAATTTTGAGTATGCGTGATAGACTGAACTCTATTCTGGCGCATCATACAGGTCAAAAAATCGAAAAGATTGCGGATGATACTGAGCGCGATAACTTCATGAGTGCTGAAGAATCTAAGGCGTATGGCTTGATTGATGATGTTTTATCAAGTCGAGACATGAAAACTGCTGGTAAATCATAGAGTTATTGGCTGGGCTGTATTTCTGGTGAACCTGAGTCTGGCAATTTGGTCTATGTAATCAGCTTATTGAAAATGTTAAAAATTGATCTTTTTGACTTTTTTTCATTCTGATTTGGGCTATCTTTTATGGGTAGCGAATGCGAAATATCTGACCTGTTAGAAGTAATTGGTCGGATGTTAATAATTAACCCTTATTTTATATTCTTGTAACTTTTTCCCAATATGGGCAAAGTATATAATTTGTAAACAACTGAAGAAACTTCGGGCTAGTAAGAGGACACGTCATGAGTGACGACAAACATAATGATGAAGATTCAGGAAAGCTGCTGTATTGCTCTTTCTGTGGCAAAAGCCAGCATGAAGTCAAAAAATTAATCGCTGGCCCATCTGTTTTTGTTTGTGATGAATGTGTTGAATTATGTAATGACATTATTCGTGAAGAAATGCAGGAACAGGCTACATCGTCTGTTGATAAATTACCTAAACCTCATGAAATTAAAGCCTTGCTTGATGATTATGTCATCGGGCAGGAGAGAGCCAAAAAGGTTCTGGCTGTAGCAGTATACAATCATTACAAGCGTCTGGAAGTTAAACATAAAAAAGATGATGTTGAACTTGCCAAGAGTAATATTATGCTCATTGGTCCGACTGGATCAGGCAAAACATTACTGGCGCAAACCTTAGCGCGTATGTTGAATGTTCCTTTCACTATTGCTGATGCAACGACATTAACTGAAGCTGGTTATGTGGGTGAGGATGTTGAAAATATTATTCAAAAATTATTGCAGAAATGTGATTATGATGTTGAAAAAGCGCAGACCGGTATAGTTTATATTGATGAAATCGATAAAATTTCACGTAAATCTGATAATCCTTCCATTACCCGCGATGTTTCCGGTGAAGGTGTTCAGCAGGCACTGCTGAAATTAATTGAAGGTACTGTTGCTTCTGTTCCGCCTCAGGGTGGGCGTAAACACCCGCAGCAGGAATTTTTACAGGTTGATACGTCTAATATTCTATTCATCTGTGGTGGTGCGTTTGCCGGTCTTGATCAGGTTATTCGTGATCGTTCTGAGAAAAGCGGTATTGGTTTTGGTGCTGAAGTCAGAAGCAAAGATACTAAAAAAACAACCGGTCAGCTGTTGCTGGATCTTGAAGCAGATGATCTGATTCGTTACGGATTAATTCCGGAGTTCGTTGGTCGTTTACCGGTGGTTGCGACACTGGAAGAGCTGGATGAAGAAGCTTTGATTACCATACTGACGCAACCAAAAAATGCATTAACCAAACAGTACCAGAAAATGTTTGAAATGGAAGGCTGTGAACTTGAGTTCCGTGATGATGCATTGAGTGCTGTTGCTAAACATGCTATGGAGCGTAAAACAGGTGCTCGTGGATTAAGAACTATACTGGAAACCACACTGCTTGAAACTATGTATGATTTACCTTCAATGGAAGATGTCACCAAAGTGGTAATTGATGAAGCTGTTATAGAAGGAGATGCAAAACCGTACATGGTTTATGAAAGTGGGGACAGCAAAAAATCCGCATCATCTAATGATTGATGAAAAAGCCGCGCATTAAGCGCGGCTTTTTCATGTTCAAAACTCGAAATAGTAAGTAAAACTGGCAAATGATGTAAATAATCTGGCAACCAGATGATTATTTATATGTCTGGTATCTTGAACTGGGTTAATTTACCCCCATTTGATATTCAACAGTATGTAAACTGATTGAGTAATCTATAGCTCAATCATTAGAGGTTTTAATTGTGTCTGAACAAGATAAAGAAAATGAATTAGAAGTAATTAACGATGACAATATTGTTGATGACGGCAAGATCCCTGTTTTGCCTTTAAGAGATGTTGTTGTTTATCCCCATATGGTTATTCCTTTGTTTGTGGGTCGTGATAAATCCATTCAAGCTCTTGATGCGGCTATGCAAAAAGACAAACAGATTCTACTTATTGCGCAGAAAAGTGCTGAAATAGATGATCCTGGTATTAAAGATGTTCATGATATTGGTACCTTATCTACCATACTGCAATTGTTAAAATTACCTGATGGTACTATCAAGGTGCTGGTTGAAGGTAGTAAGCGTGCATCGGTAGATGGTATGTATGATGATAAAGTGTTTTTTACAGCTGATTACACTGTTATTGAAGATCTGGAGCCGGAAAAACCACGCGAGCTGGAAGTTTTGTCGCGCTCAATACTGGGTGTTTTTGATCAATATGTGAAACTGAATAAAAAAGTTCCACCTGAAATTCTGACTTCACTTGCGGGTATAGATGATCCGGCACGGTTATCCGATACAATTGCGGCTCACATGTCATTAAAGATTGATGAAA
>JAOUMX010000110.1 GCA_029881275.1 Gammaproteobacteria bacterium | reverse complement strand
ATACACAGGCGATACCTGTACAGAATAATGATCGTCCTTATGCGGGGTATTTGTATTTCAGTGCATCCCTGCTCTCCGATGTGTCGAGTGAAAATGCGATTGATGCTGGAAATTTGCTTGAATTCACACTGGGTTTAGTGGGTCCGAGTGCGCTAGCAGAACAGATTCAGTCAGGTATTCATGATCTGTTCGGTAGTGACAGAGTTAGTGGCTGGGATAGTCAACTCTCAGATGAACTGGCTTTGGGTGTGTCATATACTCGATTTTGGCAAAAAATCCTCTATCTCTCTGGCTCGCTAAAGTATGCCGTTGTGCCACATGTTAATTTAACATTGGGTAGTGTTTATACCTATGCAGCATCCGGAGCAATGCTTCGCCTTGGTACACAATTGGAAAATGATCTGGCCCCGCCTAATATTAGGCCTGGGTTTCCTGGGTTGTCATTGTTTAGGCCGTCTAAACAATATAACTGGTATGTTTTTGCTGGAATGGAAGCGCGCTGGATAGGAAGAAATATTTTTCTCGATGGAAATACTGTTAGAAATAGTTATAGCGTGGATAAAAAATCAATGGTGGCTGATTTTCAGTTTGGAGTTGTTTTTCAGATGGGGAATGTGCGTTATTCATTGAGTAATGTTCTTAGAACAAAAGAATTTGAACAGCAAAACGGTAACATGAGTTTTGGGGCAGTAAATGTTTCATTTCTATTGTAAAAAAGTAGTGCTAATGCTTCATTAAAGGTCTAATCAGGTGAAGCAGAAGTTATGCCGATGGATGGCTCACGTGTGGTTGATGCAGTATTCTATTCCTGTTGGTTAATGAAGTAATTTCGCGTGGATTATTAAGGGCTGCCTGGTTTATTTGCAGCGCTTAGTTTGTTTTGTGGAAAAAGACCTTTTCCAGTTTTTAATAATATTGTAATCCATTGGAAAAAATCAAGTATGTTTCTGCGGGGTGGACGGCGATCAATGTTTGCCTGTTCCAGGTGTTTAATCATGGAGTTTATAAGGTGTTGGTTGCTCGCGGTAAGTTCGGTGTACCGGGCACCATATCCTTCTAGGTTGTTTACGATAAATTTATGCACTACTAATGCTTTGGATTTTATATGAAACTCTTTAGAAGATAATGGATCTTTGAGTGTAAATTCAATATCAATCTCGGGTTCTAATAATAAGTTTTTATCGGTTGTGATAAAAATTCCGCTGCTGGAAATATTTTTGATAGTGCCTGTGGCCTGGTTATTAACTTTCGCTTCTATGTTTGCAGAATATCTCGGTTTTGCTTCCCACCAGCGGATGCGTGGATCCAGATATGCAATACGTACCGCGGGTAATAATAAATAGCTGACTACTACAATATTTAGAATACTAAAGAAAACAAAGAAGCCAAGTAACCATGTCTGATTTGATTGATAAAGTTCATTTAAATAAGGTATGTTTGTAATAAATACCCATGTTTCTACGATTACAAATACAGGAAAGCTCCATTTCTTGATGGCGAAGATAGCAAACCCAGCGATTGGGAATAAAAAGAAAAATTCAAAAATATGCAGGGCTGAACCCATTTGATATTCAATGGCTACAGCATCAAGAGGGTTTACATGAAAAAATATACTGTAAAATGTAATTTTTGAAATGGGCTCAATAAAATGAAAAAAAGCCAGTATAAGTAAGGGCCATGGTTTGTACTCCATAATGCTTCCCCGTTATCTTTTGGTCATAGTTAAGATAGTGTAGTCAAGTTTTAATCTAATAATAAATACACGTTTAGTAATATTAGTAGTGCTGATTTTTATTAACAGGCCGATCATAAATAGACTTGTTGGCATTATTTATAGTTCTTTATTGACTATGTTTGACATGGCGCTTTCGATCCGTGCATTGTTGTATGCAGTCATTCCAAAATAGTAGACTTTACCAGTTTGAAGGCGCTGATCATTTTCAATTAAATAGGATGACAGGTTGGCACCTATATCAATAAAAAAATTCAATTGATCAGGCTCAGTTCCATAATAAATTTTATACCCTGCAAGATCATTCATTACAGAGTTGTCAGTGTACTCAGTGGGTGGGGTCCAGTTTAACATGACTGTCCCGGTGCTAGTAAAATTATTGATGTTTGACTCATTGGTGCTTGAGTCGCTTAGGCTCAGGTCATTCACGCTTAAGTCGCCTGCTGTTGAGCCCGCGCCGCATGCTGTTAAATTTAACGTTAAGAATAAAATAATTATAATACCAGTAATATTAATCATTTAGTGTTCCTTGGTATTTAGTGTGATTTAAAACTCACGATCTCTAAGTGTGTTGCAATATGTCTGAGGTCTTTAATATTAGTTAGCAGCTTAACAAATTATAGTGTATTAAGGGAGCGCAGTGATATTGATTAGTCGGGTAAAAGTTGATTGGTATTGATGGGTTTGATAAGAAAACTTTTACACTATAGGTCAGGTGTCAATAAAGATGCAACTATTTATGTTTTAAGCCCGTAGGTTTAATAAATTAAGCCATGTTTTTAATGGGGTATATTAGTATTCTTGCTTTGTAGCGGTATTTGTAACACCCGTTGTATGATTGTTGTGATAATTAATCTGATCTGTACTATAAAAATATACGGCTTATTCATTTGCTACCATTATTTTACTAAGTGAATTAACAGTTTTTTTACTTATAGCGGACTGTAGATATGTTAAATAAATTTAATATCAGGACACTGTTATCTATTGGCTTTGCAACAGTATTGTTGTTAGTGACGCTGATTAATATCCCTGTTGTATTGACGACGGTTTCCTCTGTGATCAAAGAGGCAGAGGAGCGTGAGTTACAAAAGTTATTTGAAAGCGCAAAAGTCGAACTGGAATCTCAGGGGCAATTAGCAAATGCCCTGGCTTCTATGGTTGCTAATGTGGAAAGCTTTAGTGAAATGTTTGCTAATGGTGATCGTGATCGGTTGGCAAAAATTCTGGTACCTGTTTTTAATTTGATGAAAAAAGAATTTTATGCACGTCAGTTTCAGTATCATACCCCGCCGGCAATATCGTTTTTGCGGTTGCATAAGCCGGAAAAATTTGGTGATGACCTGTCTTCTTTTCGAAAAACAGTTGTCGCCACAAATGCGAATAAAAAAAATATAGTGGGCCTTGAAAAAGGTGTCGCCGGGCTTGGTATTCGCGGAATTTCGCCAGTATTTTATCAGGGCAATCATATTGGCTCGGTAGAATTTGGTATGTCTTTTGGACAGCCATTTTTTGATAACTTTAAGCAGAAATATAATGTCGATATTTCTTTGTATTTAAAAGGTGAAGAAGGTTTTGCTACATTTGCAACAACTCTTGCAGGTGAGCCTCTATTGAAGGCGAATGATCTGTTTAATGCACTGGACAGGCCCGTTACACGCACGTTGAAATATGATGATCAGCTGTTGGCTGTTTATGCCTATCGTATAGAAGATTATGCTGGTAACTCAGTAGGAGTAATGGAAATAGGTATGGATAAAAGTCACTACGCAGCAGCCATCAGCAATGCCAGGAATGTTGCTATTTTAATTGGTTTAGGCGCATTGATTGTGGGTTTGATTATTGCGTCATTTATTGGTCGTTTGATTGGTGATCCACTGTGTCGTACTGTGGAGGCTATGGATGAAATTGCGCAGGGAGGTGGTGACCTTACTCGCCGCCTGGATGAGCGTGGTAAAAATGAAATTAGTCGTCTCGCTAAAGCCTTTAATAGTTTTGCCGAAAAAGTTCGTTTAATGGTAAGTCAGGTTTATGGCTCGACTACGCAACTGGCTTCTGCGACTGAAGAAATGTCAGCCATTATGGAAGAGACAAATCGAGGAACACAGCAGCAACAATCTGAAACAAGCCAGGTAGCGACGGCCATGAATCAAATGACTGCAACAGTGCAGGAAGTGTCGCGTTATGCTACTGATGCGTCTGCAGCGGCTAATAATGCAGATAAAGCTTCTGTTGAAGGTAAGCAAGTCGTTATTAATACTACCAGGGCAATAGAAGAACTTGCCTCAGAAATACATTCCGCCGGTATTGTTATTGGTCAGCTGGAAAAAGATAGTGAGAATATCGGTTCGGTCCTGGATGTCATTAAAGGCATTGCCGAACAAACTAATCTACTCGCGCTAAACGCTGCGATCGAAGCAGCACGTGCTGGTGAGCAAGGGCGTGGTTTTGCGGTGGTTGCGGATGAAGTGCGCACATTGGCCAGCAGAACGCAGCAATCCACACAGGAAATTCAACAAATGATTGAGAAATTACAGGCAGGTGCTCAGTCAGCAGTAAAGGCAATGGATAATAGTCGTGCAAAGGCTGAGCAGAGTGTCTCACATGCGGCGCAAGCGGGTGCGTCACTGGAGGATATAACTAAAGCGGTATCTTCCATTAAAGACATGAATAATCATATTGCAATTGCAGCAGAAGAACAGAGTTCTGTGGCAGAAGAGATTAATAAAAATATTGTTAATATTAGTGATATTGTTGACCGTACTGCAGAGGGTGCACAACAGACATCTATTGCGAGTCATGAACTATCCAGGCTGGCGGGGCAGTTGCAGCAACTGGTTAATGAGTTTAAGGTTTGATGTTAGAAAAATAAATCGATTAAATTTTATTTGATCCGTGACGAAGGTATTATGAATGCTGGTTGATATAATTTTAGCTGTTAAAGTGTTTTTCCACCAGAGGAAAAACTTCCTGTGATTCATAGCGAACACGTTCTTTGATGAGTTCAAATATTTCATTCGACTCAGCAACAAATTTAGCGTGGTCTTTATTTTCTTTTATGGCATGGCACCAGAGTTTTACATAATTGGTGAACTGTTTTTTGATGTTTTTTGCAGTGGTGTGAAATGTTAATGCAATATTGCTGATGTCAGGATTATGGTGTTTTGATAATTCTGAATAAATGGTGTTTTCTTCGAATACCAGATGCATCCAGACCTTTTCATTAAAGCGTTCGACCAGTTCGCAGACATAAGGATTATTGATTAGTGATTTATCTTTAGTTACGACTTGCAGGATGTTGATTAGGTCAGATATTTCTGTGTTTTGTTTTTTCAATTCGTTAAGTGTATACATGTGAGTGTCTTCTGTTTTGTAAAAATTAGGTTGTTTCGTTAATCTGGTTTTTGATACTTGTTTGTTGTCCTTTATATCTTGCGTAGAACACGCAGCCAATAAAGAAAAAGAAGCTAAGTAAACTGATTAATATTCCCAGTGCCCTGGATGTTTCTGCGCTTGCATTCCAGATGCCGATAACAAAATAAAATAGTGCCAGGTAAGCAGCCCATGCATGGGTGTAGGGCTTGCCGTGCAGTATACCTCTTAGTGGGAACATGAGTGGTCCCAGCTGCATTAATAAGGTGATAGATATAAATTGTGGTTCCAGTGGGTTTATCCATAAATGCCAGCTAAAAATCAGCATCATTAATCCAAAATAGCTACTTAATGTTAACCAGCGAAAGAAAGTAATTTTATTCATTAGTTTATCTGTAATCGACGGGCAATGTCTGCAACCCGTTTACCCAGCGCTATACACAGTGTTTTTTCATCGTTTTCTAATAAGCGTTTGTCCTCATCGCTGGTGAGTCGGCTGGCACCATAGGGCGTGCCTCCACCTGAGGTCTGGAATAGACTCTGCTCGCTATAAGGCAAACCGACTAAAATCATGCCATGGTGAAAAAGTGGCAGCATCATGGATAGTAATGTCGATTCCTGGCCGCCGTGCATACTGGCGGTGGCTGTAAATACAGCCGCCGGTTTGCCAATAAGCTCGCCACTCATCCATAAGCTACTGGTGCTGTCGATAAAATGTTTCATAGCTGCTGTCATGTTACCAAAATAGGTAGGACTGCCCAGTATGATGCCGCTGCATTCTTTCAAATCGTCCAGGGTTGCATAGGGTGCGCCTGTATTGGGTATTGTGTTTTCAGTGGCTTCACACACAGTGGAGACGCTGGGTACAGTCCGTAAGCGAGCCTGCATATCAGGGACTTCTTCTACGCCACGAGCAATGGCCTGAGCCATTTCTGCTGTGCTGCCACCCTGACTGTAATAGAGCACAAGAATTTCACTCATTTATAAAATCTCCAGAACATCTTCCGGTGGTCTGCCAAGAGCCGCTTTATTGTTGTTTATAACAATAGGGCGTTCAATTAATTTGGGGTATTTTATCATCGCCTGAATCAATTGCTGGCGTGTCAGTGAGGTATTATCGAGATTATTTTCGAGATATTCTGCCTCTTTGGTTCTCATCAGCTGTCTTGGTTCGATGTTTAGCAAATTAAGAATTGTATCCAGTTCTTCTGCTGTGGGTGGTGTTTTCAGGTATTCAATAATAGCCGGATCAACACCTTTTGATTGTAATAATTCAAGGGTTTGGCGAGATTTTGAGCAACGAGGGTTGTGGAATATGGTGATTTTAGGGTTCATACTGGTTACCTGTAGGGGATGAATTAGCCACGGTAGGTGTCAAATTAGTCGCAAAGGATACTCTAATATTCATGCTGGGTAAAAGATGATGGAGTTCATAAAAATGATTTAATTATGGCGGAAACAGCGATTAACCTTGACACTATGCGGGCAGATTGCTACTTTTTATAGAGATTAAGTAATTACTAATAAAAAAGTCTTTGGAGACCATGCTATGAAAACTGATTTTTTAGCCAAGCCACTCGTCATTTTAATGATGTCATTGGGCCTGGCTGTTGGCTGCGCGTCAACACCTGAAGAAACTGCTGATGATACAACTTCAGCGGTTCAGGCAGAGGAGACACAGCCTGTGCAGGCAGAAGAGACTGTGAGCAGTTCTGATCAGTCTGGTTCAGCTAGTACTTATGAGGTTATGAGTGGTGATAATCTGTGGAATATTTCTGCAAAGGGTGATGTTTATGCCAACCCTTACCAGTGGCCATTGATTTATAAAGCCAACCGTAGCCAGATTAAAGATGCGGATCTGATATATTCAGGTCAGGTGCTGGATATTGATCGTAACGCTTCATCATCTGATGTTGATGCGGCTATTGAACATGCAAAGACTCGTGGTGCATGGTCACTGGGTGTTGTTGAAGCTTCGGATAGTGCTTATCTGAATCAATAAGTAAACAATATCAGCATAAAAAAAGGCCCGTTTACGGGCCTTTTTTTATGGCTGGGATAAGGTTGTTATCTCAATAAGATGCCTAGTTGACTGTAATTCTCCTGGCTTGTGTAGCAGGCTGTTTGGGAATGGTTACCGTCAGTACGCCATTTTTATTTGAGGCTTCGATGCCATCAGCGTTAACACCTTCTGGCATGGTGAAACGGCGATAGAAAACCCCGTGTTCACGTTCAATGCGTTTATAACCTTTTCGTTCGGTTTTCTTTTCGCTTTCACGTTGACCCTTAATTGTCAGAATGCCATTTTCCATGTGAATTTCTATATCTTTTGGATCAACACCAGGAATATCGGCGATTAACAAATAGGCATTGTCATCTTCTTTGATATCAACGGCGGGAGCCCAGTCACTGGTGACGACATTACCATCATCTGCTGTTTTAACCGGGTAGCCAGAATATTGATTAATTTCATGTTGTAACTGGTCAAACAGGCTCCATGGGTTATAACGTCTAAGACTCATTTTGATTACCTCCAGAAAAGCTAATTAAATTACTTGTTGTATACATGTGGATGATTCCGGTTTTTTCAAGGCGGATTAATTTATGCCTCTAAGTGGAAATAAATCTGGTATCATTTTGTGAAATTTCAAGAGGGGAAAGCAATATTTTGAACAGGCGACGCGCACAGTTGATACGTCCAGAAATACAGGCGTTGTCCGCATATCATGTGCCAGATGCGGATGACTTTATTAAGCTGGATGCAATGGAAAATCCCTATTCTTTGCCTGATGAGCTGGTTCGGCAGTGGTTGGCTGTTCTGGCAAGTGTGCCGCTGAATCGTTATCCCGATCCCGGTGCGAAACAGTTAAGAAACAGAATTCGGGATTACATGGAGGTGCCGCCCGGGTACGAGATAATTCTGGGAAATGGTTCTGATGAATTAATTCAGATTATTGCTATGAGTGTGGCCCGGGCAGGGCAAAAAATAATGGCGCCTGACCCGGGTTTTGTGATGTATAAGATGATTGCAACTTTTGTTGGCATGGATTATGTCGGCGTGTCATTAAAGGATGATTTTTCTCTTGATATGCCTGCCATGCTGGAAGCTATTCAAAAACAACAGCCAGCGGTTATTTTTCTGGCCTTCCCTAATAACCCGACCGGTAATTTGTTTGCAGAAAATGATATTGTGGAAATTTTAAATGCAGCTGAGGGGCTGGTTGTTGTTGATGAAGCGTATCATCCTTTTGCCTGTACCAGTTTTATGAATCGTCTTAATGATTTTGATAATTTATTAGTCATGCGCACGGTTTCAAAAATGGGACTGGCGGGATTGCGTCTGGGTATTCTGGCAGGATCAGAAATTTTATTGAATGAATTTGATAAAGTGCGTTTGCCTTATAATATTAATGTATTGACTCAGGCCAGTGCTTTATTTGCTTTAGAGCATGCGGCTGAGTTTGAAACTCAGGCTGCCTGTATTCGTGAGCAAAGGGAATGGTTATTTGATCAGTTAAGCGCATTGTCAGATTTGGATGTTTATCCCAGTGCGGCTAATTTTATCCTGGTGCGTTTAAAAAATGGCGGTGCCGACCGTGTTTTTGATGGGCTGAAAAAAGCAGGCGTGTTGATTAAGAATTTAAATGCTGTTGGTGGCATGCTGGCTGAATGTCTGCGTATTACTGTAGGCACTGCAGAGGAAAATAAAATTTTTCTTAAAGCATTAAAAAATGTGCTTTGATTAAATAAGCGTCCATTGCCATTTTGTATTTAATCGAGAGTTATTGATTTTATCGATGAGATTTAGTTGCTTAACTCTGGTCGCTGATCGAGTATGGCCTGTATCACAACGCTCTGGCGTTCACGAATACCATTGATTTGAATTTTATCTCCAGGTCTGCCTTTGGCTATGATATCCAGAACATCGCGGGTATCACGAATAATTAATTGATTAATCTGGGTGATAATGTCGCCGACAACAAGTCCGGCTTTATCGGCAGGACCATTCTTGAATACATCTGTAATCAGTACGCCCTGAATATTGGGTAGTCCAATTTGTTGTAACATTTGCG
>JAOUMX010000226.1 GCA_029881275.1 Gammaproteobacteria bacterium | reverse complement strand
GCAAGGCTTATATCGAATTATGCCAACAGAATCTATCCACAAAGGAACTGGAAAACATACGCAAAGGCACCGAGAAAGGCATTGGAATAGGGCAAGCTGATTTCCTGATAAGGGTAGCGAAATTAACAGCCTGATTTCTTTCTTTGGGGTCGGAGTCACGACTCCGACCCCGATCCTACTTTCTTTGGGGTCGGAGTCACGACTCCGACCCCCATGCTCCAACACCATGCTAACCCAGACGATTCAGCGCCGTCATTTTATTATTATCATCAAAAATAATTTCGAAGTGCCCCTGCACACCATCATGGGTCACATATTTCTGAATAGCACTAATAGGAAAACGCAAAGTTCTGCCATCATCTGCCTGCACAATCACCGCTTTGGCACTACCCAGATAATAGCGTTGATATTTTTCCGCTGACAGATTCATGGAAAACGTCATGCGTTGCATAAAATAAAATTCACCGAAAAATTAATCTCTGAAATTATTAAACTGCAAGGGCATGTCGATGTTGTCAGCAGCTTTTAACATGGCCATGACTTCCTGCAGGTCATCACGTTTTTTACCGGTGACACGCACCTGATCACCCTGCACCGCTGCCTGCACTTTCATTTTTTTGTCTTTAATCATTTTGACAATTTTTCGTGCCAGGTCGGCATCTATACCCTGACGTACTGTAATGGTCTGATAAGCACGTTTGCCGCGTTCTTCTATTTTGCCTTTATCCAGACAACGGGTATCTATGCCACGTTTGGATAATTTCTGATAAATGATGTCTTCAATCTGATTAAGCTGGAATTCACTGGCGGCTTCAATTTTCATCGAGGTATCGGTGAGTTCAATTTTTGAATCCGAACCTTTAAAATCAAATCGATTACCAATTTCACGGTTCATCTGATCAATCGCATTGGTTAGCTCGTGAGCATCGACTTCTGAAACGACATCAAAGGATGGCATGTTTTACTCCTGATTTTTGTCAGTTATTTAGGTACTATTGGGGCAAGCATAAACAATAGAAGAATTTTCTACAATGTCGAAACAGTTCATTATTATTGGCAGCATCAATTGCCTGCTGGCAGTGGCACTCGGTGCCTTTGGTGCCCATGGTCTTAAAGCCATGATTTCACCACAGGCATTGCAAACTTATACCACGGGTGTGAACTATCATTTTTTTCATGCTCTCGGACTGCTCGCCATTGGCATTATTCTACGCGACTTTCCCAGGGTCGAGATGGCCGGCTGGCTCATGCTGGCAGGTATTATTCTGTTTTCCGGTAGTCTGTATGCACTGAGTCTAAGCGGTATCAAACCACTGGGTATGATTACGCCCGTTGGCGGACTCTGTTTTATCATTGCCTGGGGCTGGTTGGCCTTTGGCGTATATCGAAGCTAACTAAAACAATAGCTGAAGTAAAAAACTCACAGTAAGACAATCGTAAACACGAATGGCATTGCCTGTTTCATTATGACAACGCCTAGGATCTGGATTTGAGTTTATTGCCTTTTGTTGCTGACAATAAACCTCGTAAAATCTGCACTTCACGGGTGCTCATTCGAGAACGACCAAACAGACAGCGCAAACGTCGCATCACCTGTTCCGGATTTCGGTCACCGAAAAAATTCAGATCATTCATGGTGGTAAAAAAGTGATCATACATACCTTCGAGCTGATCTGCGGTTGCTGGCAAATCAATTTCATCTTTTACTTCGGTTGACGGTTGCGCTGCTTCGCTACGACTGGCCATGAAAATTTCATAACTCAATACCTGCACTGCCGAGGCGACATTCAACGAAGAATAGGCTTCACTGGTGGGTATGTTCACCAGGTACTGACACTGTTCGAGCTCTTCATTCTGCAAGCCGGTACGTTCACGTCCAAACACCAGCGCCACTTCATGCTGCGCACTCTCATTAACCAGCAGTTCGCCACACTCACGGGAATCCACCTGTGGCCACTGGATATTGCGCAGTCGTGCCGTGGTGCCCGCCACCAGTGAACAGCCCTGCAAGGCTTCGGCCAGGGTATCCACCACCACGGCATTGTCCAGCACATCAATGGCCGAGGATGCGCGACGTGAGGCTTCGACGGATGGGTAATCTCTGGGCGATACCAGATACAGCCGGGTCAGCCCCATGTTTTTCATGGCACGGGCCGCCGCGCCGATGTTGCCGGGATGGTGAGTATTCACCAGCACGATTCGAATTTGATCCAGCATCTTATTCCACGATTCACTAAAAGCGGCTAATGATAACTGATTCTTGAGTCATATTCTGCTATCCTACGCGGCCATTAATCCGTGGTATTGAGTCCTTATTACATGAATCCCATGCTAAACATTGCTATTGATGCAGCCCGCGCCGCCGGTAACGTGATTCTTCGAAATGTCGATCGCATCGATCGCCTCAC
>JAOUMX010000225.1 GCA_029881275.1 Gammaproteobacteria bacterium | reverse complement strand
TTTACCATTCGTGCCGCTGCACTCCAGCATAAAGTAACCTATACCACGACGCTTGCCGGTGCACGAGCCACTTGTATGGCACTCGAATATCAATCTGAAAACGAAGTAAATCGTTTGCAGACTTTACATCAGGAGATTTAAGCGTGGATAAGGTTCCATTAACAGTACGTGGCGCAAAAAAACTACAGGATGAGTTAAAAAAATTAAAAACAGAAGATCGTCCACGTATTATTCAGGCGATTGCCACTGCACGTGAGCATGGTGATTTAAAAGAAAATGCCGAATATCATGCTGCACGTGAACAACAAAGTTTTTGTGAAGGCCGTATTAAAGATATTGAAGCAAAATTAAGTAACGCCACCATTATTGATGTCACCACATTAAATGCCAATGGCAAAGTGGTGTTTGGTGCGACCGTTGATCTGGTTGATGAAAATACCGGGGATGAAGTGACCTATCAAATTGTCGGAGATGATGAAGCCGATATCAAGGCCAATATGATTTCCATCAGTTCACCCATTGCCCGTGCCCTGATTGGAAAAGAAGAAGGTGATGTAGCGGAAGTAAAAACCCCCGGTGGAGTCCGCATGCTGGAAATAGTGGAAGTCAGGTATATTTGAGTCGTCAGTTATAAGTCGTAAGACTTAAGTTAATAAAAGCCTGATCAGGTGGATTGTTAAATTCAGTATCTTGTCGGCTTGCGACTTAAAACTGTATTTTGGGTTTTTCCGGGTTGCGACGAAACAGGGTTAACGTTTTACCAATGGCCTGGATTTTCTCGGCTGATGTCTGATCACAAAGTTGCTGAATCATGGCCTGACGCGCATCTCGGTCTTCACCGGCAATTTTGATTTTTACCAGTTCATGATGGTTCAAGGCGATATCCAGTTCGTTTAAAACATTGTCAGTAATACCATTTTGGCCGATACTGATAACCGGTTTTAGATGATGCGTGAGTTTTTGCAGGTGTTTTAACTGGCTATTTGAGAGTGGCATTTTGATGTGTGCTTCATGTTGAAAGTAAATCCTATTTTATCAGTATGCAATGAGCGTTGCACTGAAAATTAATTAATATACATTTAGTAATAATGAGTATTTGTGATGACAGTAAATAATGAAGAATTAAAGCAGTTAAAAACAATGCCTGTTGCCTATTATGCTGCGGATTCGAATGATGAAATTAGTTTGCTAGATTTGTGGCTGGTGCTCATTAAAAGGAAGAATGTTTTTTTGGGGGTTCTGATTGTATTTGTTTTATCGGGCCTGTTTTTTGCGGTACTAAAGCCAGATACATATGGATTTTCTACAAGTATTGAGATTGGTACGAAAATCCAGGCAGGAGATTTTGAATATATCGAGTCACCAGCCAGTGTATTTGAGAAAATAAACAAGGTGTATATACCGCTGATTATTTCTAAGATGCTGACAAAATACCCGGATTTAGACCGCAATATGATTATTGATGCCAGTCTGGGTAAAGGAAGTGCGATTATTAGCTTGAATGTAAAGGGCAGGGAAGACGATCAGTCTGTTTATTTTGAAATACTGGCTAATGTTGCCAAAAGCATTGCGCAAGATCATCAGCGAATCTTTTTAATTGAACGTAAAGAGATTGAGTTACAGAAAAATAAAATTAACAATCAAATATCTGCTCTTAAGGAGAAAGCCGAGCTTTATAAGGCTCAGCAACTCAGGTTGAATGAGAAGGCCCAGCTCGTTAAGGAAAGAATTGAAAATATTAAAGGATTAATAGCAGACTCTGAGCGTGCAAAACAGGAAGCGTTACGAAAATCCAATACTGAAGGTAAAGCACTGGCAATGATGATGATGGACAATGATTTGCGTCAGGCAAACAAGATACTGGCTGATTTGCAGGAAGAGTTGCATATTGCTATTGAAAATAAGCGTGATTTACTGGTGAATGACCTGGCTGAAAACTTGCGATTGCAATCTGAACAGCAGGACCAATTGACTAAACTGGAAATCCAGCTGGATAATCTGCTTGAAACACGAGCTATTGGCGAGCCAATGAGATCAGTTCGACCTGTTGGATCGAGTAAAAAAATAGTAGTGCTGATCTCTATTGTGGTGGGTGCATTCATAGCATTGTTTATGGTGTTTATACTCGAGTTTCTGGAAAAGGTGCGTAACTATAAGGCTGAAAAAAATCAGCCTGCATAGTTGATGGTTTACTCTTATGCCTCGAAGTAAAAGCAGCGGTAAATGGTTAAAAGAACATTTCGATGATGAGTTCGTCAAGCTGTCTCAGAAAGACGGTTATCGTTCCCGCGCAGTTTATAAACTGAAGGAAATTGATGAAAAGGATCATTTAATCAAGCCGGGTATGACGGTGATTGATCTCGGTGCCGCACCCGGTGGCTGGTCACAGTACATAGCACGTAAACTTAAAGGCAAGTGTCGTATTG
>JAOUMX010000109.1 GCA_029881275.1 Gammaproteobacteria bacterium | reverse complement strand
TAGACACTAAAAACGATAATAAAACTAAGTTAATGAAATTGTTTTATCAAATCATTCATTGGATTGAAATATTAAACTTACTTTTTATAATGTAGAATTACTCATGCCTGGCAAACAAGTATGCCCATAACTTCGGGCAACCTTTCAGCTGACACGGGTCTACTGATTAAATTACCCTGCATCAAATCACATTGATTATTCATCAGCACAGTATATTGTGCTCCCGGTTTCTACACCTTCTGCCAGCTCTTCCATATTCAGTTTTTTACTCATTTGAATATTACTCTCTGTCATCGTTGTACTGACTGAATAATACCCAGTAATGCAATAAAACTTCTATCAATTTTGATCACATCGGATGGCATATAGTGCAAATGACTTAATGATGAATAACCGGTATCAAAATCATCTATAGCTGTTCTAACCCTGAATAACTCTCTTACAGATCAGCACCATTACGCCAACCGGTAAGAGGTTATCTAATCACAAATCAACAAAATAACTAAAAGTTGTATACCAGAGTCACCGCTGTTTCTGTATCTGTGTCTTCAACACCAACCGGCACTTCTGATGTATTTTTATAGGTATAGGTTATCTTCATAGACAAACTACCGTTAATCTGACTGGATAGACTGGTAACTGATTTAGTAACAGTAACATCTTCACCTGCTTCTACCGTCAGTGCCTCACCAAAATTACTGGTTTTACTCACTGCCCAGTTCAGTATTGCGGCAGCACGCAGCATTTGCTCACTTTCAGTTTTGCCCGTCAGGGTGACTTTGGATTGACGTGCACCTGGGCCTATTTCAAGATCAATAATCAGGTCACTGTCTTCAACCACACGTCGACCATAACCTATGGCTTCCGTAACCCGATAATCATAACCACTAAATTTATCGTTCTCATAATTTATGACACCAAACAGAAAATTTTTGCCTTCGAGTTTGTAATCACTCTGTCCCATCAGTGTATATTTTTCGGCCGTAATTACATCAACGCCAAAGTCATCCGTGTTTGATGCTCTTAATGCGGTAACTTCCCCTTTGTGACGCCATTGCTGACGATCAGTTGAAGCCATTGCCTTGGCATTTAGTGATTCAGTTTCACTGTTACCACTGGTGGCAACATAGCCAAGTTCTGCAGATGCTTTCCATAAGCTCTTGGCATCTGCATCTTCTTCAGCATAAGCATTGCATGCCATCAGCAAAGCTGCTGCTAATAGGGTGACAGATTTTTTCATATTGACTCCTGATAAACTAAGGTAAAATAACAAATATGTAATTAAGCGGCATTTTCCACAGGATGACTGATCATATGTACACTTCGTTGTGGATAAGGAATTGAAATACCCTGCTCATCAAATGTTTCTTTTATGGTTTGTAACAATTCAGAACGAACAACCCAGTAATCTCCGCTATTGACCCATGGACGAACTGCCAGATCAATACTGCTCTCGCCCAGTTCAAGCACCATAATAGTTGGCGCTGGTTCCGTTAAAACCAGACTATGTCTGGCGATAACATCTTTAAGTAAGTCCTTTGCTTTACCAATATTGTCATCATAACTAATACCGATGACAAGATCAATTCGTCTAGTTTCACGTGCTGAAAGATTAGTAATAGATCCACCATAAATATGACCATTAGGCATAATAATGATCTGATTATCACCTGTGCGCATTATTGTGTTAAATATCTGAATCTCTTCTACCACACCTGTGGTGCCACCTGCGTTAATCAAATCACCCAGCTTAAAAGGTTTAAAGATTATTAACATCACACCCGCAGAGAAATTAGATAATGAATCTTTTAATGCCAGACCAACCGCCAGACCGGCAGCGGCAAAGATTGCCATAATCGATGTAGTATCAACACCCAGTTGCTCAAGCGCAGCAATCAAAATAAAAACAGTTAACACGGTGCTAATGATGTTACCGGAGAACTTTCTTAATGAAGCATCAATATTTGCGTGCGTCATTAGCTTATCAACACTGCGCACGACCAGTTTTGCCAGCCAGCGACCAATCAAATAAATCAATATCGCAGTAATGATATTTATTCCCCAGGGAATAACATATTGATTTATTAATTCGGCATTTTCGCCCAGAATATTTTTCATTTCATTTCCTTTTATTTCATTTTATTTTTCTGTTAAACAAGCATTAAACACTACAAACAAATACATAAATAAAATAATACTGGTTTTCTACTCAACCTGCACCCATCATCACGGCTGTATGCACATGCAATCAGGTTAGTACAGTCTCTGCAATATCAATACTTATAAAAAGGGTTCTAAGATACTGTTACTGACCAATGGGTAAGCACTTTAGTAAACATCATGATTACATACAATATGATTTATTAACATTTCACAATTCTTAACATTTGATTCTTACCATTAAAAGTCTTATCAGTTGAATACGGACAATTAGACCTGACCGTTAAATGATTAACTGAAAAATCCTTTTTCAGCCGCTGATTAACCAGTCCTGGCCTGTAGACCTCCCTATTCCGCCTCATCAAAAATATGAACAGCACTTGTTTCTGATATTAGAGTCTATTACTCTCTAATTTACCTATACCCCTTTCTTCTATCATAGAAATTTTGGAAGCAATACGCCCAATGAAACAGTCGCAGGTTAGTCATCAGTTCGAAGTTCCACTTTCCACTCCCCTGTTTCGAGGCCAAAAACATTTACGTATTGCCCTGGTGGGTATGCCTAATAGCGGAAAAAGCACGCTGTTCAAAGCGGTGTCCGCCACCTCGATTCAGACCGGTGAGCTAACCGGCACCCGGAATACCTATGCTGAATGCTCGGTACAGATAGGCCTCGACGAAGCACAGCTGGTATCACTACCCAGTATCCAGTCACTGCACAACCTGCCCCATGATGATCGTGTGACCCTGCAATACCTGTTATGGGGCGACCAGTCACCACTGATATCCAAACACGAAGAGTCATCACCACCGGCACCGTTTGCACCACCGGATGTCATTATTCAGGTCGTGGATGCCACTGCACTGGAACGGCAACTGGAACTGACCATTGAACTGAGTCAGATCGGCAAGCCCATGGTACTGGCCCTCAATATGATGGACGAAGCCCGTAAAAAAGGCATACACATTAATAGCCGAACCTTAAGTGAGCGACTGGGAATACCCGTAGTACCCACCGTTGCACTCATGGGTCATGGTATATCAGCGCTGTTTTCTGCAGCCGCCAATGCAGTGCGCGAAGGTGAATACCCGCATCCGCATCCACCCAGTGACCATATTGTTAACGCTATCAAACCACTGAAAAAAGCCTTACACGACCCTGAGTTACAAAAAGCATTCTGTGTTCCTTATTCCTTCCTGCTGATGCAGGTCGCTGCCAAAGACAGCTACTTTATCGATGAGCTTAAACAGCACTTTCCACAACGCCTGCCGGGCCTGCTGGAACTGCGCACCGAAGCTGAACAAATGCTACCCCGGCCGCTGGAAGAAGAATTACATGCGGATCGCCATCACCATGTCGCCTCGATGATTGAAGCAGTCAGTCGATTAGGGCCTTCTCAGGAAAATCGAAACTGGCGCTACTGGCTGGATGAACTGTTTCTGCATCCACAATGGGGACTCCTCGGTAGTCTGAGTGTTTTTGCGCTGGTGCTATTTGTGGTCTTCGAAGGCAGCGTCTATCTGGACAGCATCACGGCAGCCAAACTCATCGACTGGATATCCGCCTGGCAACCGGAAACCACCAGCGGCGTTGTTGGGCGAGCCATCGCCGATGGCCTAATCGGTCTGGTCGGCATCGTTATACCCTATATGATTCCACTGGTGCTGTTACTGGTCTGGCTGGAAGATGCCGGTATTATGCAGCGTATTGCCTTTGTGCTGGATCGCGGTTTTCACAAAATCGGTTTACATGGCGGTGTTGCTCTACCCTTTCTGCTGGGTCTGGGTTGTAATGTGCCGGCCATCTCCAGTGCAGCAGCCGTATCCAGCGGCCGTGATCGCATCGTTGCATCCCTGTTAATTACCTTTGTACCCTGCTCGGCACGCTCAGCAATTATTCTTGCCATCGGTGGAAAATATCTCGGTGGAATAGGTGTGTTTTTCGTATTCCTGCTCACCATCATCGTCATTGCTGTGCTCGGACAATTACTCTCTCGTCGTTATCCAGAAACCGGTCCGGGACAGGTGCTGGAAATACCGCACTACACCATGCCCAACATCAGTTCCCTGATCCAGAAAACCTGGATGCGCACCAGTGACATTCTCACTATCGTCACCCCCTTACTGGTCGGTGGCAGTATTGTGCTGGCACTGCTCAGTCATGTTGGTGCTGATGATTTTATTAATACCTTATTTACACCTGTCACCAACTGGTGGCTGGGGTTACCGGTGGTATTAGGCGTACCGATTTTATTTGGTGTATTACGCAAAGAACTGTCTCTGCTAATGATCTACCAGGCTCTTGGCAGTTTTGAAATCAGCACCCTCATGGACTGGATACAGATCATGACGTTCCTGATATTTCTAACTTTTTATGTACCCTGCATTTCCACCTTCGCCGTCATGCTTAAAACCCTTGGCCGTAAAGATGCTTTTTTCTCTGTTGCGCTATCCATCGGCGTGGCTTTAATTGTCAGCGGTGTAATTCGCTTCTTACTGGAAGGCATACGCTGGATTTACATTTGAATCATTTTATTTAATTATTCACCGTTAACATAATTTAAATGTCAACATAGAAATAACTCACTATTATTTTTTAATTTTGATATTTAGTTTTATTATAATTTTTATTGCAGCTATCCAAGTTATTTAGCCTGTTAATTAAGATAATTTAAAATTATAAAAATATTTTACTCAGAAAAATATTTTTTTCAAAAAATATCATTCAACACTTAATTCCCAAACCAATACACTATCGACAACTATCCTGACGTATGTTTTACCCATTATTTTGATATTAATCATGGAAATACCATACAAAAAATTAGATATTTTAATTGTATATATCGCCATGCGATGATGATTTCCCATCGTTGTCTGTTGTGTTGATGGTTCGGTAGCATGGTTAATTGCAAACGAAACAACTATCAACTAAACGACAGGAGGGATCAAAATGATCAAATTCAAATCAATACTACTGGCTTCCCTGGTTGCTGGTGCAACAGTGCTATCCGTGACAACAACACAGGCATGGTGGGGTCCTGGCTGGGGAAATAATGGCTGGGGAAATAATGGCTGGGGAAATAACGGCTGGGGTGATGGCTGGGGAGACATGTTCGGTGATACTGACTTCAGTATGAGCTTTAGCGGACGTGGTCGTGGCAATGGTCGTGGTTATGGCCATGGATACAATGACTACTACAACCGCGGCTACGGTGGCTACTATCCTTATTACGGTTATGGCTATCCTGCATACGGTCCAGGCTGGGGCTATCCCGCTTATGGCTATCCCGCATACGGTCCAGGCTGGGGCTATCCCGCACCTCAGCAACAAACAGCAGATAAAAGTAACAAGTAAAATTCAGTAAATTAAAAAACTGTAACAATAAAAAAGCTTCGGCGAATATTCCAACCGAAGCTTTTTTATTTTCTACTGAAAATAATTATGATTAAAAAATATCGTTAAAATTTATAACGCAACGAAACTGTGAATACATTAATTTTGTACGAAGGACTGACTTCGCCAAATCCCAGAACATTAGAAATGGTATCCGGATCAACACCATCCAGCATCCAGTCTCTGGTGTCATACTTTTCATACCAGTAAGCAGCATGCAATGACATATTGTCTTCTATTTGATAATCGGCGTAAATTTTAAGACTGTCCAGATCGGTTTCCAGTTCTGGAAATTCATCTGCTGCACCATTGGAAACAGTAAGCTTACCACTGGAATGTGACAGCACATAATCCGCACCTATATCCAGTTTGTCTTCAATCAACTGATGCTTAATACCGACACCAGCAATGTCAACAATATCATCATTTTCTGCAAGCCAGACTGGATTACCAACAGGTTGGCCATTCTGTGTCGATTTAATATTTTCACGGCCAGCAAATGCATGAACACTGGCATTCTCGGAAATCATCACCGAGATATCTGCATTGATGTTAACTTCACTGGCCTCGGTCAGACCCAGTGTTGACTGTGAATAATCATCGTTGGCAAAGTCCACGCCCAGGCCAACATTCACCGTTTCACCGAGCATCGCATTTGCCGTTATACCTCCCGTGGTCCTTGTCCTGTCCGCCATATTGTATTTTCTCATTAGCGGATTCTGTGCAGGATCAATTTCCGGTACCAGCTGATAATCAGATACATCACGTTCTGCTCGGGACAGTTTGAAAGTAATATCCATAAAGTCCATACCACGAATTAATAACTTGCCCCAGGTGGTTAATTCACTGGTTTCATCGACATCCTGCAGTGTTCGCTCCTGCTGATCATGCGTCACACCCGCCGTCAGTTTGGTGGTGGTTGTAAAACGATAATCGGCATTCACTTTGGTTTGTTGACGGGTAAAACTATACGGCTGATTAGTACGTGACGTAGCCGCAACAAAAGTATCGGTGCTAACCCAGTTGTATAAAGATTGTGGTGTTGAGTTGTCATGATCCGCGTAATTGTAAGATGCACTTAATCTGAGTTGATCTGTAATCACCGAAATCAATCTCAAATCACCGTTCAACGTATCGACCTGGGCATCGGCTGAGGTACGCGGTAATCCTGCCACCGTCAAACTGCTGTTGATAGTTGCCGCCAGAAAATCATCATCCTGTTCCATACGACCCACAATAATATCGCCACTCAGACGCGTATCCTCGGTTAATTGATAGCCTGTCGATAATACTAACTGATGAAACAGATTATCTGGTGGCAAGGCACGCTGACCATTATCAGCACCGGCAACCATCGGTGTAAAGGCATTTTCAAATGTCAGCGACTTGTTTTCATTACTGAAAAAAGATCCGTAATACGCCAGTGACAACTGCCATTGCTTACCCACATAAGCTGCCGATACATCAACTTCATCTGTTATATAATCCACGGGCTCAATCAATTGTGCTGCATTAAAAAAGAAAGCACCGGCGCTACGCTTACCGCCTTCACGGGTTTCACGACGGAACTTAACATCATATTTCCAGGGTGATTGGGTCAGAAAAGACATACCCAGATCAAGACGTCGACGTTGCAGATCAAGATCGGTCATTTGCAGACTGGTCGCCAGCGCAGTCATGCCTGCAGTATCACCGCCTGCGACCCAACCCGCAGGCAAACTAAGATTTGCACTGCCATTACCACGATAAGGTGTCACTATACTGTCTGACAAAAAATGGGAAATTTCATCGTAACTAAAAATGACATCATAATTACCCTGCTGACCAGCCTCGAAATTCAGGGAACGGGAATCGAGACCAAACTCATGCACTGACAAATCCATGTATTTGGCATCCAGGTCACGATAACGGGCTTTGCCATTAACAATTAACCAGCCACCTTTTTCATTCAGACCGTTGTATTCACCAAATTTGGCAGCGTCATCGGAAACATTTCCCAGGCCAAGTTCAATCTCGCCACTATATCCCTCTTCGAATGCACAGTCGTCACAGGCCCAGTCAGAAATATCAACAACCACTTTTTTAGAAAGCATCACTGCAGGTTTGGCGGGGCTGGTGTCTGCAGTATCGTTTGCCGGGCTTTCCGCATCCGCAGTTTCGGCCATCATCGGTGCAGAAAATAACATGGCGACCAATATGGCCGTTGCCAGTGTGCCCGTAGTTATTATTTTATCTTCAGTCATTATCATTACCTCGGTATTGCGCTCGTTGTCGCACAGATGTCAATTAACACTCAACATCACTTACCTCATCAGTTTCACACCCGATGGATGATTTGAACCATGCACCTGGGTATGACAATTCAGACAGGCACCCGTTAATAAAAGCCCTGAAGCCGTTCCCCCTGGCAATCCTCCCGTCGTCAAAGCAACACTGGGGTGACCTGCCTGTGAATGGCATTGCTGGCATAGCTGGGCTGCCCGTTTTTTCAACAATGAAGGATGAATCGATCCGTGTGGACTGTGACACAGACTGCAGTCTTCAACGACCGGTGCATGCTCCCACAAATAAGGACCGCGTTTCTCAGCATGGCAGCTATAACAGGTTTGATTCAATGTGCTTTTCACCAGTACGCCACCGGTTGCAGATCCATGGGGTGCATGACATTCACTGCAGGTCACTTCACCAAAGCGTACTGGATGATGGGATGGCTTGAAAAAGTCAGCACGTACTTTTTTGTGGCAGCCATAACAAACCTCGGACTGGGTTTGTTTTTTCAGTATCGGATCTTCTGCAATATGAATGGTATGGCATTTTGCGCAGGCAATATTACCGCCGCCATGGGCACTGCCCAGCCAGTCAATGTGCTTACTATCCTGATGACAGTTAAGACAGGACGCATTCTGTTTCTCCACCGGCTCATCGGACTTGGTACCAAAATTCAGAATCGGCGGGCGATCGGCTCCGGGTCTGACCTTGCCAACATGTCCTCCCTGATCCAGCACTTCCTTCATGGCTTCGACACCGGCAACACCGGGACCGTGGCAGGCTTCGCACTGCAACCCGGCAAATGGCGAACGTTTGTCACCACTTTGTCCATGTTTGGTTTTGAAAATATCAAAGACCGGATATTCCTCATCCTCGTCGTGACATTTGATACAGGTGTCAGCACCTTGTTGAGAGAATTTCCCCGCCAGTATTTCTGGTGTCGTACCGGTTTTAACATCGGCATCATCTGCTGCCAGGACCACCTCAAGGCTGAAACACATCAGTAAAAACAGTATGGCGCTATTTAGATATTTATTATTCATATTCTTGCCACTGGTCTGGGTTAAACGATGAAAATCATCGCCATTTTTTAGTGCTTTTACTGTCACCGGGAGAGCCATAATACGTCCCCCGATGACCTGATTTTTCAATCGTCCAGCACTACTCCCTTTATTCCACTCCGTGCACCACTTTGACATCGGCAATCGCACCGGGTCCGTGACAGACAGAGCAGGTTTCATAACTGTTACCTATGGCGGTCAAATTGCCTTCGAATACGGCACCACCAAGGGTTGTCATGTGAGCCCTGGACAGGTCACTGTCGTGACACGCCGTACAGACTGCGGCTGTGGGCGTGGTCATCAGATCATCCGATTGATCGTCTTTCTGGTCGGTAAAGTCACCCGCAGTGACTGCTGTTGGTGCCGATTTCATGGTAGTCGCCTGAATACCGTTCTGTAATGGTGCGGCCCAATCGC
>JAOUMX010000108.1 GCA_029881275.1 Gammaproteobacteria bacterium | reverse complement strand
ACCAGATCAACGTGAGCACGCTTGAAACATGTCCATTGTTTGGTTTCTTTGTCGTAAATTGAATTTACGAAACAGTGCCAGTTTTCTTCGTCAACGAAGTTTTTGTCAGCACGGTAGTAGAAACCAGGATAACGAGATTCCTGACGGAATTCGATATGTTTCAGATGCGCTTCAGCTGTCAGAATACGGTGATAGTTTTCCCATGCACGAAGTAATTCGTGAAGGTCTTTAGCACGCATTTTTTCAGCATCTTCTTTCAGCATATCCAGTTTTTCACCGGCTACTTTCATCATCTCGGCGTTAGTGGTGTAGTAAGTAGCAACACCCGCAACGTATTCGTCCATGATTTTCTGTAGACGGAACTGAAGCATCTTAGGAGTGATGTAGTTAGGGTTAACATCAATCGCAGTTGAGTAGTCTTTGAACTCAAGGAAAGTTCTAACTGGTTTCCAGATTTCATCAACCAGAGTCTGAACGTCTGTATCCAGTTCAGGTTTCCAGTCTTTGTTATCCATAACGAATTTAACCATGGCTTTAGCAGCCAGACGGCCTTCCGCATGTGAACCAGAAGAGAACTTGTGACCAGAAGCACCAACACCGTCACCCGCTGTGAACAGACCTTGAACCGTAGTCATACCACGGTAGCCCCAGTTCCAGCCCTGTGGCAGATGCGCAGGTACGCCAGCTTCTGTTTCAGTTGTAGGCGCGCCTACGTCTGTAGGACCAGAAGTCCAGATACCGCAACAGCCAGAGTGTGAACCTAACAGGTAGGGTTCAGTAGGCATTAATTCAGAGTTTTTCTTCTCAGGCTCGATGTTTTCACCAACCCAGATACCACACTGACCGATACACATGTCAAGGAAGTCTTCCCATGCTTCTGCTTCCAGATGCTTAACTTCGCGAGGAGACAGAGTATTCGCCAGGTCAGCCAGAGCAGTCACAGTGTCCATCCAGATAGGACCACGACCTTCTTTCATTTCTTTCAGCATCAAGTGATTACGTAAGCATGATGCAGGAACAGCTGCGTGACCGTATGGAGGATAGTCATCCAGCATTTCCTTGTTACGAACCATGTACAGTTCGCCGAAAGCATTAGTTGCTTTAGCTTTGAATAACAGGAACCATGCGCCTACAGGACCGTAACCGTCTTTGAAACGAGTAGGAACGAAACGATTTTCCATCAGTGTTAATTCAGCGCCTGCTTCAGCAGCCATTGAGTAAGTAGATCCCGCATTCCATACTGGGTACCAGGCACGGCCTGTACCTTCACCTACTGAACGTGGACGGAAGATGTTTACACAACCACCAGCCGCTAATAAGCAAGCTTTGAATTTGTAAACAACGATTTTGTTTTCACGAGTAGAGAAACCAACAGCACCGGCAACGCGGTTTTTGTCGTTTTTGTCATTAACCAGTTTAACAACGAATATACGCTCTTCGATGCGCTCCATACCCAGCGCTTTCTTAGCAGCTTCAGCAACGATCCACTTGTAAGATTCACCGTTGATCATGATCTGCCATTTACCAGAACGTACAGGCTTGCCACCGTCTTTCAGTGAAGTCATGCCTTTAGAACCGTCGAAACGCTCACCGTTTTCGTCAGTTTTCCAGATTGGCAGACCCCATTCTTCGAACAGATGTACAGATTCGTCAACATGACGACCCAGGTCGTATGCTAAATCGTCACGGGTAATACCCATCAGATCGTTAGAAACCATACGTGCGTAATCAGCAGGATCCTGCTCAGAACCGATGTATGTGTTGATCGCAGACAGACCCTGTGCAACCGCACCAGAGCGGTCCATAGCCGCTTTATCAACCAGTTTAACAGAGATATCTGTGCCTTCGATCCAGCGCATGATTTCAAAACCAGCACCACAGCACGCCATACCGCCACCGATCAGAAGAATATCAACTTCTTCTTCGACGACTGATGGATTTTCAAAAGTACCTTCAGACATTGTAGTTTTCCTCTAAGGTTTAATTCTTTAATTTATCGATCTAGAACGTCAACCTTACAGGTTGATCAGCTCGCTACGGTCGCCTTCGCGATAGCCATTTTGCTCGTTATGGTTGAAGAAACCATTGTCAGCAATCTTGCTCATGTCAGCCGCTGGCTTACCTGCATATGGATCGATAGAACCTTCAGGTGTTGTACGAATTGGGAACTTGAAGCGTTTCATGTTGCCATTACGGAACTTAATGGTCCACATGATTGAGTCAGTGCCACGTAAAGGCTGTACAGAACCGCCCAATGGAACAACGTCAGCATAATGACGTGCTTCAATAGCATTCTGAGGACAGATTTTAACGCAGGAATAACATTCCCAACATTGCTCTGGCTCTTGGTTATATGACTTCATGGCGTGACCAGTTTCTGAACCGTCTTTGTCAAGTTTCATCAAGTCATGGGGGCAGATATACATGCAGGCTGTTTTGTCCTGACCTTTACATCCATCACACTTCTCGGTACGTACGAAAGTAGGCATTCGTATGCTCCTTTGCTGGTTAATTGTAAGAATTACATTTTTTTGCAATCTTGCGATTGCGAAATCGTTTGGCCGGATTTGGCCACCCTGTTTGTTATTTTTTCCATCAGGCTGGCTTACCGGCCAGAATTCTGTAGGAACATCCATTTTCCCGGGTGCAACATGTTGTTTTTATGAAACAACCACTTTGCTTAACAGCCCTCTACAGGGCGACGGGCTGCTTCTCCGGTGTACAGTATCCCGATATTCGGGACTGTGAACCTTAAAGGGTTAGAGGAAAAAACACAAACATAATTATCTTTATATGTATAAGTAATATTTATTAAATTTAGTAATGGGTTTTTGATAATGAAAAATATAAAAAAACATATATAAAACAGGTAGATAGAATTAAGATGATCACATTAGAAAAGGCTAATATTTGACATCCAAATAAGATGGCTTCTCATTATCGTTTATAAAAATAATACGGTTTGTTGATAATCATCAAAATAGCAAATAAACACCCTTAAAACCGGCTTGAAATATGCGAGTAAGTCGATGATTTAAAAATATTATTGGTTGATATGCTAAACACGATTTAAATAACTTGCCGGGGTTTGAAAATTGGACTGGATTAACTGTACGATACTTCGTCCTTGTTTTGTGATTTAGATATTTCTGAAAAAATCGTCAAGTGCTTTCAATAAATCGCAGGGAATAAAGGGTTTGGTTATGTATTTGTTAGCACCCGCCTGGAGTCCCTTATTAATATGTTCGGTGGAGGCAAAACCCGATACCATAAAAATGGGCAGGTCTCTGGTGGATGTCTCGCTACGCAGTTTTTTACAGACTTCGAATCCATCCATTACCGGCATGGCGACATCCAGCAGGAGCATATCAGGAACGCGTTTAGCTATGCTCTGTAAGCATTGCAGGCCATCTTCGACACAAACCACTTCATAATCATCGGCCAGTATCTCTTCAATGATTTCTCGATTCACAGGCTCATCATCTGCTGCAAGTATATATTTCATAATTTTTGCCTGATTTAGTTTTGCGGTTGCTGCCGGGGTAATAAAAAGCTGAATACAGCGCCCTGAATCGGGAAGTCTTCACACCAGATACGGCCTTGGTGTGCATCTATAATCTCCTTGCAGATAGCCAGTCCAAGACCTGTGCCTTTTTCAGCACAATAGGTTTTGCTACTCTGGAGAAATTTTCTGAAAATCAGTTCCTTTTCATCATCGGGTACACCTGGTCCCTGGTCAATAATACTAAATTTTATGGCGGGATAAGCCTTGCCATTTATGTTATTAATCTCCGTTTCCTGTGCCCGGAGTGTTATGCAGCCGGGGGAGGGGGAAAATTTAATGGCGTTACTTAGAAGATTCATAATCACCTGACCAATGCGATTTTCATCACAATCGATATCGGACAGGTTTGTTGCGTAATCATAGTGTATCGTCAGCTGGCACTTTTCGAGCAGGGCCTCCTGTTCGTTTACACAGGTCGATACAATATGGGTAAGGCTTGTCTGATGCATGTCCATTACCATCTTGCCTGCTTCAAGCTTACTCAGATCCAGCAGATCATCTAATAATATCTTTAGTCGCATTCCACTGGCATTTATCTGGGTGAAATATTTGGCCAGTTTTTCTTCGTTTACCATGCCCAGTTTATCAATGCCAAATTTGGCATAACTCAAAATTCCATGTAATGGTGTACGTAGTTCATGGGACATATTGGCAAGAAATTCAGACTTTGCCAGATTGGCTTTTTGAGCTTCATTTCTGGCGTTAATAAGCGCCTCTTCACGCACCTCCGCCTGTATTTGCAGACGAATATTCTGTAAATGGTTATCGTAGATATTTTTTGCGCCTCGGGTAACAAACAGCAGGGTTAATCCGATGGCAACAGCAATGATATTGGCCGTATAGTGGTTTTCTATGAAAAACATTGTCATTAAGGTAAACATCATGGGAAAAACAAAAACAATAAATGAAGCCATCACCATGGAGATGGTTGAGGTGGCGCCTGCTCCAAGACCAATGATAATAACCGTTAGTGTAAGCTGATAAGTGAGGTTGTCTGGCGGAAAGGCGATCACAACCCCCATAGCCCATATCAGTCCAGCAAGGAGAGAACTGATAAAAAATCGTCTGCCCCAATGGCAGCAAACCGCGTCATCTGGGTTTAGTCTAACAAAGCGAAATACTAGCAGGCTGCGAAAAAGGTTGATGCCAATAAAGAGAATTAACCATAACAATAGATTGTCGCTTTCAATAACAGGCCATTGCAGTACGACCAGAAAAAAAGCAGCCAGAGTAGTCCCCAGTAGTGCAGGGGTGAAATGCATGTAGACCGATCGAATTTGAGTAGCACAGATCCTTTGCTGATGTGGATCTGCGAGGTCTTGCGCAGTAGAGTCCGTGCTCTGAGTCATAAATTATCAGTCTCCATCCTGCGCTGATCACAACTAATTTAGTGATTTTTACATAGTAAGTTGTTATCTAAATATCAACCTGGCGTGAATAATAAATAATAATGGTATTAAGATGCTAATAAACGGGAATAAATGTAAGGAATAAGCGATATAGTTATATGAGGAAGACAGACATTTTATAGATATCGATGTTATTTATGCATCCCAGTAGGGTGTTTTTATGCCGTTACCCAGGTCGGCGGCGATTAATCTTTCCCTGACTTCCAGTAATTTCTCTATTAAAGCAGGTTCACTTTTTTCATAGGCCTGTGCATCCGGAACACGTTTAACCACCACGCCTAATAATTCTGTAATGGCGTTACCAATAGAGTTCTGGCTAATGGTAACAATTAAATCACCATCATCATTTCGATAGATGAGTTGCTTGAATGCCGGTTGCCAACGAATTGAGTTGGCATATTTTGCATCAATGATGCACTGATCACGTACAATCTTGGCGGTACTGAGAAAACTGTTATTAAATAATAATTTAGATTCTACCTGATCTGGAAAATGAACATTCTTTGGCATCGGTGCATTGCGTGTTGATACCTGAGAAAAAAAGGTGCGATAAAAATCAATAAAGCCTTTTAATATCCGATCATATTCTTTCCAGAACTGAATGTCTTTTAAAGCATCAACGCCACCCTGGATTTTCCAGCTGGGTAAACCCTGTGGGTAACCGGTTAGCTCAATGCGTGACGAGCCACGACTGGTGAGCTTAAGAATTTTAAATTCTAATGAGGCAAAAAACTCACTGTAGACATCACGCATACAGGATTGAAATAAACTGTGTTGTCCACCGTCGGTGAGATTTGGATTGTCAGGGTCTGCAAATTTGGCTTCGCTGAGATCCTGTTTGTTAAATACGATGAAATGATTGTGTAACATGCGGATACTGGGTACACCGGGTGAAGTCAGTGGCCAGGTTGCATCAAGACTGGCTTCGCCAGCCAGGATGAGTTGCTCTGCCGGATCAGGGTATTTTTCCAGCATATATTCAATAATAATCTGGTTCATTCTGTTCCAGACGTGCCGTGTATTATCGGGTACCTGGGTACGGCGTACAGGGCGGCCTAAGGGGTCAAGAATGCATTGTGATGTGTTATAAATAATTGAGGTATCGAATTCGTTACTATGTCCCAGCGCTTTACGATAAAGCAGTAAATTTTCAGGATTATTTAATAAACCATTATTGTGTTGCAGATCATTCAGGTTTTCAGTGCTGTTAAAGAATTCATTAGGCGCCATGCCTTCAGGTACATCCAGTGGGATGGGTCTGAATGGCGTGATAATTTCTCTTGCTCCAGACTGCATTGATGTCGGCCTCTTTGTAATCGATGATAAGAATATAACACGGGTATAAAGAATGAATGACCAAGATCTTTTAATGGCGATATAAAGCCAGATTTATCTGGTAATCAGTTTGGGTGTTTAATGGTTTCTGGCTGCTGATAAGCAGGTAATCGAAATAGATAAATGGTTACAAAAATACCTATACAGGAAATAATGGCTGCCACCCAGATGTTATAAATAATCATCATCGAAGTAATCATGCCGAGCCACATGATGGCAATTGCCCGGTTGCGTATTCTGGGTTCTATGCCCAGCCCATTCTCAAAATTTCTAATAATGTTGCCAAAGTATTTGTGATTCAATAACCAGTTGTGAAAACCTTCAGATGAGCGAGAGAAACAGGCGGCTGCCAGTAAAATAAATGGAGTAGTGGGTAATACAGGTAGAAAAATACCCAGTACTCCCAGAGCAATGGATAACCAGCCAGTAAAAATTAAAAGAACATGAAAGCTGTGTTTTTTCATATACAGTCGATAAATTAATAAAGTTAGTTTTATTTTAATTGTTTTTATACAATAAAAAAGCCCGGAATCTTCCGGGCTTTAAGAGGAGTAAACGTGTTTTTGATTAGTTTAGTGGGCAACCTTGTTCATTAAAGTTGACAAGCGCTTCGATTAAAGTACCAAAGTCATTTCCATCAACGCTCTGCTGTAGATTATCTATGATCTGGTCGGCAGAAAGATCATAGCTAACACCATTAGACATGGAGTTCAGATAAGCAGCGGTTGAATGACGAGCAGCTGTGTTAACTTGACCGCCTAAAGCAGATAATGCCTGAAGTAGCGTTGGGTCTATTACCAGGCCGGCATCACGAGTTCTTATAGTGATTGTACGCCCAAAAATAGATGAGTATGAAGTATCTGGAGTTATACCAGTTGGCCATGAATCAAAGTGATGAGGTTGTTTCCAGTAGCCAGGAGTACAGCCTTCGCCGCCACTTTTTGTAGGTTCACAACGAATCCATGCGTCGTCACTATCACTTACACTTTCTAATCGGATTTCTCCAGAAGCTGATACTGTTGCAGTGTTTTGTATGGTGCCTGTATATGTTTGACAAATACCTGGAGCCGGTACAGTAAATGATTGTGCTTCACTGTTTAGGTCAACACTCCATTGTTCTAGCTCACTATCCCATTTACCATTGTTGCTATATGGGAAGTCAGCCAGATCCTGTGTCATTCCTAGTATATCATCTGTCACTAGAACATTGACAAGTCCATCATAGTCACAGCGTTTAACTGTAAATTTGTACAGAGCATCGTTAATGATAGTAACTGCTTCTACTTCAGTGTTAGCATCGTGCCAGGTCATACCACCATCAGCGCTGACTTCTTTGATAATATCAATACATGGGTAGACAGCATATGCATTATTCGCGAGGCAGAGACCTGCCAGAATAAACAGTTTTCCAATAATTGGACGTATAGGTGTGAAAATATTCATTATCATTTCTCCTGATTCATCATTTTCTTCCAGTTAACTGATAAATCTCGAAGAAGCAGGAGTCGAACAGAATAAAACTCCTTTATACATGAGACTTATAACAGTCTTTCCTGTATTTTCGATATTAATTGATTTATTAAGGTAGGAAAATCACTCAAACGAGTGGTAGGCGCATTGCATATATTACAGTTGATATTTCTCAATAGAGCAAAATGATGTTTCATTCAATGTTAAATCATAATGTGATTGTTTGGTGTAATTTGTGTAACAAATGTCACTTAAAAATAAATCTAAAGATCCTTGGAAACAGGAACAATTCCAATCTCATCACCATGTTCCAGTTTGGTAAAGAGCTCTGCAAACTGTTTATTCACCGTGACCTGCACCGCATCATCGGCAAACATCGGTTCCCATTCCTTGCCTTTACCACGCAGATATTTGAGTAGTTTCTGAACTTCATTAATGCTTTCCGGCAGTATGATTTCATCGCTTTCTTTTTTGGTGACCTTGAGCATATTAGTCATAAAATAAAGAACTTTAATTTTTATTTTCCCATCTTCCGGTTTTTCTCGGGTGCTACGTTTTAAACCGTGTTTTTCAATGGCGTCTAAATATTTAGCCCAGTTGTTGTCGTAGTTGGCTCCCAGTTCAAACAGGGTATCCCATGAGAAGATACCGGTGTTATAACCATCATCAAAAAACAGGCGTAAGGCATAATTACCCTGTGGTTCGATGGTTTCAATATTAACGTCGGCTTTGCCTGCTACCGGGATATTTGAGGTTTCGATTTCGGCAGATCTGGCATGGGTGCGCAGGTATTCACAGGGATATTTGAAATTTTCTCCGGACTCAAAACTGATTTCCAGAATTTTAGATTTCTGGTGGAGCTTGATTTCGCTGGGTGTGTGCTTGGTTGCCATAGTATTTATTGATAAGCTTTTTTACAGGGGCGGGAAGTATAACGCTAAATCGGGGCAATAAAAAAGGCGGAAACCCCTGGGATTTCCGCCTTCTGATCATACAACTGTTTTATTTACAGTATTGGAATGATCATTAAGGCCACGATGTTCATGATCTTGATCAGTGGGTTAATGGCTGGACCGGCTGTATCTTTGTAGGGATCGCCTACAGTGTCACCGGTAACCGCTGCCTTGTGGGCATCAGAACCTTTACCACCAAAATTGCCATCTTCGATATATTTCTTGGCGTTATCCCAGGCGCCACCACCGGTGGTCATGGAAATTGCGACGAAAATACCGGTTATGATGGCGCCAATCAGCATGCCACCGAGTGCTTCTTTGCCTAGCAGTACACCAACCAGCACTGGCACCAGTACAGGTAACAGTGATGGAATCATCATTTCCTTGATGGCTGATTTGGTCAGCATGTCAACCGCTTTGGAGTAGTCTGGCTTCTGGGTGTAATCCATAATGCCGGGCATTTCCTTGAACTGACGACGTACTTCGTTAACGATACCGCCGGCTGCACGACCCACTGCTTCCATTGCCATGGCACCAAACAGGTAAGGTACCAGGCCGCCAATGAACAGACCGATAATTACCATGTGGTTGGAGAGCTGGAATATAACGT
>JAOUMX010000224.1 GCA_029881275.1 Gammaproteobacteria bacterium | reverse complement strand
TCAAAGAATTCCCTTCCACCAGACTGATGAGCGTGTCAGTTTGTGGTGCGCCACGACCATCATTTCGGGGCTGGGCATCGTGCCAGTAACGTAAGACATATTTCTTGAAGTCACCATTCTCATCCAGCTCCTTGTCACGCATGACCGTTGGACGACCGAGACCATCAACACCGTTAACGGGATCGGCTTCCAGTAACACCGGCTGGTTACTGGTTTTCTCGGTTTTGACAACCTGAGCAAGAATTGAGTTATAAGGCGGAAGTACACAACAGTAGGAAAATTCGAAACCGGTACAGTGCATGCCCAGTTCATAGTTCATCATGATGTTAAAGGCATTTTTGGGAGCAACAGTATTAGATGCTGGCGGCAGGCCATCGCCACCGCCACCACCGCCGCCACCCGGGTTATCAGGTTTGGCGGCTTGCGTGCTGCTGACTCCAAGTACCATGGCTAATCCCATAGCCATACCTAAGGACAATGCTTTATGCAGGCCCCGTCTGAGTATTGTTGACCGCATGCTAATATCCTCCATTTATCATTTTTTATTATTCTGATATGAACAGATACCCATCTTTCGATAAATATCGATGCACATCATCATTGCAATGCCAGCAGGTGTTAAATTTTGAAAGGCTTAATATAAATACGTTTAAGCAACTTCACTGTCAGTTTATTTTTATTTATGACACTTCCATCCCCTGTCATTCAGGGTTGCTGGTTTTTTGTTATTTTTATACCGTGATACAAGACTGCGCTTAAAATGTCGAGATGTGAATAACCAGAATAGGTCAGCTTATATAGCCAATTTTGGCTATTTAAACAGCTGTTTTTGGCTTATTAGAACATGCTACTTTAGGCACTAAAAAATGATACGACTGACAGCAGAATCTGAAAACAGTTTCTCCTGACCGAATACCTTTAGTAATGTTTTTTATTTAAATTATTGTTACATTTCCCGGAAACGCAGCACATAAAAAAGGCCGGCAAATCTACCGGCCTTTTTTAGCTATAAAGATATCACTTAAGCCGCATGTACCACATTGTCTGAACGGCTAAAACTCAGCTCACCATCCAGCAGATCTACTTCGATGATATCACCGGGCATAAACTTGCCTTCCAGTAATTGTTGCGCCAGTGTATTTTCCAGCGTTTGCTGTATGGCACGTTTCAGTGGACGTGCACCATAGACCGGATCAAAACCGGCTTCACCCAGTTTATCCAGTGCCGCTTCGGTTAACTGCAGATCCATATCTTTATCCTGCAAACGCTTGCGCAGATATTCAATCTGAATTGCAGTAATCACTCTAATCTGTTCGCGATCCAGAGGCCTGAAGACAACGGATTCATCAATACGATTAATAAACTCGGGCCTGAAATGCTGACCGACACTTTCCATAACAGCACTCTTCATGCCTTCAAAATCGTTGCGTTCAGCATATTCCTGAATCTGCTGTGAACCCAAGTTGGATGTCATGACTATCACCGTGTTACGAAAATCCACCGTGCGACCCTGACCATCGGTTAAACGACCATCATCCAGCACCTGTAACAACACATTGAAAACATCGGGATGTGCTTTTTCTACCTCATCCAGTAACACCACTGAATAAGGTTTACGGCGTACTGCTTCAGTCAGATAACCTCCTTCTTCATAACCAACATAACCGGGAGGTGCGCCAATGAGTCGCGCCACAGAATGTTTTTCCATGAACTCGGACATATCAATACGTACAATCGATTCTTCGGTATCAAACAGAAAGTTCGCCAGTGTTTTGGTGAGCTCAGTTTTACCGACACCGGTGGGTCCTAAAAACAGGAATGAACCATTAGGTCGATTGGGATCAGAAAGTCCGGCACGTGAACGACGAATGGCATTGGATACAGCGGCAACTGCTTCATCCTGACCCACCACACGTTTACGCAATTCATCTTCCATGCGCAATAATTTTTCTTTCTCTCCTTCCATCATTTTTGACACAGGGATACCGGTAGAGCGTGACACCACTTCCGCAATTTCTTCTTCGGTGACACGGTTACGCAGCAGGGTCATTTCATGCATTTCTGCCTGCGCTGCCATATCCAGCTGTTTTTCCAGTTCGGGAATGCGACCGTATTGCAATTCAGACATACGTGCCAGATCATTGGCTCGTCGCGCGGTTTCCATTTCCAGACGCGCCTGCTCTAACTGCTCTTTAATACTGGCACTGCCATGCAAGGCGGCCTTTTCGGACACCCAGACTTCTTCCAGTTCAGAATATTCATCTTCCAGTTTGGCAATCTCTTCCTGCAAACGTGATAACCGTTCTTTAGATGCTTTATCGCTGTCCTTGGTAAGAGCTTCACGTTCAATTTTCAACTGAATTAATCGACGTTCCAGACGATCCATGGATTCCGGTTTGGAATCCATTTCCATACGAATACGACTGGCAGCCTCATCAACCAGATCAATAGC
>JAOUMX010000107.1 GCA_029881275.1 Gammaproteobacteria bacterium | reverse complement strand
TTACCCACCTGTTTTCCAGACGTCGTGAGATTAACTGGTTATCTGCGGCGCGTTTTTTTCTATTTGGTGCCAGGGATATCTGGTTTGTCGTCGGCCTGCCAGTCTATCTGTCATCGGTGCTTAACTGGTCGCACAATGAAGTAGGGTCATTTTTTGCGCTGTGGATTATTGGTTACGGTATGGTGCAGTCATTTGTCCCGCAGTTGATTCGATATTCACATCATCAACAGGGGCCGGATGGTATGAGCGCTCTGATCTGGGCATCAGTGTTGACCATCATCACCGTTATCATGGCGTCGGCATCTAATATGGTGACCAGTCAAACGGTATGGCTAATTACGGGGCTTGCTATCTTTGGTATCGTGTTTGCCATTAACTCGGCGATACATTCATTTCTGATTCTGCATTATGCTGAGCACGAGAGTGTCTCGGTCGATGTGGGTTTTTATTATATGTCTAATGCGGCCGGGCGTTTATGCGGTACGCTTTTATCCGGTTTAATTTATCAGTACTGGGGTCTGGCCGGTTGTTTGTGGGTGGCTGCACTGTTTGTTCTTATGACCTCACTACTTTCGTTTAAATTACCCCGTAATCAGCCTGCATGAAAGATTCGGTTATTAACAGCGTTAGCGCTATGGCTTATAGTTTCATGTCTTGATAATCAGGGCATAATTCCGTACCCTTGATTAAAAAATGAGAAACTGAGTAGTTGAGTTATGGAAAGAACAGACAATATGCCCCTGTGGGTTTTCCTGGCATTTTCGAGTATCCCCAGTAGAAAGGGGGCATTGATACTCATCTGGTCATGTGTGGCCTTTTCTGTGTATTGCATACCCTGGTCACTGTTGTTTGCCGGCAACGACTGGATTGTAAAAGTATTTATGATTGATGACTGGAGCTGGATCTCCATGATGGTGCCTATCATTATCTGGTACTGGCTCAGCCTGAAATGGGTTGATAATCATTCCAGCTGGGATGAAACCCGGAAAATTAAGGAATAGTCAGTTGTAACAGGTATGTCCTGATATGCTGTGATTCGATAAGGCTTTTTGCCGAGGTGGTTCATTTAAATATTATGACGTTTTACCTCATTGCTATTAATGTCACCCAGCTGCGACGCCTTCGATGATTACTGATTATCTGGGCGACATTATTATTTTATTAATGGCTGCGGTCATTGCTGTGCCTTTGTTTCAGGCGATTAAATTTGGAGCTGTTCCCGGTTTTCTGATTGCCGGTGTTATAGTCGGACCTTCCGGTCTGGGCTTAATTAGCAAGGTTAGTGAAATCGGTCGTCTTGCGGAAATCGGTGTTGTTCTTCTTCTGTTTGTTATTGGTATTGAACTCAAGCCGTCACGTCTCTGGTTAATGCGGCGACTGGTATTCGGGCTGGGTACTTTTCAGGTGTTGTTCACTGGTGGCGTGCTGTCGGCAGTCACGTACTACTTTTTTAATACTCCCGTTCAGGCAGCGATACTTATAGGGCCGGCATTGGCACTTTCGTCAACAGCATTTGTGTTGCAATTGCTGATTGAGCAGAAAATTCTGACATCAATATATGGGCGAACATCTTTTGCTGTACTGTTGCTTCAGGATCTTGCTGTTGTACCTTTGCTGGCGCTGGTGCCATTACTGGCTATGCCAGAATTTACCATTGGTCAGAATATTGGGCTGGCACTGGCAGAGTCCTTGCTGATTCTTTTTCTGGTTATTTTTATAGGTCGCTATTTGTTACACCCGGTATTGCATCGCGTTGCATTATCGCGTAATCCTGAAATATTTACTGCTTCTGCGCTTCTTATCGTGCTAGGCATAGCCATGTTAACAGAGCATATTGGTTTTTCTATGGCTATGGGTGCGTTTCTTGCGGGCCTGCTGATTTCTGATTCGGCCTATAAGCATCAGGTGATGGCGGAAGTGCAGCCGTTTCGTGGACTCTTGCTGGGTTTGTTTTTTATGTCCATGGGCATGTCACTTAACCTGAATCTTTTTCTTGAACATCCTGTTCTGTCTTTAGGCATGATGGGTTTGTTAATCAGTTTAAAAATTATAATTCTATTTCCGTTGGCGTATTTGTTTCGATTTAAATTAAGAGATAGCCTGGCAGTTGCACTGGTGCTTGCACAGAGCGGTGAATTTGCGCTGGTGTTATTCTCATTTGCTCACCAGTCAAATTTATTAACGGATAATTTATTTCAGCATTTATTGCTTGTGGTTTTATTGAGTATGCTGGCAACACCGTTGCTGGTGTATTTTGCGCAACTGTTGATTAGATCTCAGAATATAGATAGAAAAGCTAATGCAGATAATATTGAAAGCCCGGTGGCTGCACCCATAGTTATTGCCGGGTTTGGTCGAGTCGGTCATAGAATTGGTGAAATTCTTTCTCTTGCAAACCAGTCATTTGTTGCGCTTGATGCAGATGTTTCGGTTGTTGAAAAAGAGCGTGCTAAAGGTCATTCTGTTTTTTATGGTGATGTACGAATACCTGAAGTATTAAAGTCTGCTGGTGTGGGTAATGCTAAATTTATTATAGTGACATTAAATGATCCCGAGGCAACCGAGCAGGTGATTCATTCTTTACGCAAAACACATCCGGATACTATTATTTATGCCCGTGGACATAGTCTCGATCAGTGTCGTGAATTGCGAGTCCTGGGTGCGTCAGCTGTGGTATCTGAAAATGTGGAAACCAGTCTGGAACTGGCGCGTATGATATTGATGAAAACAGATGTTAGTGATGAACAACGAGAATCTCTTATACATGATTTTCGTCAGAAATATCATAACCAGATCAGTGAGGCAATCGATTCTGCCAAGATGGGCTAATTAATGGACTTTTCCCGATATAATATTTAGTTTGTAATAATGGTGTGTTTGTTTATAATGATTATAAACAAACACATATGCTTTGTGGCTTGATTGAAATTTCTAATTAAATATTTTTTTAATATTGTCTATAGACTGGTGTTTCAGTTCTTTTAATTTTATGTGTGACTGTGATTTAAGTATAAATTTATTCTGACTGACGTGAATGTTTGTCGATATCCAGTATGTTTAAAACAGTCCTGATTTAAAATATATTTTTCTTCTGGTTGCAATTTATTGCAACCTATAACATAAATAAAAGCTATATGATCAAATCGGATGAAAAACTTTATATTCTTTTAATAAGTGTACATGGTTTAATAAGAGGAAATCAGCTTGAGCTGGGACGAGATGCCGATACGGGTGGTCAGACCAAATACGTTGTTGAGTTAGCGCGTGCTCTGGGTGAGCATCCCCAGGTGTGTCGCGTTGATCTCATTACACAACGCCTGCAGGATGCTTCCCTTGATAAGGATTATTCCAGGGGATTAGAGGTGCTATCTGATCATGCTCAGATTGTTCGCATTGATGGCGGTGAATCAAACTATCTGCCTAAAGAAGAGCTCTGGGATAATCTTGATGTGTTTGCGGATAATGTTCTTGATTATCTTCGGCAGCAGCCTGATTTGCCTGATGTTATTCACAGTCATTATGCAGATGCCGGATATGTAGGCAGTCGTTTATCCAGTCTTCTTGAAATTCCGCTGGTTCATACCGGTCATTCACTGGGTAGGGTGAAACGTAGACGTTTACTCGCCAGTGGATTGAAACAGGTGGATATTGATAAACGTTACAATATGTCTCGACGCATAGATGCTGAAGAAGAAACATTGGGTGTAGCTGAACTGGTTATTACCAGTACTCATCAGGAAATTGAAGAACAGTATGGGCTTTATGATTTTTATCAGCCGCAATACATGAGTGTGATTCCGCCGGGTACGGATCTGTTACGATTTTTTCCTCTGCGTGGTAATGAGCGTCAGTCAGATATCTATCAGCAATTAAAGCGTTTTTTAACTGAGCCTGAAAAGCCTGTCATACTGGCCATATCTCGTCCTGACCATCGTAAAAATATTACGACTCTGGTCGAGGCCTATGGTGAGTCTACAGAATTACAGCGTCTCGCTAATCTTGTCATTATTGCGGGTAATCGTAATGATATTCGCGAAATGGACGAAGGCGCGCAGGAGGTTTTATCAGATCTTTTAATGGCTGTTGATAGTTATGATTTATATGGCAAGGTAGCTTACCCAAAACATCATCAGCCTGATGATGTTTCAATCTTATATCGTCTAGCTGCACTCTCTAAGGGCGTGTTTATCAATCCCGCATTAACTGAACCCTTTGGGCTGACTTTAATTGAAGCTGCTGCCTGTGGCCTGCCGATAGTCGCTACTGAAGATGGTGGGCCCAAGGATATTATTAATAATTGTGAAAATGGATATTTAATTGATCCGCTGGATAAGTCGGCCATGTCTGAAGCTTTACTCAAGGTGATGATGGATGGTGGTAGCTGGAAGCAGATGGCGGAAAATGGTATTAAAGGTGTACAAAAATATTATTCATGGCAGGCACATGTAGATAAATATATACGCACTATTAAACCATTGCTTGAGCAGCAAACCAAGAAAGACAAAGCTGGCATGAAGCGTCGTCCGATGATGTATCATGAGCGGGCAATTTTTAGCGATCTCGATCAGAATTTACTGGGAGTGCCAACGTCGCTACCTGTATTTATCAAGGTTCTTAAGGATAATAAAAAATGTGCAACCTTTGGTATTGCCACGGGCCGTAGACTGGATTCTGCTTTAAAAGAGCTGAAGCGATTTGCTATTCCACAGCCGGATGTATTAATTACCAGCCTCGGCACGGAGATTTATTATGCGCCGAATCTAACCCGTGATAAGGCATGGGCTGAACATATTGATTATTTATGGAAGCCTGGAGTGGTGCGTCGTATTCTGTCAGAGTTACCGGGGCTTAAGTTGCAACCCAGAAGTGAACAAAGTGCATTCAAGGTTAGTTATTATATAGATCCAAATAAGTCACCTACAGTTGATGAAATTATTCGTCTCCTGCATCAGCATGATCAAACAGTGAATGTGTTTCTTTCCTTTGGTCAATATCTGGATATTGTTCCTGTCAGAGCTTCCAAGGGATTTGCCTTGCGCTGGTATGCTAATCAATGGGATATACCGCTGGAACATATTCTGGCTGCCGGTGGTTCGGGCACCGATGAAGATATGATGCGTGGAAATACACTGGCTGTTGTGGTGTCTAATCGACATAATGAAGAACTGTCTGATCTAACTGATCTGGAACGGGTGTATTTTGCCAGACAGGCCGGTGCTGCGGGAATTGTTGAGGCGATAGAGCATTATGATTTTTTTGATACCTGTATGGTGCCAAAAAACTGATGCGCTTATTACTGTGTACAGATCTGGACAGAACCCTGTTGCCAAATGGGCCGCAACCAGAATCGCCATTGGCACGGAAACGTTTTTCATTATTGGCAGCCAGAGATGAAGTTACACTGGTTTATGTTACCGGTCGTCACCAGGCACTGGTACAGCAGGCCATTCGGAATTATCAACTTCCACAGCCTGATTTTGTTATTGCGGATGTTGGCTCGACTATTTATCAATTACGTGGTGATAACTGGATTCATTGGCAGGCATGGGAGAATGAAATTGCCAGTGACTGGAATAATAAGACACATGATGATTTGCAACTGCTGTTAAAACAGTTTTCTGATTTACGTGTTCAGGAAATGAGTAAACAGAACACACATAAGTTAAGTTATTACATACCTTTATATGTAGATCATTCCGTATTAATAGAGAAAATAAAGCACTGTTTTGAACAGCAAAATATTCATGCCAATTTAATCTGGAGTGTTGATGAGCCTGCCAATATTGGCTTGCTGGATATACTGCCTGCTAGTGCAGGCAAAAGACATGCAATTGAATTTTTAATGCAGGCGCTCGATTTTGATTATGATGAAGCTGTGTTTGCCGGTGATAGTGGTAATGACATTTCGGTTTTAGCCAGTGCGATTCAATCAGTTCTGGTTGCAAACGCAAGTGATGATGTGCGTAAGTCTGCTGTTCAGCAGGCAAGAATTAATGGGCAGCAAAAAAGTCTTTATCTTGCCAGGGGTGATAGCCTTGGTATGAATGGTAATTACAGTGCCGGTATTATTGAAGGTGTAATATATTATATGCCAGCAGCAGAAGACTGGATTGGACTCGATGATGAATAATCAATCAGCGCCGCTAATATTTGGTGAAGTGTTATACGACTGTTTTCCTGATGGTACACGTGTGCTTGGTGGGGCGCCGTTTAATGTTGCCTGGCATTGTCAGGCGTTTGGTTTGTCTCCTTTGTTGATATCGCGAGTAGGTGATGACCAGATGGGTGAACAGATTGCACTGGCAATGCAGAACTGGGGCATGGATACTTCGGGGTTGCAATTCGATAAGCAACATCCCACTGGTATTGTCGATGTGGCATTTAATAATGGTGAGCCGAGTTATGATATTGTCGAAAATAGTGCCTGGGATTTTATTGATCATACGGCACTGCCGTCTTTAGACAACAGCGATGTACTTTATCATGGCTCATTGGCTTTGCGAAACACAATATCGGCCAGTGCATTACAGTATATTAAACAGATGACATCTGCTTCTGTATTTGTTGATATTAATTTGCGTGCACCCTGGTGGAATAATGCGTTGATTGAGGAAATCATTGAGCAGGGGCGCTGGCTTAAATTAAATGAAGAGGAACTGTCACTGATTGTGCCACATCATGCAACCACTGAAACCAGAATCGATGATCTATTATCAACCCGATTATTAAATCTGTTAATTGTTACCCGGGGTGAAAAAGGCGTTATTGTTGCTAGTGCGGATGGTAATCGTGTCAGTGTTGAGCCAGAAAGAAATCTTAATGTTGTTGATACCGTTGGTGCAGGAGATGCCTTCAGTAGTGTCATGTTACTGGCTCAATATAAAGCCTGGCCGCTGCAGATAGCCTTGAACAGGGCGCAGGCATTTGCCAGTGCAATTGTGGGGATTAGAGGTGCTACTATTAATGACCTGGCATTTTATCAGCCGTTTGTTGATGGCTGGCAATTAAAGTCATAGTGCAAAGACTATAATGGAATTCGATAGCCTAAAAACTATATAACCGAAAGAAGTAATCAGAATCATGTACGAACAGGTTTCACATTCATTACTGAATGATATTTTAATTAAATTAAATCCCGAAATAAAACAACAGCAAATTCGGCATTTTTATACACGCCTGGGTGCGAATTTTTATTCGATTCATTCGTTATTTTATTTGCTTTATGGTGGTCGTGATGATTTTGAAGAACAGGCACAGCGTCTGGTTGAAACCATGGCCAGACAATATATTGTGCGCAGTGACCAGTTAAAAGAAAAAGATCTTGAAAGAGAAAAAAATCACAACTGGTTTTTGAGTCAGGAATGGGTTGGCATGGCGCTGTATTCCGACGGGTTTGCAAATAATCTTCAGGGCTTACAGTCAAAACTGCATTACTTCCAGGAGCTGGGAATTAATATGATCCATATTATGCCCATTCTTCAATGTCCGGAAGGTAAGAGTGACGGTGGTTATGCGGTCAGTGATTTTCGTCAGGTTGATGATCGTATTGGTGATCTGAATGATTTGCAGTCGCTATCCGAAGATTTACAAAAACGTAATATTCTGCTCACCCTGGATGTGGTGGTGAATCATACGTCCAATGAGCATGAATGGGCACAGAAAGCTCGTCAGGGTGAGAAAAAATATCAGGATTACTATTATCTTTTTGATAATCGGGAAGTCCCCGATATGTTTGAACAGACCATGCCGGAAATATTTCCCGAAACATCGCCGGGTAATTTTACCTGGGATGACACCATGAATAAATGGGTGATGACCGTATTCAATAATTTTCAATGGGATCTTAATTACAGTAATCCCGCCGTGTTTATTGAAATGCTGGATATTATTCTGTTCTGGACCAATCAGGGCGCCGATATTATTCGTCTTGATGCGGTTGCATTCTTATGGAAAAAAATTGGCAGTACCTGTCAGAATGAACGCGAAGCCCATCTTATTTTGCAGTTAATGAAAGATTGCTGTCAGGTAACAGCACCTGGTGTACTGTTTATTGCTGAAGCAATAGTGGCACCCGTAGAAATTATTAAATATTTTGGTGAAGATGCGATCAATGCCAAGGAATGTGAAATTGCATATAATGCAACCTACATGGCCTTGTTATGGGATGCGGTGGCGACGAAAAATTCAAGGTTGTTATATCAGGGGATAAAAAGTATTCCCGATAAACTGGAACGTGCTACCTGGCTTAATTATGTGCGTTGTCATGATGATATTGGTCTTGGTTTTGATGATGCAGATATTCGTGCAGTGGGTTATGAACCCTATGAGCATCGAAAATTCCTGATTGATTATTTTACCGGTAATTATGCGGACTCGATAGCCAGGGGCTTGCCCTTTGGGCATAACAGCAAAACCGGTGATGCACGTATTTCAGGATCACTTGCATCATTAGTCGGCTTGCAGGCAGCACTGGAGTCCAGTGATCAGGCCAGCATTGATAATGCTGTTCAGCATATTCTGTTACTGAACAGCATGATTATGTCTTTTGGCGGTATTCCATTACTCTATTACGGTGATGAAATCGGTGTCCTCAATGATTGCAGTTACCTCAATGATGAGCACAAAGCAAACGACAGTCGCTGGGCGCATCGTCCGAAGCTTGACTGGAAAAAAGTTGAGTTAAGACATCAGTCCGGTACGGTAGAGCATCGTATATTTACTGCATTGAAGAAAATGATTGCCGTGAGAAAAGAAATCGCCGCTTTCGCCGATTTTAATAATCGCGAACTTATACACCTGGATAATCCGCACCTGTTTGTCTTTTCGCGTTTCAATTTGCGTCGTTCATCCAGCAGTGTGCTGGTGGTCGCTAATTTTGATGCCAAACCACAATACCTGGATCTGGACGCTGTTGGTCATGTGTTTAGATCCAGTCATGGCCAGATTAGAGATCTTTATTCGGGAGAAGTGCCCGCCCTGTTTAAAAATCAGCTGGTGGTTCCGCCTTATCATTTTTACTGGTTATCTGATTAATTGTTAACATGGCACAGTTAAGTTGTGTGGGCTATTGCTCAAATGTAGAATGGATCATCATGATGCAGATGATTACTAACACGGGTACTAGTAACAGTGATCTGTCCAGAGACAGGCTGTTAATATCGAAATATGCCTTTAGAGCCCCGGAAAAATTCAGTGCGGGATGAAAAATAATGTTAAGACGGTGTGCCCAGATGGGCGATAATCTCTTGCGGATGTTCGATAGCAATATCTGCACCCCAGTCGGCGATATTGTCATCAGCATTGATGTAACCGAATAAAGCGACAATAGTTGTCATGCCGGCATTGTTGCCGGCCTGTA
>JAOUMX010000106.1 GCA_029881275.1 Gammaproteobacteria bacterium | reverse complement strand
GGGCCTGCATGGTGCGCCGACGTTGTGTAAAGAATTAATCGCCCATGGATTACCTGCTTCAACACCGGTTGCGCTGGTTCAGAAGGGCACAACACCTGAGCAGAAAACCATAACAGCGACTCTCGAAACGCTGGTTGAAACGGTTAAACAGCATGATCTCAAACCACCAACGTTAATCATTGTGGGTAATGTGGTTAAGCTGAAAGAAAAACTCGACTGGTTTAAACCACGTGATCCACAGGGTGCGGCAGTTAAAGCAGGCCGCTGGTGAGTTGATGCTTCATCTTGAAGTATCAGTGCTCATGTTTTTGATTTTTTCAACTCAGGTTAAATAATCTAAAAATTGTCTGGTGTATTGGGATCGCTTTATGCCAGTGATGTTATTTAATGACGATAATTATTTATCGCTCATTGGTATTGTCAGATAAGCTGAATTATTTTTTAAAAAAAGTTATTTATGAGTCCAATTGCAACTATGCTAATGGATAAATTATCTGTTCAACAACGAGGTAGTCATGGCACGAATACTGGCAGTTGATGATTCAATGATGATACGTAATCTGGTGTCTGCAGTTTTGACCCAGGCAGGGCATGAAGTTGTTGCCGCTGTTGATGGATCAGATGCTTTGAGAATCGCCCGTGACGAAACATTTGATCTGGTTTTATCGGATATCAATATGCCAGAGATGAATGGCATAAGTCTGGTCAGTAAACTGAGACGTATAGATCATTTTAAGTATACGCCGATTATTATGGTGACCACGGAAAGTGGCGATTACAAAAAGAAAAAAGCTAAATCATTTGGTGCCACAGGCTGGTTATTGAAGCCTTTTAATGAAGAGCGTCTGTTAGCTGCAGTGAACAAAACACTGAATAAATAAAACTGAGTAAACACTAGGGATTTATAAACGTATTTTTTTAAATACTAATTACTCTAATTTAGTGAAGAATTTTGATATTTATCATAACATCTGCAATATAAGCACTCTCTTAAGCTATTTTTTTATTTCACATAAAAGTTTTCTATTCGTATATCGGAAACTTCAATTTTAAAAATGTCTTATTAACCTAGAGAAAAAATGCATAAAGGAGTATCTTTACACTCCTTAATTAGTAATGTATTGTCGGTGCGCTTTTAAGTGCCTTTTACCTGACTAAAACAGTAAAGAATTTTTTAAGTCTGGTTTATTAATTTAATCACAACCGGATTTAACCGATTTCATGAAATCAATATTATCCGCTTCGGAGGAATCTAAATGACGGATGTAGTCGCAACCAATGAGACCATCCTGGTAGTAGGTGGAGGCGTGAGTGGTATGACCACTGCGCTGGAAGCTGCTGAAGCTGGCAAACAGGTCATCCTGGTCGAAAAACGACCTTATGTGGGTGGCCGTATTACCCAGCTTTACAAGTACTTTCCAAAACTCTGTTTCCCTACCTGTGGACTGGAAATTAATCAACGCCGTACTAAACAGAATCCTAACGTCACTGTGCTGACCATGGCTGAAGTAACCAGCCTGACTGGCTCTGAAGGTAATTATTCAGCGACAGTCAAGATCAGTCCTCGCTATGTGAATGAAAATTGCACGGCCTGTGGCGCTTGTGAAGATGCCGTCGAAGCGGAATTCGATAATGAATATAACTACGGTCTGGACAAGCACAAAGGTGCTTACCGTCCTCATCGCATGGCCTATCCTGAGCGTTACGTAATTGATCCTGCCATGATTGGTACAGCCGATGCAGACAAGGCTAAAGCGGCCTGTAAGTTTGATGCCATCAATCTGGAAATGCAGGAAGAAACGGTCGAGCTGAAAGTTGGTGCTGTGGTTTATGCGACTGGCTGGCGTCCATACGATGCTAACAAGATTCAGCCTTATGGTTATGATCGTTACAAGAATGTCATCACTTCGGTTGAGTTCGAGCGTATGAATGACCCAATGGGTCCTACCGGCGGTAAGATTCTACGTCCATCTGACGGTAAAGAAGCCAAGGACATTGCATTTATTCAGTGTGCCGGTTCACGTGACCGTAACTATCTGAAGCATTGTTCACGTATTTGCTGCATGGCGACGCTGAAACAGACAACCTATGCAACCGATGCGGATGCCAAATCAACGGTTTACTACATTGATATTCGTGCCATTGACCGTTTTGAAGATTTCTATCAGAAAGTCCAGAAAGATGAAAACGTTAAATTCATCAAATCAAAAGTAGCCAACATTACGGAAGACAGGGAAACCGGTAATCCGATTCTTAATGGTGTAGATACTGAAGGCTACAACCGTTACGCAACACCCCATGAGCTGGTTGTACTGGCTGTGGGCATGGAACCCAGTCTTGATGCTTCAACACTGCCTGAAGGCATTAGCATTAATGAACATGGTTTCATTGAGAATGATGGCACCAACGGCGGTATATTTGCTGCCGGTTGTGCATCTGATGCGCTGGATGTGAACCGTGCGGTTCAGAGTGCAACAGCATGTGCATTAAAGGCCATCCAGGTTGTTAACCGCGTTGCTGGATCGGAGGGCTAAACAGTGGCAGACGAATTATTAATGGGTGCATACATCTGTAAAGGTTGTGGAATAGGCGATCGCCTGGACTGTGGCCGATTAGAGACAACCGCAACCCGCGACGGCAAAGCAAAATTTGCCAAATCTCATGACTTCCTGTGTAGCGCTGAAGGCGTTGCCATGATCCAGGCCGATATTGATGCGGGTGAAACTAATCATCTTATTATTGGTGCCTGTTCACGTCGTGCAAAAGTGGAAGCATTCAATTTTCAGAACGTGACTTTATCTCGCGCGAATTTGCGTGAAGGTGTTATCTGGGTACGCCCTGATACCGATGATGCACGTGAAACCACACAGGAAATGGCGGATGATTATATACGCATGGCCTGTGCTGAATCCAAGTTCATGAAACTGCCTAAAGGTAGTGGTGAGCAGCCGCTGAACAAGAACATTCTGGTCGTTGGTGGTGGTATTACCGGTATGACTGCAGCGATTGAAGCCTCTAAAGCGGGCTATCCTGCGTTCATTATTGAAAAATCAGGCCAGCTCGGTGGCGTGATGGCGCAGCTGAACAAGCGTGTTGCCACGAAATCACCTTATGCTGAACCGGAAGATACAACTGTTGATGCTTTGATTGCTGCGGTTGAAGCCGATAGCAAAATTACAGTTCATCTGAATGCGACTGTGACCAAAACATCCGGTGCACCGGGTCGTTTCAGTGTGGATATTTCAACTGAAAGTGGTGCTACTACTAATCTGAGTATCGGTGCCATTGTCCAGGCTTCAGGTATGAAACAGTATGATGCTAATCAGCTGACTGAATTTGCTTATGACAAGTCTGATAATGTAGTGACCCAGCTGGAACTGGAAGCCATGGCAAAGGCCGCCAATGGTGGTCCGATCAAGCGTAAAGACGGTAAAGAAGTTAATAGCGTTGTGTTCGTACAATGTGCCGGTCAGCGTAGTGATAAAGAAGGTCATCTGCCTTATTGTTCTGGCTTTTGCTGTACGGCCAGTATTAAACAGGCGATGTACTTCAAGGACCAGAACCCTGGTGTCGATACGGTTATTATGTATGATGATTTGCGTACACCCGGTGCCGGTGGTGAAGACTTCTACCGTTCAGGCCAGAAGAAAGGCGTTATCTTTACCAAGTCATCGGTTAGCACTATTGACGCGAGTGGCGCCGATTTAACCATCAATTTCCATGACAAAATTCTGAATGAAGACCAGTCTATGTCGGCTGATCTGGTGGTACTGGCTACCGGTCAGGTTCCTAATTCAGGTCCTGATCCCTACGCTGTTCCTATGGAGCTGGAAGATGATGCCAGTGCTGAAGACAAGCAGGCAGCAGCTGATGCCCATGAAGTGGCTATTGGTGTTGATTCGATTCTGAACCTGGATTATCGCCAGGGTACGGATCTGCCTCATCTGAAACACGGTTTCACTGACTCGCATTTCATCTGTTTCCCTTATGAAACCCGTCGTACCGGTATTTATTCTGCCGGACCTGTGCGTCGTCCTATGGATAGCATGCAGGCCAGCGTCGATGCAACCGGTGCTGCGATGAAGGCGATTCTGGAAATTGAGAGTGCGGCTAAAGGTGCAGCGGCGCATCCACGTTCCGGTGACCTGAGTTTCCCAAGTTTCCGTATCGAAGGTTGTACCCAGTGCAAACGTTGTACAGTGGAATGTCCTTTCGGTGCGATTAACGAAGATGCCAAAGGCTATCCTCAATATAACGAATCACGTTGTCGCCGTTGCGGTACCTGTATGGGCGCCTGTCCGGTTCGTGTTATTTCCTTTGAAAACTATTCGGTAGATTCTATTGGTCAACAGATCAAGAATGTGGATATACCGGAAGAGTTCGATGAAAAGCCCCGTATTCTGGTGCTGGCCTGTGAAAATGATGCTTATCCTGCCCTTGATATGGCGGCACAGAACAAGCTGGAATACAGTGCATTTGCCCGTATCGTCCCTGTTCGTTGTCTGGGTTCTGTCAATACCATCTGGTTAACCGATGCGCTTAACTCCGGTTATGATGGTGTTATCCTTATGGGTTGTCAGAAAGGTGATGATTATCAGTGTCACTTTGTCAAAGGTTCGGAAATGGCGCATTACCGTATGAGTAAGATTGCCGATACATTAAAAACACTGAATCTTGAAGAGGAACGTGTCGCGACTTATGAAGTGGCGATCACTGATGTTGAACGCACTGCTCAACTGATCAACGATATGGCTGAGACCGTAGAGAAGATCGGCATGAGTCCATTCAAGTTCTAAGGGAGACTATTGATGAGTAATTTAAATAACCAGATGGTTAATAAATATCGCAATGACTTCCTGAAAGAAGTTGAAGCGAATGTTGAAGAAGGCGACTGGGTAAAAATGTGCATGCAGTGTGGTGTATGTGCAGGTTCATGTCCAATGGGTCCTTACTGGGATCATCCGCCACAGGAAATCTTCATGATGATCCGTGCCGGTAAGCGTGAAGAAGTACTGTCATCGACTTCGATGTGGATGTGTACCTCATGCTACAACTGTATTGCCCGTTGTCCTCGTGAATTGCCTATTACCCACATTATGCATGGTCTGGCGCATTATGGTAAACGTCTGGGTATTGCGCCCAAGAACCAGCCAACATTGAAGTTTTCTCAGAAATTCTGGGAGAACCTGATGACTAATGGCCGCGTCAATGAGCTGAAACTGGGTATTACTCTGTACTTCATCGATGGTTTCGTTCAGGGCATCAAAAATGCGCTGGCAGCCAGTGGTATCGGTCTTGGCATGTTTAAAGCCAAACGTCTGGACCCTATGGAAATCCTCGGTGGGCATAGTGTGAAAGATAAATCAGGCTTGAAAGCCATGATCAAGAAAGCGCAGGAAATTGAAGAAGCGCGCATTTCTGGCAACCAATAAGGTAGGAGTAAATAATGGCTAAAGAATATTCATATTATCCAGGTTGCTCCTCTCAGAAAGGTGCTTCCGGTTCTAATCTGCAGCGTTCACTGAACAGTGTACTTGATGTACTGGATATTAAACTGAATGATATTCCAGACTGGAACTGTTGTTCAGCGTCTATCGGTTATTCCGGCGGTGGTGAACTGCCTCGTCTGGCTCTGTCAGCACGTAATATTGCCCTGTCTGAGAAGCATAACCCCGGCCAGGAAATCGTAGCATCCTGCGCTGCCTGCTGGCTGGCAACACGTGAAACCAAAGAGCGTCTGGAGCATAGTGAAGCCATGCGTTCAGGTGCTGAAGAAGCATTGAAAGAAGCACATCTGGAAATTTCAAAAGAAATGCCCAAGGTACGCCACATGACCGAAGTGCTGATTGAAGACATTGGTTTTGAAGGCATGAAAGAGAAGGTTGTAAAACCTCTGGAAGGCATCAAAATTGCCGGTTATGTCGGCTGTCAGACGAATCGTCCTTTTGGTATTAATGGAGAGTCTTTCGAGAACCCTATGTATCTGGACAAAATGGTTGAAGCCATGGGTGCTGAGTCTATTCCGACTTATGAGAAGAAAGTGGCCTGTTGTGGTGGTGCGCTGGCATTTTCAGAGCCGCAAAAGTCTCAGGCACTGGTTAAAGGTATTATCGAAGCTGCTTATGATAATGGCGCGGATATGATTGTGACACCTTGCCCTGTGTGTCAGATGAACGTGGAAATCTACCAGGATCAGATCAATGCGACCTACGGTACCAAGTTCCACATTCCGGTGACTTATTATAGTACTCTGATGGCAGTTGCTTACGGCAAGAATGCCAAGGAAGCTGCTCTGGATGGTCAGGTGATCAAGGCTAAAAAGCTCGAAGATATAGCCAATAAATAATTTATAACTATTTGTTTTCTATATTGAAAAAGGCGCAGATACTGCGCCTTTTTTATGGGTTTAAAAGTAAGTTAATTGGTAAATAAGCATTTTGTGAAGTTTGTTGTGTTTTTAAAGCGATTCTCTGCTATTTCTTTACATTCTGAATAGTAAAAACGGAATAATCTTTATGTTGAAATTGCATGAATTGGTCGAAAACTCTATTCAGTTGTTTTCATTACCCGATATCTATTTTCAATTAAGAAAAGTTCTTGATGACAAGAATTCATCAATGCTGGATATCGTGACAGTGATAAAAAATGATCCCGCAATGACCATGCGCTTATTGCGTCTGGTGAACAGCGCGTTTTTTTGCTTTGCCTCAAAAATTGAAACCCTGGATCGAGCCATCAATTTGCTTGGTGCAAAACAGGTGCATGATCTGGCACTATCAACTTATGTTATCGATTCATCAGCAAATATCCGGATTGATCATTCATTACTCGAATCCTTCTGGTATGACAGTCTGCGAACAGCTGTCATCTCCCGTGCGCTCGCTAAGCACTGCCATCTGATTGATAGTGAAAGGTTGTTTGTCGCTGGTTTGTTACATAATGTCGGGCACTTAGTGATGTACTCACAGATTCCAGAAGAAGCAGAATATGTGGCGAGTATTGCGAATAAACAGAATAAGGATCTGTATTTAATTGAGAAAACCATGCTGGGTTACGATTATGCCCAGATAGGCGCTGGCTTAATGAGAGAGTGGGGATTACCTGAAAGTTTGCAGCTAATAACGGCAAATCATGTGGAGCCGGGCAATTCAGGAATTTATTTGTTAGAAACCGCCATTGTGCATGTTGCCAAGACACTGGTCGCCAATAGAGATTTTTCTGAGATAATGGATTTAATCTCCAGTTCAATAAAAAACATCATTAATCTGGAATCTGCTGATCTTGAAACAATTAGCCAGGAGTCAAAAGGCCAGGCAAATGAAATTTTCAGTTTGATGTTGCCCAGAGCAAAGGCATCATAAAATCAGCAAGAAATATTAATTATATGGAAAAAGGTCATTCTTAAGCCACCGCTGTATTTTCATCTGCAAAGCGTAGCATCTCTACATCCCATGTATCATCGTTAATGGTCAAAATTAAACAGGATGAACCACCCCGGGTTCGTGTTTTGCCTGCGGCACCCGGATTAATGACCCAGGGTATTTTATCTTTATCAACTAACATGCTATGGGTGTGACCATAAACTATTACTCTGGCATGGGCATGAGTCTTTCTGAGAGAGTCGTGACAGGGTTTTTGCATGCCGTGTCTATGTCCATGCTCCATTACCAGTGATCCGCCGGGTAATCGAATTTCAGCAATATGTGGCAAAGCGGTAACTACATGGGTTTCTTCAACAGGCCATAAACCCGATGCGTCATTATTACCAGCTACAGCTGTGACCTGATTGCTGATGGAATGTAACTGCTCTAAAACATGTGCACCACAGATATCACCGGCATGAATAACCTGATCACAGCGTTTAATAACATCAATAATATTGTTATCAATGATACCGTGAGTATCTGAAATAATGGCAATACGAATGGTTGATGGGTTGGGGGAGGACATAAATAAACCCTGTGCGGCTATTAAAAAATAACCGTACAGACAGGGATATTATCAGTCCGTACGGTCAGGTTTTACCTGGCTATCAAAAGTGTAGCCAGCTAAGTCTATATGTATATCCTTCATACGAAGGGTAGACTATTTTTTACTATCTTTATTTTCTTGTTCCGATTCTACTTCCAGTTTGTAAGACATATACGGGTCTTTTTGTTTAATACGTTCAATTTCAATTTTCTGGCGCAGTTCATAGATTTCCTTACGTTCTTCCATGCGTTTTTTGTAGGCATCTTCCTGTTCTGGAAGGGTGATTTCCCCAAACAGCACATGACGTAACAGTCTAAAGCCGAAATACATTAATTCAACATCATCTTTATCAATGTTATTGTAAAGGTCTTCATCAAGTTTATAGGTTTGTTTAAACGCATCACTTAATGCAAAACGACGGAAGCGATCCATATCAAAACAGGCCATAAAAAATAATTGCAGGCTCATTTCAGGTGGTCTGCCGACGCCAGGACCCATGGACTTTTTCTTCAGGATGAGCTGAAAATATTCAAGATTATTTTTATCGTAGTCTTCTACACCCTGTTCTTTACGGTAATCCTGAATGTTGATTGATCGGTCTTCTTCATGACCTTTGCAGTGGTCTTCTTTTACCAGTACAAAGTGCTGATTTTCATGGGCAGCATCTGTTTTCTTCATGGACAGATTGCCTAGCGGGTAATAACGGCAGGCGGTGGGGCGATTGCCATAAATGCTACAGCCAACATCTTCATCCATAAATAAACAGGCACCTTCATCAGTGGTGCGCAGTTTAATGCCGGGCATGCCATCGGCATCCATAGTGAAAGGCACTGTATGGTCTTTGAGAACTTCAGTCGAGGCTTTACCAGTGGCTTCCTTGAGTCTGATAATATCGTACGGGGTTAGTGTGATATCCGCATGTTTGCAACAGGCGTTATAACAGGATATGCCTTTATAACAGTTAAATTTAATATCACTGTTAGGGTCTAGTATGGCCGGTATGACATCGCTGCGGAAAGGGATGTCTTCAATTTTAATATCATCACTCATAGGATTGCTCCGATTGTATCGAGAGTTACCGACAATGTTGTCGGGTTTCTATTTGCTAAGGAAAAAACATATATGTGGGCATTTTCCTTAATAAACAGGGTCTGGGGTTTTTATTTTACATAATTTTTTCAGGATAAAAAAACCGGGCGTCTTACGACGCCCGGTTCTCTGACAGCTATTGTCAGGTCAGTCGATTAATGACCGCCTGTAAACAGCTTGGACTTGTCAACCAGATCAACGTGAGCACGCTTGAAACATGTCCATTGTTTGGTTTCTTTGTCGTAAATTGAATTTACGAAACAGTGCCAGTTTTCTTCGTCAACGAAGTTTTTGTCAGCACGGTAGTAGAAACCAG
>JAOUMX010000105.1 GCA_029881275.1 Gammaproteobacteria bacterium | reverse complement strand
TCGAACCTTCGGCTTCTCATCAAACCATCCAGTCCACAAAATAAACAAAAAAGGCCACCTGAAAAACAGGTGGCCTTTTTTATTTATCTGGCGGACCGGACGGGACTCGAACCCGCGACCTCCGGCGTGACAGGCCGGCATTCTAACCAGCTGAACTACCGGTCCGTACGTCTTTAGGCCGAATTTACCCCGGCCGCTAAGAGGCGCAGATTCTATAGCAAACCGGCCTGCTAGAACAGCATTTTTTACCCTGACAACATTTACAGCCAGAAAGCCGTCAGCACGGCATTGCAGACCTGACAGATGCTTTTATCAGCTAAAAAAAACACTGTGTTTTATAAATAAATTTTATGGACAATCAACACACCAGCATTTTATTTATTTCTTTTTTGCTACCAAAATCATTAAGGTGTAGATAGTGAAGTCACATTGGAGAACAGTATCATGGCAACTCAAATTGCTGACGCCATACTTCATATCGATGAATCACTTGAAAACTGGCAACGAGATGTTCTAAACGATCACATGCGACTACAGGACGGTGTCATTTCATCAGGACAAAATGACAACAATCCGCATTTGATGATTGTGCAATATGATCCTGGATGCACGGACCCGTTGAATTTTATTCATATGATCCAACGTCATGGCTACCATGCAGCGCGAGTTGGGTAAGTTATTAATTCTGTAACCATATTGATGACACTGTCTCAGTTGAGATTGCTTCGTTCTTCGCAATGACAGTTTAGGATTATAAATACATACCTGTATTTAACCCTGCTTGCTATGCGAGACCTGTTGATTAGATCAAAACTAATCATCATGTAAGAAGCTTATGCTATTTGGGTATCTTCAATGATAAATTCTGTCATTGCGAGGAACGAAGCAATCTTACTTTTTTTGAACCATTACCAATCACCATGCTTAATGCACCTGATTGCTGTTAAGCAGTTTATCCACTTCATCACAAAAAACCTTATATTCTTCTTCACTCAGATAATGTGCCACTTCTTTTATGGCCTGATTCGCAATATCTGCATGTATTTTTGCTTTTTCCGCATCACCCTGTCGAGCCTGAAGAGTTGCTGCGTGAATATGCGACAGCGTACTGGCTTTCAGGCGATCACCTATATAAAGATCAGACTCCTCATGCTGGGTCGACATTTTTAAATGATTCGCCAGGCCATCCTGATCATGGCCCGTAGGCGACAGCTGATGACTGAGCGAAGATATACTGCGGATGTGAGAGTGATTGGACATCTCTGATACCGGTGCAACATAGTCAGACGGTAAATGCTCCGCAGGTTTGTAGTCTGCCACCAGCTGCTCTATATGTTTTGCCAGTGATGATGAAATATCAACATGGCGATTTGAAGCTGTTCTGGAATGATAGCGATTAATACGTTTCAACAGCCCATAACCACTGACTTTATGAAGAAGCTCACGCAGGCTACCCAGTAATTTATTAGTATCATGGCTTATTTTCATATCACTGATCTATCCCTAAGCAATGGTTTATTGTCAACACAACAACAAATAAAATGCCATGATCCACAGCAAGAATTATGAAAATTACCCGCGACAAGACTTTTTATCATAGAAAAAAACAAGTCCCTGTATTTTTCATCTGGTATTTATGCTGACATCGACTTAGTATTCAGCTAATGCAAAAGCTCTATTTAGCCATTCCAATACTTGCCTTGACTATGCTGTTGCTGGGCTACAGTGATACCACCATTGACACCCTCAGACAACAGGGTGAACTCATCGTCCTGACGCGTAATGCACCCACCACCTGGTACGAGGGTCGTGATGGTCTCGCCGGCCCTGAACATGACCTGATTACCCGGTTTGCCCAGCAACACAATCTGCAAGTTCGCTTTAAAGTATTAAACAGCATTGATGAAATTATCCATGCCATACAGGCTGGCGAAGGCCATATTGCGGCCGCCGGACTAACTCACACCGAAGGCAGAGACCAGAACGGGTTTATTTTTGGTCCAGAATACCAGGAAGTTCAGCAACAGGTTGTCTGTCGACGCAACAACGGCACTCAACCGGAAAGCCCCGCTGATTTAGCCGGACTAAAGCTGGCCGTAATAGAAAACAGCAGTTATCTGGAAACATTAACCAGCCTGCAAAATGACTATCCAGAACTGTCATGGCAAACAGTCACAGATGTCGATACAGAACAGCTACTGGAACAGGTCTGGCGTAAACAAATTGATTGCACAGTGGCAGACTCCAATATCGTCAGCATTAATCGCCGCTATCATCCCGAGTTAATTGTATCCTTTTCGATTGGCGAACCTCAGGCCATGTCCTGGATAATTTCACCCGAATGGAAATCATTAACTAACGCCCTTGAAACATGGTTTGAACAGATTGAAAAAAATGGTTTTCTGGCTGCTGTACACGAGCGCTACTATGGCCATGTTGATATTTTCGATTATGTTGATATGCGCACTTTCATATCCCGGATTAAAAAGCGTCTACCTGAATTTAAAACACAGTTTCAGGAAGCTGGAAAACAACATGGCATCCCCTGGACATTGCTGGCAGCACAGGCTTATCAGGAGTCACACTGGCGAGCGCGTGCCATCAGTCCTACCGGCGTCAGAGGTATTATGATGCTGACACTGGACACGGCCAGTTCCGTTGGCGTAAAAAGCCGACTTGATGCAACGGAAAGTATTTTTGGCGGTGCGAAATACCTTAACAAAATGATGAAGCGTATTCCCAAAAGCGTCAAAGGTGAAAATCGACTCTGGTACGCGCTGGCCGCATACAATGTGGGCTTCGGACATTTGCTCGACGCACAAAAACTGGCAAAAAAGCTCGGTAAAAATCCTGATCGCTGGGTAGAGCTGAAAGAGGTATTACCACTACTGTCACAGAAACAATATTATAAAAACCTGAAATATGGTTATGCGCGGGGAAGCGAACCGGTACTTTATGTGCAACGAATTCGTAATTATCGACAGGTACTGGAGCGGAATATCAAACAGGACACAGTGCCGCAAACTAAAACAGCCAATGTCACAACAGCAAACTAATTCTTCTGTTAAAAACAAATGATCTAACTGCACTGGCGATAACAGACATTGATCGCATAACACATAGCATCTATTCCACTCAGCCCATTAAAGCAAAACAGAAGCCGATCAAAAAACGTTTTATTAAACAGCTCATCTGTACAGAGTCGCTTCACGAACAAGAAAACTGCTAACTGTATTTTTCGCTGTCCGTGATAACTTTTGCATCACCTTAAACGGAATTATTTTAAATTCATAACTATCTTTTATATCATTAACCATACGCAACCATAAATGCGCAGCCATTTCCGCATCAGCTAATGCTCTATGAAAAGTGCCGTCACTGGGCAAATTATTATATTTAACCAGCGTACCCAGTTTATGATTCGGTGCATCAGGATAAATACGCCTGGCAATCAACATCGAACAGGCAAACGGTCCGTATTGATTACGTTTCACACGATTAAGCTCAGCCGCAAGAAATCGGGAATCAAATGAAGCGTTATGAGCAACCAGATTAAATCCATTAATAAAATCCGCAAATTCAGTCATCACTTCTTTACATGGCGGTGACTGTTTAAGCATGCTATTAGTAATGCCCGTGTAGTTTTCTATAAACGCATTTATTCGTTTTCCCGGATACATCAATTTTTGAAACCGATCAACCTGCACACCGTCAACTAACTTGACCGCTCCAATTTCGATGGCTCTATCACCGTAGTCAGGTGATAACCCGGTGGTCTCAAAATCCAGCACAATCACCGTATCAGCAGATACTGTATCAACCATAAAGATTCTATTCCTGTCTCAAAAAGCCACTGGCTAATCATCAGAAGTGACATTATAAGATGTAATGGCAAAACCAGGTTATCTGATGTATCAATCAGTCATAAAAACAGGCCGGTCGCAGGAATACGACCATTTACCCTGCCTGCATCTGGTCAACACGCCCAATGACTGGCATTATGTGCGCCAATATCAACCCACGCAGGAATCAGTATGTCAGAAGCAATTGCCCGTCAATGGCTCGAAGATGCCAGCACTACCGCTGCCATGAGGAACCATGGGGCTCATATGGCCCTGATCTCTAAAAAAGTCAGCCTCCAGGGCGTACCCGGGTTTGAAAATATTGGCTATGATGACTGGGCAGCACAGACACAACATGAGTTCGAAAATAATGTCTTAAAGAGCGTCAGTTACAAAGGCTTTAAACTACTCACCACCACTGGCACGCACATTATGTTTAAAACCTATGAAACGGTCGAAGCCAATGATGGCACAATCAATGCGCAGGGAATTGAAATCCTGTTAGAAAAAGAAGCAGATGGGGAATGGCGACTGATACAGGAACGCATACTACCGGATGATGAAGCGCGCCATGATGGGCTAGTGGATTAAAACAATATAAACACAGAGCAATTTAATATGTCAGAACAGAAGCTGAGCAAAAAACAGAAACTCATTTATTTATTAATCGCCACCGTCATTATCGCACCTCTTATAATGATGACCATCACAGTGATTAAAAGCAAAAATGTCATGATTGAGCAACTGGTAGAACTGAATAAAAGCCGTGAGCAGGCATTTGCAAATGTCAGACCTGCTCTACTGAGCTATAAAGCATCACAGGGTGTCTTTCCCGAAACGCTAAAACAGCTGATGCCTGACTACATTACCAGCATTCCTGACGTATTACTCATACCTAAAAGCACAACACCGGAATATGAAGTTATGGATTTATCGGTAAATTATATTTCAGATGGTAATACAGCCGTATTCACCTACCGTCGTGGCTATAATCATACACCACTGGTAACCTACGATGTTCTTACAGATACCTACAGTGAAGAAAAACTAGCTGAGGAATGACCTCAACAACATAACAATAAAGCAACACTATTATTAAATTGAACTCACAGGATTTATTCTCAGAAAATATTGAGAATATCCTGAACACTCTTCACGAAATAACAGCGCAACGCTCGCAATGGAAGAATCTTTTAACGACAACGCCCCGGAAAAAAACCGAAGCACAACTGCCGGGACGTTTCAAAATTAATCTCATGGCCTGTTAGTGTACGCCTGATCAAATATCGACTCTAGCAATGGATGTACGCCACGCACCTGATCAATCACCTGTTTTGCCCAGTCAAAATACTCCTGTCGTCTTTCCAGTGACCAGCTGGGGGGAGCATTCACTGCAACATCTCTCAGGTTACTTATTTTATCTGCCAGTTTAACCAGCTTGGCTTCCGTAGAGGCATGCGCGGCATGATCAATCTGCGCCTGTTTGCGCTCTACCCTGTTCATCTCAGGATTATCGGTAACATCCATTACAATAGAACAGATCTTTTCGCCAAACTCCCTGTTCAGTTCCTGCTCCGTGGTATCAGTATCTTCTACCGTATCATGTAACAGGGCGCCGCAGATTACATCAATGTTGGTAATGCCGGCTTCATTACATAAAATATTTGCCAGTGAAATAGGATGATTAATATAAGGAGAAGCATCAACATCTTTCCGACGTTGATCCTTATGCTTTCTTGAAGCAAATTCCAGTGCATGCATTAATTTTTTTAAATCATTAGCTTCAAGCGTCATTAGATTTCCCTCCTTCATATTAAATATCAATCGTTATTATTATTGACCAAACACCTGTTTCAGAATATCAGTAGTACGCGCCAACGGATCTTTACGAATACGTTTTTCTTCCAGCGCAATTTTTAAGAATAATCCATCGATAGTTTTATTAGTAATATACTGATCAATATCAAGACTGTCTTTATCAATATATTTCGCCAGGAAACCAGCTTTGCTGATCATGGTTTTATAACTGTCTGTCAGATGCACCGAACTGGTCGCGTTCTGTACCACCGGTTTAATAGCCGTGTAAAGATGAGATGAACTATTATGTTTAAAATACTGGGTTGCAGCATCCTCTTCACCATTCAATATATTAACAGCATCCTTCAAACTCATCGCTTGCACAGCCTGCACCAGTATATCCACTGTTTTTGGCACCGCCTCTTCTGCGGCCTGATTCATGGTTATAATAAATTTATCCGCCGCCTTCTCCTGACCAATTTTTCGCAGGCCTTTATCGACTGTTTTCAAACTATCTGGCACAGGAATCTTAACACTGGGATCATTTAAGAAACCATTCTTTTTCCCCAGCAACTGCACTGACTTCTTCACCCCCTGATTCAACGCCTGTTTCAGGCCCTGAACAATTGTATCCTCAGACAATGAAGATGTTGTGTTATCAGTGGTTTTCGATTTAACTGTTTCCTTTATATCATTAACATAATCACGCCAGCCAGCCTGAGCTAACAGAGGAACAATCATTAATAAAGCAAGCAAAACAACCTTATAAAATTTCATAAATACGCCTGAGTCAGAATTAAAAGTACAGTTTGAATTGTAGAGCAATCCATCGCCTCTGACCCTGTTTTTACCTACACTGAATATCTTTCCATCAACTCTCAGAAAATCACACCATATCGTTTCCGGTATGCACAATCCCAAACAAACCGGGGGTTAATTCCACTCCCGGATATGCTACATTTCATCACCATGAATACCAGTACCGCCATTCAGTCCGGTCGCCCCTCCAGCGACATCGACATTAGCCCCGAAGCCCAGCAGGACGTACAGCAGGCGTTTCTCAGCAGCATGCGCCAGCGTTTTAAAACCGAAATCAATCGCCTCACCCGCGGCGACATGCTCCACATGTTGCAGAAAACAGACCATAGCGAGGATGCTGACAAGCTCGCTTTCCTGATGACCTACCTGTATGCCTGGCACTGGCTGGAACACAACGTTCATAGCGATTATCACCCGGCCATACTGGCAGGATTTGGTAAAGGCCCACAGGCCTTCCTGATGGATCTACTGCTTAATTCCACAAGCAGCATCGAATTTATCCGTGCCTATATTCATTACTGGCAGGACTATCAAGGGGAAAGCCCGATACAACAACATCAGCTGCTGCAATTACGTCAGCAACATGAAGATGCCGATTCGCTGGCCGACTATATTCAACAGCGCTGGAATGCTCTGGGACTGTTCAGTAAAAGTTTTGCCATCGCTTATAAAGATCTGGCCAGAGAAGAAAAAAATCGCTATGCCGACATGCTCGGCCCGGAAGACAAACAACGACTGGCACTGGTTGATGAACTGACCAATGTTGAACTACCTCCATTATTTAATAAGCTGGGTCTAATTCCCGCCATGGGCTGTCCGCAAACCTGTCGGCATTGCATGTTTATTTTTCGACCACTGATGAAAAATACAGAGGATCCGCAAGCCCTGTTTAACATGGTCGATCAACTCACCCACTCGATTTTATTTACCGGTGGTGATCTGACCAGACACCTGGACCATTTTTACAACGCCATCACCAGCATGCAACATGTCACCACCTTTGCCATTTTATTAAACGGTGACTTTGCCGACAGTCGTGACATTACCTATAACATTATGAATCAAATGGCCAAAGCCATCCGCCGTCGTCCTGTCACCTGGCCTAAAGCCAAAGTCATGCTGCAAATCAGTTTTGACGAATTTCATCAGGAAGTGGTCGTTGACCGTAAAGGCCAGTTAAAAGAACGCATACCGGTAACCAAAATTGCCAACATCGTTGAAACAGCACCCAAATTTGCCGATGAAATTCAACTTTGTTTATTACACAAACAGATCCATTTAAATTTTTCCATGGACCTGTTTCAAAAAGGTGTGTTTGCGCGGCTGGCAAAAGAACTGGGCCGACGTGGTCATCAGATACAGATATTATCCACCTCACCGTCATCACGTTTAAAACGCAATCCACAAAACCCGGATCAACCGGCACAACTGATTAAAGATGCCAGTTTCGTATTAAGCAAATACCCGAAGGTTCCACTCATGCTAACCAGCAGCACCATCGATGCCTATGGTCGTGCCAACATGATGGAACTGCACGAAACCGTTAACGAACGTGATCTTTTACAACACATGCTTGATGGCAACGGCACTGGCGGCGAAACATTCGATAAAGACTTAATGTTCTGGTTTAACGGCTGGGCAACTTTGTTTTCTGCCGTTCATATGTGTCTTGGTAATGTATTCGAAGATGGCATGGAAACTATTCGACAACGTCAGGCCAAGGACCCCTTGAGCAATGCACTCAACTGTTTTGATTTAAGATTACTGGCGTATTACCGTGAGTGCCATGATGACCTGGATGCCATTATTGAAAAATCCACCAGCCCTCATCATCTATTTCATACTATCACCGAAGATGCAGCGACACGCTTGCACATGACCAGACGACTCATGTCAATCGCATAAACGATATTCGATTAAGCCTGATTAGAGGCGACGAAATTAGTCATCAGATAAAGTGCTTCAGATTTAATAATACTATTGGGTAAAGGCGTCTCTAATTGTAACCCGACATAACCCTGATCCATGCGCACAACCTGTCCACTTAAATCAAACTCTCTACCTCCGGGAAAGGCAATAATGGCCATAACCGTATCATCCACCATAAAGGCTGGATCGTTATTGGTTTTAACCTTTAAACCATATTCAGATATATCTTCAATTTCATAATCGAAGGCATCGAGCAATAAAGTGGGACGATAGGAAGCAGGATAAGTTAACCTGAAATACTTTCTTTGTTTTTCAGCTTTCATACGCAAGTCCAACTGGGGAGTTTTATTCATTTTTCCGATTGCATCATTTTCATCATCACACAGCTCGCATTCTGAGCATGCTAATGAGATTCAGTTATATATGTATATAGATCATTATCGATAGAATGAAGGTGATTTTCTATTACCCGTATGGGTCAAGGATAAACAACATAGAAATGGCGGATTTCTATCAAGGGATTTCCGGGTAACAGCGACTTGCTTTAACAGTCTGTTAGCTCAGGAGGCATCCTCAGCTGAAAGCCCTTTCTGCCGCGTGGCCAGTACCTGATCAACACGATTACGGTCTACGTCAACCACCTCGAATTTCCAGCCTGACCAGTAAAAATGCTCAGCCTTACGGGGTATACGACCCAGTGAAGCCAGTACAAAACCGCCAACTGTATGAAAATTACCCAGCTCCTCCTGGGGCACGGTGCCAATCTCCAGTTTGCTTTTCATATCTTCAATGGCTAACAGACCATCAAGCAACCATGAACCATCGTCACGTCGCACCGCAAGCGACTCATCCGGGTCATCGGCCATCGGCATCATGTCACCCACCAATGACATCATCAGATCATCGACGGTCACTATGCCTTCGGTATGACCAAATTCACTGACCACCAGCGCGATGGTGGAACGCTGTTTACGAAAGGTCCGTAACAGTTCGATCAGCGTCAGGGACGCCGGTACAAACAGCGGCTGAGCCAGGGG
>JAOUMX010000104.1 GCA_029881275.1 Gammaproteobacteria bacterium | reverse complement strand
GCTGCAGGCAGCTGCTGCGGTAATACCGGGCACATATTCGAAATCAACACCATGCTGAACCAGGTATTGAGCTTCTTCACTGCCGCGACCAAAAATGAAGGGATCTCCACCTTTGAGGCGAACAACGGTTCGATTGGTTCTGGCAAGATTGAGTAACAGATGATTGATATCATCCTGCCCCATATGATGTTTACCCGGTGCTTTACCAACATAAACACGTTGTGTACCGTGGGGAATCAGCTCCTGTATGGGTTGTGATACCAGGCGATCATAGACAATAACATCAGCCTGATGAATTAATCTAAGTGCTTTCACCGTTAATAAATCCGGATCTCCCGGACCGGCACCGACAAGATAAACAAGCGGATTATTTTTTGACATGTACTACTCCTGTCATTTTCGGATGAGGCCCGCAACGATAGGGGAAAGATCCCTCATTACTAAATTTTCTATCGTAGTGTTCATCGGGAAAAAAATAATCCGGTTCAGGTTCGCCCAGTTGTTCAAACCAGACGCTATGATATTGACGCTTTTCTTTATTTATCCAGCGAACCGTGGTGCCGGGTTTGATGGTGATTTCCTGAGGAGTGAACTGGAATTTAAAGATTTCAACGGTAATTACATCTTCAGCAGAATGTGCATAGTATATTGGTAATATGAAAACCATCAGGGCAGTCAGAAAATACTGAACGAGAACAATATGGAGTTTCATGTGTTACTGCTCGCTTTATACCCACTACTGGTGAAATCTAACAGGGTGACAGTGTCACCCTGTTAGTGTCGGGTTATTTTTTGGTGACGTTTATTTCAGCTTCGGGATTATCAAAGCCAAGTTTGTAACCTAAGGATACGTGATGATAACGGGCGGTGGTGTAATCATCATGAATGGCAAATCCAAAGTTATAAACTGTTCCTAAATCAAAATTGATATCACCAGGCTTATCTGATTTTAATTTACGTACCACGTCAACTGTCCAGGTGCCATTGTTTAATGTACCAGTGAATTCAACACCCATGCCATCGTTAACGGTACGATCAGCCAGTATGTGGCCATTCTCAGACACTTTATCTCCGGCTTTATAGCGTATCAGATCCATATAGTGGCTGGCGTCCATTTCTGCTTTAAGTTCATCGGCTGATTTAAGTTTATCCCAGCCACCTAAAGGACCGTTACGTTCTTTCATATTGATTTCAGTACGACTTTCACCAATGTATTTGGTGATGCCGTCGGCTACATTTAAACCTGCTGCAGGACTGGCTGCAATAGCGCCTTTGTCAGGTGCAAAGGGCATACTTCTTAAGTCAGCATGACAGGTTCCCCAGCAACCGGCACGGTCAGCATATTCTGCATCATCAGTGGCAAACATGATTGCCAGTTTGATTTTGTTGTTAGGGTCCATTTTGCCACCCTCAACAAACGGTGCAGGGGTGTGTGCTGAATCGGCCCAGGTAAAGCGCATGTACAGATTGTCATTATCATGGCTGGCCTGTACCTGAACCGGGAAGCTGCCGCGTTTGCCGGGTATGAGTGTCGGTTCCATATTTTCCTGCTCATTACCCACTTTGGCTGCTTTGCCACCGGTAACGATCTTTTTGCCGATATCGGCAATTTCTTTTTCGTGACAGTCAAAGCAACGGTCACCGGAGTTAAATGCACGTTTACCGCTGTGATCACGACCCAGTATCCATTCCATAGACGACTGGCCAGGATAGAAAATGCTCACTGTGCGGGCAGCAACACCGGACCAGTCACCACTGCCTGAGCTGGCTGCTGGAGCTGTAGCAGGTGCCGCTTCCGCTGGTGTTTCTGTCGCTACTTCTGCAACAGTTGTTGTTTCAGCTGGAGCAGTTGTTACTTCAGTCGTGGTTGCTTCTGTTGTTTCGTCGCCACCCGTTTTGCCTTCTTCAAAGTCACGCCATTGAGGGGCTATGTCATGAATATGATCCGGATTGGGTCGCTCCATGGCTTCCTGTTCTTCCTCGGTTAACATGTCGTGGATTTTGCTGTGGGCAATCCCTTTATGGCAGTCGATACAGGTGTTGCCCGAAGTCATGGCATTTAAATGTTGTTTACGGGCGCGGGGTTTTTGCTTCTCTGGATCCATGGTGGTGAAGTCATGACAGTTGCGACATTCACGTGAATCTGTCTGTTTCATGGTGCGCCAGACATTTTTCGCCAGGGTTAGACGCTTTTCATTGAATTTCTCAGGTGTATCAATGGTGCCCATGACTTTATGCAGGACTTCATTACTGGCCTGAATCTTACGTACCACCTTGTGTACCCAGGGATCAGGTACGTGACAGTCCGAGCAGGTGGCTCTTACACCGGCACGGTTAGTAAAGTGAATGGTTTTTTTGTATTCCTGATAGACATTTTCTTCCATTTCATGGCACGAAATACAGAAATCCAGTGTATTGGTGGCTTCCATGGCGGTATTAAAGCCACCCCAGAAAATAACACCTACAACCATAAAAAACAGGGCTGCACCTAGCGTTGTTCCGAGGATGATTTTGCGCGATAACAAATGGCCGTAAAGCTCGAACATGGTCACACTACTCCGGGATTAGTCAAAATGATTTAAAAAACAGGTTTGCAATAGTATTATTTTTTAAATAATTCTGCGAGTAAAAAAAAGGGTGGGTATAAAATACCCACCCCCCCTTCTTGTTGCTTTATCAGGTAACGTGATTCACACGGTTGTGAACATTAAATTTACCTGTTGGTGCATAAAGACCTTTAACACGGGCTTTCTCTTTCAGAGTTTTCGCATCAAAGATTACAATTTCACCATTAGGGCTCTTGGAGTCTGCACGATTCCAGATAGAAACCCATACTTCAGAGCCATCGTTGTTGAACTCCATGTGGACCGCGGCATAACCTTTCTTCTCGGTCAGACGAATGGTTTTAACGATCTTACGAGTTTTCTTGTCGATAACCTGAATAGACTGCTGTACTTCGGGTTCTGGATGTTTGGTCTGATCCGCCCATACATAGTCTGATTTAGGATGGGTACGGATGAATACACCGGCACCATCTGTTTCAACTGTGTAGCAGAGTTTCCACGCCTGATCTTTATGACCTTTTGGATCGTTACCCCAGACGCTAACCAGACCTGTACCCAGATGGGTTGTACCACTGACAGGGCCACATGTTGAATCATTCCAGTTGGCACCAGGACCAGGGTGTGGCAGTTTATCAACATCGATCATGGCTTCCAGTTTGCGGGTTTCAGTGTCCACTACAACCATCTTGTTAGATGCGTTTGCAGCAATCTGGAAGTAACGGCCGGTTGGGTCGAAGAAACCATCATGCAGGAACTTGGCTGAATTGATCTTGTCGATACGCAGGTTATCAAGATCTGAATAATCAACCTGCCACATCTGACCCAGTTCTTTCATGGCAACTAACCAGGAAGACTGATTAGGTGTGTCATAAATAGCCGCTACACGAGACTCTTCGACATAATCACCATCAACATTAACACCGCGAGATGAAACCACTTTTATAGGTTCCATGGTTTCTGCATCAACAATGGCGAAATGAGGAGGCCAGTAACCGCCACCAATGATGTATTTGCCATCACCGGATACGGCAACGTCACGGGCATCATAGGCAACCTGTACTTCGGCTACGCGCATTTTGTCAGGCATAGCCCAGAGATCGATCTTGGTTAGCTTGCCGTCACGACCCATGGTGTACCAGAAGCGACCGGGGTTTTTGGCATGCAATTTATTGTGATGCTCTGCTGCTTTCAGTACGTGTACGGCATAACCGGTTTCGATATGAGCCACGACTTCATGTTTGTCACCATCAATAACAGCAACTTTACCTACGTCACGTTCAATAACCAGGAAGAAGTTTTCCCAGTTACGACCATGCATGGGTTTAGTTGGATAGTCTTTAGGCTGAACATATACCTTGTGACGTTCTTTCATTAATGCCAGAGACATTTCAGGTGGTTTTGGTGCATCAATTTGGATATAGGTAGCCAGCATGCTGATTTCTTTTGGCGACATAATGTCGTTAAAGTTATTCATGCCACCTTCAGTACCCAGTGCAATGATTTTTTCCAGACGTTTCTGGCCTTTCTTCAGGGTATTTTCGGGCTCCAGATTTTTACCGGTTGCGCCTTTTCTTAATACGCCATGACAACCTGCGCAACGCTGGAAGTATAGAGATTTGGCTGTTTCATAGTCTGCTTTGCTCATTTTTGGCTGTTTTTTATCGTCATCATTGGCGAAGGCAGATGGAATGACAGTGATGGCACTGACGGCTAATAAGCTGGCAGTGACCAGTTGTGTCAGGGTTTTACGCTTCATTTTCCTTACTCCTGCTAGTTTGGAATAGGTGGCTAGAGATGCTAATTTACTCACTTACGTCTGTGAGTCAAATGGCTCATATTTAATTACAGGCTAAGTTAAAATCACTGGCAGTCATATCACCTTGATCTTAATCAAATCGTTTTATATGCCTGACCAAATCAGGGTTATTTTGATGCAAAACAACTTCTGTAGAGCAAAATAGACTGGATCATGTGTAATAACAGCAGGCCCCAGTTCGCCAGCCAGCTACAGGCTGCCAGGTAAATGAACTGTTCCGGTTTGAATATGGCTAAAATTGTTAATAGCAGGGCAATTATATGTAAAACCAGTTGTAACAGGCTCTTTCTGCTGGAGATAACATCATTCATGGTCGGAATGCGGGAGCGACTATCGGTTTTAAAGGCCAGTTTGCGGTGTAAATGTAGCCACACCAGGAAGGGGATGATTTTATATAGCATGCCATTGATAATGGACATGGCAAAACCGATAAAAAACACAATACCAATGAGAAAATCCAGATTATGGCCAGTGATGCTGGCAAAAACATATAACAATAAGGCGATGATTAAATTAATGAGTCCAATCAGCCAGAAATAGAGTGTGGCATCAGCCATGCGTTTTTTACGTTGTATCTGCATGCGAATGGTAATTACCACAAACGTAATAATTAGCAGGCAGAGAGTAAAGGCACTCAAGGTTGATAACCATTTGAAGCTCAGGTTTGCACTATAGTTAAAATACTCCAGTCCAGACCATGCCAGCAGAATAAAAAATAATCCAGTCGTTAAATTTCTGTCGAGAATTTTCGGATAGTTCGCGGTTATCTGAAACATCGGGATAACCTGATAGGCAATGGAAATAATCATGGTGGTAATCCAGCCTATCGCAGCCCAGGCAATGTGCAGTCCTGTGAAATGACGTAATAAGGGTATTGAGTCCCAGGCATGCCCCGATGCCAGTAATATGCCCAGACTGGTTGCAATCCACAGGGCGGCAATACTGTAACTTAAGCCTTTCACCGAAGCGCCACTGGTCTCGGACTTAATCAGGGCAATACTGGCGGAAATAAGAAAGGTCAGAAATGCGATGGCAAGACAAAAGACGGCTATTTTAAGGAGCAACGGGTGTTGCTGCGCAAAACCGGTGGTTAAACAGATAATGCCTGATGTGTAGAAGCCATAAATGATACGACTGGTTATTTGAGGCTTGAAGATGGGGGCACCAGCCATAACTGGTAGTAACTGAAAAATAGCACCCATCATCACCATGGTAATAAAGCCCAGTGTAATCAGATGCGTAATGGCCAGGGTTGTCGGTAGCCAGCGATCCTGAAATATTTCAGCGCCATTGATGATGACAATCAGGGCGGCTGTAATTGCAAATAATGGGGCTGTCAGAAAAAAGACAAAGGGAGTGGATATGGAAGGTGCCTGATCTATCGAGAGCTGGTTGTAGTTCATGGCAAAACTTCCTGATGTGTGTAGCCGTTAGCGTTTAGAAAAGGTCTTTGATGATTTTTTCTACTTCTTTGTCTTTTGCATGCCAGACATAAATATCAAACGCGCTGACTTTGCCGGTGGTTACTTTGTATTTGAAACCATTGTCAGTCAGGATGTCGTATAAGGGAAAGGGCTGCATCCTGTGAATAATTTTCAGGTATTGACCATCCCCCAGGGTATGTAGTGCATCCAGTGCCTTTTGCATCGGTTCGGGTGGTTGTAATTCATGTACATCAAGTGTGATTTCCTGTTTCATATCGACCTCGACTAAGCGGCACTGGATGTATCCTTACTAACAAAGTCTTTCATTAATTCAGTAGCATTTTGTGAACAGGATTGTTCTATCATCGGATAAAGAACCTGCTCTTCTTTCATATTATGCTGGCGCATAAAAATAAGTAGTGTTTCAGATATGCTGAGATAACGATCTTTATTCTGTTCTTTAATTGTCTGGCTGAGATCTTTCATCAATGCACGCATTTGTTCATGCTCATGGCGCATAACTTCTGTGGGTCCGGATGTCATGCCTGTTTGCTGTTCAAACGCCGGGAACAGGGTGTTTTCCTCATGGTCAAAATGTTCCAGAGTGGTATTGATAAAGTTATTTAAGGCTATTTCAGTTTCAGACCAGTTTTTCTTTAAAACAAGATTTTCTGCTTCAATGAATAATTCATCACAATGCGCATGGTCTTCGCTCATTAATTGTTTTATTGAAATCATAGATTCCTCCAGTGAGGACGAACATTAGATGAATAATCAAATTTTAGCTTTAACACAGATCAAATTTGCAATTTAAACGGGTTGTTAATTTAGTGTGGGAAATTTAATCTGACTGTAATTTATTTTGGTGTTTTATGTGACCGGTACTGACCTGTTTGACCAGCTATGAAAGGTGGTCAAACAGAGTTGAAAAGTGATGTTTTACGGTTTCAGGTAAGGACGGTATTTCTGATCGCTGCCATTGATATGATTAATTAGCCAGGATTTCAGGAATTGTAATACGTTATCGATGGTACGTGTTTTGTCGACACGGTATTCATCGATAAATTTTGTTACCTGGTCAACCATCTGGGCATGTTCCTGTTTGTGTTCGTCTAATCCCGGGTAGTTGTGATCCTGCATGATCTTTTCTTCCCGTGAAAAATGATATTTAGTGTATTCGATCAGTTCGTTTAATGTATTCTCAATACTATCTTCATCTGTCTGGTAGTGAACAGCGGTCTGTAAATGGTTAATCATACCGAGTAGTTTTTTATGATCAAGATCGATGTCTTTGTGGCCCACACTGTAGGCGTCTTTCCATTCAACGAAGCGTTTGGCTATGATTTTGTCATGAATAAACGGTATAACGGTAAGTACAACAATTAACACCCATGGCAAGGGATGAGAAAAGCCAAGCATGAAGCCAAGTACAATCATGACCAGCAACGTCAGAATAAGAACAGATAAAATTAACATGCTGACGTTTCTGGAAGTTGCGGACATGCTCAAGGCTCCTGAATTAAATTTATGATTGTTATGCCAGTCTAAATAAAAGGCAAGATATTTAAACTGATTTAGATCAATTTGTTAAATTTGGCTGATTCTAGAACTGTTTAGTGTAGCAGGGCTTTACGTAAATCGCCCAGTGTACGGTGTGTATTATGACAGCGGGCACAGACGTTGACACCTATTTCCCCCATGAGTTTCTGACTGTCTTTTATTTGCTGGTTTGTAATACTGGTTTGTAATGATTGCAGTCGTTGCTCAGTTGCCATGCCAAGAATGCGTTCCCGGGGAGCCGGGTCTTCCTGGTGACACTGTTCACAGCTTTCACCCAGCTGATGGAGTTGTGTCCTGAGGTCCTTGCTTGCCTGTAAGGCAATGGCCTGCTGGTTATCATCCAGTGCTATTAATACCCTGTTGAGGGCGATGGATAGAGCTTCCATTTCATCTGCAAAATCTGAGGGTTTACCGGTGACGGTTTTTACCTTGATGTCATCATATCCGGGCGAGCGATAGATGGCTGTGACCAGGGGCTGGTAGGTGTCGTGGCAATCATCACAGGTGCGTTGAATCATGTTCAGGGTAGCGACGACGCGTTTGTTATCGGCATTGTCGATAAACATCTGTAATTCAGGGAGGAGTGCGGGTTTAATTTCTTTTTTCCATTCAGGAATCATGTCAGCAATTTTTAGATAATCTTTATTTAGTTTCTCGGCCCATTTCTGCATGCCAGCCTGATTATTCTGGTCGGCATAGTCGTTAATCGCCTGCATGGCACGGCGTAAACGAAACATGGTATGTAGCCATACCTGACGTTTATTGTCTGGTTTATACCATTTGGCCAGGCTTGCAGGCGGTAGTGTCAGTTTTGCCGTTGATTCTGCCACAGCAGAATGTGAAATTAAAAAAACACAGCAGAGGCTAATAATAATGGACAGGGATTTTTGCATAAGGGTTCTCGTAATAAAGACTTAATTATCCGGTTCGACGTGTATGGAAATATCCGTTACATGAAATTCTTTTTCAATAGCGGATTCAATTTCATCTGTAATTTTATGTGCCTTCTCGGTAGCTAATTCAGGGGCAACCAGAATTATCATATCGACAGCACGTGTGCTTCCCATCCAGCGCGATCTAACTCGTTTTACATGTCGCACACCCTGAATTGATTTTACAGTTTGGCTTAGTTGTTCCGGGTTTATGGCAAATTCATCAACCAGAATAGGCACGGCACGTTTAAATAAATTGAAGGCAAGATAAATAATCAGCCCGGCGACACCCAGGGCACATAGCTTGTCGAGTATGAGATAGCCCATAGCCGACAGTTGCCAGCCAATAATCACCACAATAGTGGTTAATACATCAGCAAAGGTATGACTTGCATCGGCTAATAAAATATCTGATTTCAGGCGAAGAGCGCAGTTGCGTTGCCAGCTGGCCAGTGAAATATTAATGCAAAGAACCGCAATCATTACGCTGATTTCCCACTCGCCACTGGCAATTTCAGTGGGCTCTTTGTTAATGGCGTTGATACCCAGTTCAAATGCTAAAACGGTTAGTAGTGTTGCCAGGCCAAAGACAGCCAGTGTTTCAAATTTTCTATGGCCATAGGGATGTTCGCGGTCTGCCGGTAATACTGACAGGCGAATGACAAACCAGGCAACAATGTTGTTGGCGACATCGGTGAGAGAATGAACGGCATCACCGAGGATGGCTAATGATCCAGTGGAAACGCCAACGATGATTTTGGCAATCAGGACAAGCAGGTTGGCGGAGCCTTCTATCAGAATGACCCGTTGTATTCTTTTGTCTCTTAATAATTTGTCATCCATTGATGCAATCATATATTACCTGACATCATTTGCCAGTTGTGTTATTGCAGAGATTATTTCCTGGCTGTGTGTTTGGGTATCAACATCACGGTAAATTTTTGCGATTTTCCCACGGGGATCGACGATAAAGCTGTGTCTTTTGGCAAATTTGACAGGGCCTAGTGAGAAAAAGGCACCGTATTGTCTGGCGGTTATGCCGTTGGGATCTGCTAACAGGGGGAAGGGCAGGTTGAATTTTTCTGAAAAAGCCTTGTGGCTAAGGATATTATCAATACTGATTCCAATTACCTCGGCATTTAA
>JAOUMX010000223.1 GCA_029881275.1 Gammaproteobacteria bacterium | reverse complement strand
CAGCGTTTGATCTATAGCATTCAAGGTTACGCTACCCTGGATATCATTATGTATATCCAGATTTAACTTTGCATCTCTAGCTATTGAAAATAACAACTCCTTTGCAGGCACTTCACTAACTATGACTGTATAGGTTTCCAGCTTGGGCCTTACCTTTGGCTCGGGCAATAATGTTGGCTGACTTATTGGGGCTGGAATTTCATTCGTTGCATCAACACTGGCTTTAGTTATATGGCCTGCTGATTGCTCAGGTGGCCTGGTCGGACCACAGGCAGTAATAACTATGCCGACACATAATGTGATTATTAAACGTATTGTTTGATTGGCTATGTTCAATTTAAACCCCGGTATTTTCATTTGCTGTTCTAATATAATCCTGACTTTTTCTTATATCGGCTCTGATCCCTTTTACTGTTCTCAGGTACGGCCCACTTATTTTCATACTTGCTGGCAATGCCTGTAACTGCTTTACTGCTATATCCCAGTCTGCATAGGCATTGTATAGCACACTGAACATTTTCCTCTCTCTAATGATTGCCTGATATATATAAATCTGGTCAATATCAAGATATTGTTTCGCCATTTCGATGTAATCAGTTAATTGTTCATCATAATCAGCATCTATTAATATTAACTGGATAGTGTAGTCGTCACTATTTGCCTGTTTCAACCACTCTTTTGTTATGGTGACTCTACCATCTATTATGTTTTCATTTTCAACAGCCATCGCCATATCTGTTATTGTCTGTGTCTCTATTTTCACCTGATTTACAGGCAGCTGTTGCTCCTGCTTTTCAACTATTTTTACCTGATCACCCTGTAATAAAGTTCCCAGCCAGAATGACAAACCAATAGCCAATACACCTACCAGCACCCAGAGCATACCTTTGTATTCTCTGCTCTGGTCAAAATCACTGTCTTTTGCTGCTATTTTTATGTCTTTCCCGGAAATTCCATGTCTACCTTCTGAATAAGCCGCTAATAACGCCTTATCGGCAAGAATATTAATTCTTCTTGTTAATCCTTTTGATTTTTTTTCTATATTACTGGCTATATTTTTTGAGAAAATATCCGGCCCACGGTAACCGACTGCTCTCATTCGATAATTTAAATATTCATAAATGTCACTGCTTGGAAATGGATCCAGGTAAAAACTGTGTGTTATTCTTTCTTTTAATTGTCTTATGCTTGCATCGCGCAACTTTTCATCCAGCTCTGGCTGTCCAAATAAAATCATTTGCAATAACTTATGCTGACTTGTTTCCAGATTACTTAACAACCGTATTTCTTCTAACGTTTCAAGCGGCATGCTTTGTGCTTCTTCTACAAATACAACTACCTGTTTTCCTTTTGCGTGTTTATCCAGCAAATATTTCTGGACTTTTTGCATCACCTCCAATTTACTCGCCTTACTATCAACATCAAGATGCAGTTCAAATGCAATCGCATGAACAATGTTTTCTGCTGACAAACTTGGATTTGCTATATAAACCACTTCTACATTTTCTGGTAATTCAATTTCCAGCATTCTGCACAGCATTGTTTTTCCACTACCGACTTCACCAACAACTTTTATAATGCCCTCGCCTGAAATAACAGAATATTTTAATGCCTCTAGCGCAGCACCACGTTTATTGCCTTTATAAAATAAACTGGTATCTGGTGTGATCTTGAACGGCTGTCGTTTTAATCCGAAATGTTCTAGATACATTATGAATTACCTTTTTCATTTTTATTCTTGTTTAATCGATTATATAAAGCTGTACGTTTTATCTTTAATGCCTTAGCGGCTTTACTCAGATTATTGTCATATAACTTCATAGCCATCTGAATGCAATAACTCTCCAGATCGCTCAATGATTCATTAAGATCAAAACTACCCGAGCTTATCTGCTTAATTAACCAGGCATCATTAAACTTGCCCGCACCAAATCCTTTTCTTATGTGTTCTGGATTTGCGGCCTCAATATTTATTTCCAACTCATCTGCTAACTGGTCATAATTAATATTTGTGTCCGTATATTTTGTTCCCAAACGGATAACAATATTACGCAGTTCCCTTATATTTCCTGGAAAATCATATTGCATCCATAATGCTGTAGCAGCCGCATTTAATGTAAATGGCTTAATTGAGTCTTTAAATAAACGTCTAAAATGCCTTAATAATAATAACGAATCATTTTCTCTCTCGCATAAAGCAGGAACATTAATAGTTAGCATGCTTAGACGTTGATATAAATCTTCTCTAAACCTTCCTGCTTTTACTTCATTTGCTAATATTTTATTAGTTGCTGCGATTATCTTTGTTTTCAGCTTTTTTGTCTTATTATCACCAAACTGATAATACTCTGCATCGTCAATCACCCTGACTATTTTCACCTGTGTATCAACAGGCATTTCATCTATATTCTCAAAAAACAGAACACCTTCTTCTGCTGAATTAAATAATCCATTCTTATTAGATAAGGAACCGCTAAATGCACCTCTGGAT
>JAOUMX010000222.1 GCA_029881275.1 Gammaproteobacteria bacterium | reverse complement strand
TCAACTTTTTTCTGATGCGCCGTTTCCAGTTTTGGAACCTTCAATTCAAAAATTCCATCCTTAAATGTCATCTACAGGGCATCAGTAACCATATTGGCCCATGAAACAGCTTCGACATTGGCGACAAAAAGATCATTAGACGCCAGTGTCTGAAACTGGGCATTAGCAAAATCAGAAACCTCGTAGGATAGAACGCATTTCAGAGCCTCTCCAAGGACGCCTTTCTTGTACAGTAAGGCAGCCACTACCTCTTCACTTAATGGCAAAGGCTTGAGCACTTCAGATAATTCACGCTCCATTAAGATATCAAGAGCTGAAAAAAGCCCCACAGTAAAATAGGATTCCCGTGAAGGCAGATTTGCTTTTTCGGCAAGTAGCTCACACATCTTGGCCCGTGTCATGGCAAGATGCATCATCTCTGAAGGTCTGTCTTCCAGATTAGATAAAGCCAGCATAGACGCCCAGCTACGTAACTGATTACGTCCCAATATAACTATGGCCTGTTTGATGGATTCTATTTTTCGCTGCATACTGAAAAATGCTGAATTTATCAATTTAAGAATTTTATAACTAATCGCCACATCAAAACTAATCGCTTCTTCCAGTTCTTCTATATCAGAATCGGGATTCTGCAATATAGCTAACAGATTAAGTAACGATAACTTATTCGTTGGCAGGCTCTCACCTTTAATAATCCGCGGCCTGCTTAGAAAATACCCCTGAAAATAATCAAATCCGAGATCCTGGCAGAATTCATATTCATCAAGCGTTTCAATTTTTTCTGCCAGTAACTGGGCTTTATATTTCGATAACTGTTTAACATGGTTAATTAATTCTTTTTCACTGAGCTGCATAATATCAATTTTGATAATACTGGCCAGCGATACCATCGGCTTATGAGAGGGGTTATAGAGATAATCATCCAGCGCTATGGTAAATCCACGTTTTACCAGTCCCTCAAGCCCTTTGATAAGGCCAAAATTAACGTCAATATCTTCCAGCACCTCCAGCACCACATTCTCAGGCAATAATGGTAAAGCATCCTCATCCGTTAAAAAACGCTTCGTCAAATTGATAAATGCCTTACGATTACCGACCAGCTTATCCAGTCCCATTTCCATAAAACTGTTAATTATCGTTACTGAGGTTGCACTATCTGCAGAGTCTATGCTGACATTGGCGGCATTGTTGTGCCCCGCTCTGAACAGAAGTTCATAACCGTAAACCCCTAAATTTTTATTATAAATTGGCTGTCTGCCAATGAAGATATCTGCCATACAGTAATATTTCCTGCTCTAGAAAAACATTTAAGCTATATTGATGATAATAAAATCACTTTAATTTAACCATTAAAATATAAAATTCATTAATAGTATGACTGATAATACGGCATCGTCCACTCTGTACTATATCCATGACCCCATGTGCAGCTGGTGCTGGGGGTTCAGAAATACCTGGCTGAAGGTAATAGAACAGCTCAGTGACGACATCCAGATCAGATATGTTCTGGGTGGTCTGGCACCGGATACTGATGATCCCATGCCTGAGGACATGCAAAACAATATTCGTGAAACCTGGCAACGTATACAACAGGAAATCCCCGGCACAGAATTCAACTATGAGTTCTGGAGTAAATGCAGGCCCAGACGTTCTACCTACCCCGCCTGTCGTGCCATCATTGCCGCTAATAAGCAGGATGTCTCAGCGGGTAATACAATGCTGCTTGCGATACAACAGGCCTATTATTTAAATGCTCAGAACCCATCAGATGAAGAAACACTGATTAACCTTGCCCGTAAAATTGGTTTAAATGAACAGTTATTTGAAGAGCAACTGACCTCAACTGACACACATAAACAACTATTGACTGAATTTGATCTTAGACGGCAACTGAAGGTAAACAGTTTTCCCAGTCTTGTGCTGGAAATAGACCATAACAGCACATTGCTCGATCTTGATTACAATCATGCCGAAATTATACTTGAACAGATCAATCAGTTATTACATAAGAACTGATCAACCATCTGTACGAAAAGCGGCTTTATCAATCACTAACCGGCCATTTCTATAATCACTTAATGCCTGTTCAATTTCTTCTTTGCTATTCATCACAAATGGTCCGTATTGAACAACTGGCTCGCCAATCGGTAATCCCCCAACGAGAATAAAACGACAGTCATTTTTGACAGGCTTGAGAGAAACCGTATCACCCTCACCCAGGACCAGCATCGTCTGCTCAGGCAAATAACGATCTGCATACTCAGCATCCCCCTCAAACAGGTAAATAAAACAGTTGAACCGATCATCCAGTGTATGAGTGAATAGCTGACCGTTTTTTAGCTGCACATCCAGATACTGAACCTGAGTAATCGGGTCCGTGATTAATCCTTTTTTGTCTGCATAATCACCACAGATAATTTTTACCTGCATTGTTGGCGACGCAACCACAGGAATAGCTAAGGGCGAATATTCCTGATATTCAGGTGAACTCATTTTGTTAGCTGCGGGTAAATTAATCCACAGCTG
>JAOUMX010000103.1 GCA_029881275.1 Gammaproteobacteria bacterium | reverse complement strand
TGTCACTTATTTATTCCACCCTGTTCAGGCTTTTTTCTGCAATATGGCGTAATAAAAACCATCCATATCCTGCTCACCGGGAAATATCTGTCGACCGTGGGAACGTGCCTGCCCCCAGGTGGCATTTATTAAAATTTCACTGGCATCTTGAGTCATGGCTAAAAACGCCTCCATTTGCTGTTCATTTTCCTGCTTGAAAATGGAACAGGTGGCATAGAGTAACCGGCCACCGGGTTTAAGCAGCGGCCAGATACTGTTCAATATTTTGCGCTGTGTTTCCACCAGACTGACCATATCAGCTTCACGTCTGAGGCTTTTAATATCAGGATGACGACGAATAACACCACTCGCCGAACAGGGCACATCGAGCAGGATACGATCAAACATCTGTTTATCCCACCAGTCGTCCGGTGCTTCGGCACTGCCGATGTGAAGGTTTGCAGATAAGCCGAGGCGCTGAAGATTATCTTCTACCCGCTTCAGTCGTGATGCGGAAATATCCATTGCCAGCATCAACAGATCGGGCTGACGCTCAAGTATATGACCGGTTTTACCACCGGGCGCGGCACAGCAATCCAGCACACGGTCACCCGGCTGCGCATCCAGTAAGACCGCTGCCAGCTGTGCACCGGCATCCTGCACAGAAAACCAGCCTTCGTTGTAACCGGGTAATTGATGCACATCGCAGGCCTGCTCTAACACCAGTGCCTGTTCAGCGCTGGCATGGGGCTGTGCACCTGTGTCCAGTTTTGCCGCATACTCCGCTGCTGATAAATAACGTGCATTAACGCGCAATACCATCGGCGCCTGTTGATTATTGGCCCGCAAAATTTGCTGCCAATGGTCCGGCCAGTCGGTTTTGATTTTTTCAATCATCCACTGAGGGTGGGAATACACGGCCTGCTGATCGGTTTCAATCTTGTTTAACAGTTCATCTTTCTGACGGGTGAAATTTCTTAACACCCCATTGACCAATGCTCTGGCCCAGCTCTTGCCTGTTTTCTTAACCAGTTTTACAGCCGCATCGACGGCTGCATATTCCGGAACACGGGTATCCAGCAACTGAAAAAGTGCCAGCATGACAATCAGCTGTATATCACTGTCTTTTGTTTTTAAAGGTTTACTGAGTAATAAGCTAATAATGGCTTCCAGTTGCCAGCGATGTCGCAACACACCATACACCAGCATCTGTGCAAATGATTTTTCCTGTGCGGGTAATGTTTCAAGCATCGGTGTCAGTAATGTGTTTAATGATTCACCCTCAACAATCACACCCTGCAAAATCATCAGTGCGGCTGAACGCGCATCTTTCAACGGCTTTTTACTCACCGTCATGCAGCCTGTCTCATTTGAATACCCGACAGCGGAATAAAAACAATATTAATGTGCGCCACCTAAAACCACACCCTGCAAATCATGAGCGTTAACAAAATCTTTCACTGCCAGTGGTTTACCTCCGGGCAACTGCACTTCCAGCAAGCGCAATACGCCGTCACCGGTGGTGACATCTATGCCGTCCTTATTACAACGAATCACCTGTCCCGGCTGATGGCTGGTCATTTCATCCAGTGCCTCAGCACGCCAGATACGGAACATTTTGTTATCGCCTTTCACACTCTCGAGACGGGTTTGCGCCACCGGCCAGGCATTGAAGGCCTGCACCTGTGCTGCCAGTTGTCGGGCCGGTAAAGCCCAGTCGATGAGTGCTTCTGATTTTTGCAGCTTTTCGGCATAACAGGCCTGGGCATCATCCTGTTTAACGGCTACCACCTGCTGATTGATTAATGAAGGCAGAACGTCGATTAAAGCGTCGGCGCCCATCACCGATAATTTATCATGCAAACTGGAACCGGTATCAGTGGCTTCGATAGGGCAGACTTTTTTTAACAACATATCACCGGTATCCAGACCGACGTCCATTTGCATAATCGTGATCCCGGTTTCCCGATCACCTGCCAGGATGGATCGCTGAATCGGTGCCGCACCTCGCCAGCGCGGCAACAGAGAGGCGTGGATATTAATACAACCAAGACGTGGCGCATCAAGAATAATTTTTGGCAAAATCAGTCCATAGGCGACCACCACCATCAGATCCGCCTGCAAGGCAATCAGCTCCTGCTGGGCATCTTCTGTCTTTAAACTCAACGGCTGATAAACAGGCAAATCATTCTCAAGGGCAAGCTGCTTAACCGGGCCGGGCATTAATTTACGCCCTCTACCCGCCGGACGATCCGGCTGGGTGTACACCGCTACGACCTGATGCTCGGAATCCAGTAAGGCCTGCAACGGCGGCACTGAAAATTCGGGCGTACCTGCAAAAATAATTCTTAATGGCGCTGACATTACATTACATCTGCTTTTTTCTGTTTTTCCAGTTTTTTACGAATACGGTTACGTTTCAACGCAGACAGATAATCGACAAACAATTTGCCATTCAAATGATCGATCTCATGCTGAATACAGATCGCCAGCAGATCACCGGTTTCCAGCTCAAAGGGCTGACCGTTTCGATCCAGCGCTTTCACCTTGATATGCTCGGCCCGTTCCACGGTTTCATATATGCCGGGCACTGACAGACAGCCTTCTTCATGTTGTTCAATCCCGTCTTTGGCAATAATTTCAGGATTAATCAGGCACAACGGCTGATCTTTTTCCGCTGATACATCCACCACTATAACCCGCTTATGCACATTCACCTGGGTGGCCGCCAGACCTATACCCGGCGCGTCGTACATGGTTTCGAACATGTCATCCACCAGCTGGCTAATACCGTCATCAACCTCGGCGACATCGGTTGCTACGGTTCGCAACCGGTCATCGGGAAAATGTAATATTTCCAGTTTTGCCATATTTTCTCACTCTCAGTTCACACATCATGAAGATATTTTCGCAACTTACTTTAGTAATTCAAGTTTATCAGCTAAACTCTTGAAAACCACGGATAATTAATGGGGAACTACCTTGTATATCAGAGCTCTCAGGACCCAGATTGGACTCCTAACACTCTTGATTGGAGCCGCTTTCATTAATATGGCATGCTCTTCAAATCAACCGCAACCTTCAGCAGATGCCGATAATCAGGCTCAAACCTCTGCACTGGAATCGGAACCTGATATCAGGCATCCATTTGCTCCGGAGGAATCGTCACCTGCCAGTGCAGACATGATTCGAGTTAAAGCGAATTACCCGCAACAGTATATCGTGAAAAAAGGCGACACGCTGTGGGATATTACTGCCAAATTCCTTGATGACCCCTGGTACTGGCCTGAAATCTGGCAACGTAATCCACAGGTTGCCAACCCTCACCTGATTTACCCTGGCGATATTCTTACTCTTATATATGTGGATGGCAAACCACAAATCCAGGTTAACCAGGGCGATGAGGTGATTCGCACCGAAACCGCGAAAACTTCAAAAGAAGGCCTGAACGTGGTTAAACTGTCGCCGAATATTCATCGTAAATCACTGGATGAAGCCATTCCCATCATTCCAAATGATGCAATTCGTCAGTTTATTACCCGCCCCCGCGTGATCACCAAAGAAGAATGGGAGCAGGCACCTTATATCCTGGGCAGTGATGATGCTCACTTAATACTCGGTGCCAATAATAAAATTTATGTTCGTGGCGAACTGGATAAGGAACGCGTGCGTTACAGCGTATTCCGTAAAGGCAATGAATTATTCGATCCTGAAACGGAAGAACTACTCGGCTACGAAATTATATATGCCGGTGATGCCCGCATTAATTCCTATGGCACCCCCTCAGCAGGCGAACTGATCAGCACCAACCGGGAAGTACTGGTAGGTGACCGCCTGATGGCTGTCGATAAAAGCTCTACGGATAGAATCTATTATCCTCGTTTACCCAAGACCAATATACAGGGTCAGGTCATCTCCCTGTTTGATGCTATTTCAGGTATCGCCAAATACCAGATCGGCGTGATCAACCGGGGTTCGGAACATGGTCTAGAAATCGGCCACATTCTGGCAACCTACCAGAAGGGTGAACTGGCCAGAGACCGTTTCCTGTCCGACAAAAAAATCGAGCGTGGCGAAGAACACAAACTTATGGTTCAATTGCCAGACGAACGTAGCGGCCTGATGATGGTATTCAAAACCTTTGATCATGTCAGTTACGGACTGATACTGGAATCGACTCGAGTTATAAGGAAACATGACGCTGTCAAACGACCCTGATACAACACTTTCAGTGGATGATCTTTCGTCCAGACTCGCGTTACACAGAGCCAATTTACAACCCCGACTTCTCCATCAGCTGCTGAATCAATATGATTCGGCAGCTGGCATTCTGGCTACCCCAAAATCCCGACTGGAAGACCATGGTGTTTCAACAACGGCCCTGGAGAAACTCAGTCAACCGGACTGGGCCAGTATCGAAAAAGACATTACCTGGTCACGCAAAGACAATCATCATATTGTCTGTATCGACCAGCCTGGCTACCCTGAAGCACTGAAAAACCTGCCTGACCCGCCCTTTATGCTGTTCGCCGCCGGCGATACGGATTATTTGCATCAACCCCAGCTGGCGATAGTGGGTAGCCGCTCAGCCACCGCTGCCGGTTTAAGAACCGCACGGGAATTTGCTCACCATTTATCCGCTGCCGGCATCACCATCACCAGCGGTCTAGCCAGAGGTATTGATGGTGCCTGTCATCAGGGCGCACTGGAAGGCATCGCCGGCACGGTTGCCGTGGTTGCCAACGGCCTTGATCAGGTCTATCCCCGATCACATTTGAAGCTGGCTCAGGCGATTGTCAATCAGGGCTGCATTATTACCGAATCGCCACTGGGCACAGCGCCGCACAAAGGCCTGTTCCCCAGACGTAATCGGATTATCAGTGGTTTGAGCATTGGCACGCTGGTGGTTGAGGCGGCAAAAAACAGCGGCTCGCTGATCACGGCACAACATGCCATGGAACAGGGACGGGAAGTTTTTGCCATTCCAGGCTCGATTCATAACCCGCTTGCCAGAGGCTGCCATCAGCTGATTCGACAGGGCGCCAAGCTGGTTGAAACCGCTGCCGATATTCTGGAAGAATTATTACCGCTGGTAAAACTTGACGCTTCAAGCCATACTATCGCCAAAATAAAGGATGCAGAGGCAGAAAATCATTTCGATCCAGCCTATCAAACACTGTTAAATGGCATGGAATATGAACCTGCAACGGTTGATGAACTGGTTGAAAAATGCAATCTGGGCGCTGCTGAAATTGCATCCATGCTATTGATTCTTGAACTACAGGGGTATGTTGTCTCAGATAGAGGTCAATATTCTCGCGTATCCAAAGGGGCTTAAGAGTAAGAGCGGCGATATGAAGCAAACTGTTGTAGATGTATTGATGTATCTGTTTGAAAACTTTATTGGCGAAGAACCGTTTATTTCGCCTGAATCCGATATCGTTATCGACAAACTGGAACAGCTGGGTTTTCCCCAGCATGAAATACTCAAGGCATTTGACTGGCTGGAAGATCTGGCCATTATTCAACAGGATGCTGAGGAAGATGAGGATAAAAACACCTCTTTTCGTGTCTTCAGTGATCTGGAAAAAGAACTGCTCGACATCGAATGTATGGGCTTTTTGTTTTTCCTGGAGCATTCCGGCATCTTAACCGCCGTTACCCGAGAATTAATTCTGGATAGAGTTATCGCCCTGGATACACAGCTGGAAATAGAACAACTTAAATGGATAGTCATGATTGTGCTCTATAGCCACCCGGGTGAGGAAAATGCCTACGCCTGGATGGAAAGCCTGGTATTTGACCAGATTGTGGACTATATGCATTAAAAAATTATAAAAGGTATTGCGACAATAAAAACTCCATGAGCAAAAACCTCGTCATTGTAGAGTCACCCGCCAAAGCAAAAACCATAAAAAAATACCTCGGTAAGGATTTTCAGGTTCTTGCTTCTTATGGTCATGTTCGTGATCTGGTACCCAAAGAAGGTGCCATTGATACTGAACATGATTTTCAGATGAAGTATCAGGTCATTGAAAAAAATGAGAAGCATGTTGATGCTATTAAAAAGGCATTAAAAAAAGCAGACACACTCTATCTGGCCACCGACCTTGACCGCGAAGGGGAAGCCATTTCATGGCACCTGTATGAATTATTAAAAGAAGAAAACCTGCTTGATGATAAAGACATCAAACGCGTTGCCTTTAACGAAATCACCAAACGCGCCATAAAAGAAGCCATTGATAACCCACGCGACCTGTCGATGGAACTCATCAATGCACAGCAGGCACGCCGAGCACTGGATTATCTGGTTGGTTTTAATCTGTCCCCCCTGCTATGGAAAAAAGTACAGCGCGGCTTGTCCGCTGGCCGTGTACAGAGTCCTGCCCTGCGCATGATTGTGGAACGCGAAGAAGAAATTGAAAAATTCGAGCCCCAGGAATACTGGACCCTGGAAGCGGACACAGAAAAAGACAGCAAGCCCATTACGGCAAAACTTCGACTCTACAAAAATGAAAAAGTCGAGCAGTTTACTATCAATAATACAGATAGCGCGGCACAGGCCCAGAAAACATTAACCCAGGCAGCCAATGGCAAACTGGTGGTTGTAAATGTTGAAAAGAAACAGCGCAAGCGCAATCCGGCAGCACCTTTCACCACATCGACACTGCAACAGGAAGCCTCACGTAAACTGCGCTTCTCGGCACAACGCACCATGCGTACCGCGCAACAGTTATATGAAGGTATCGATATTGGTGGTGAAACCGTCGGTCTGATTACCTATATGCGTACCGACTCGGTAACGCTGGCACAGGATGCACTGGATGAACTGCGTGAACTGATAACTGAACGCTATGGCAAAGACAATCTGCCCGACGAAGCACGCGTTTTCAAAAATAAATCTAAAAATGCTCAGGAAGCTCATGAGGCGATTCGCCCGACATCGGCACGACATTTTCCTGAACAGATAAAAGATCATTTATCACCTGATCAACTCAAACTTTACGAGCTGATCTGGAAACGTACCGTTGCCTGCCAGATGATTCACGCAACACTGGATACGGTAGCTGTTGACATGAGCTGTGGTGAAGGCAATCAGTTTAGAGCCAATGGATCCACCATCAAGCACCCTGGCTTCATGACTGTCTACATGGAAGGCAAGGATGATGATGAAAATGGTAGCGAAGATGATGATGAAAAATTATTACCACCACTGGAAGAAGGTGAACAGTTAAAATTAATTGAAATTCGCAGTGACCAGCATTTCACCGAACCACCGCCGCGCTTTACAGAGGCCAGCCTGGTAAAAGCACTGGAAGAATACGGCATCGGTAGACCGTCAACTTATGCCAGCATTATTTCAACATTACAGAATCGTGGTTATGCCGAAGTAGATAACCGACGTTTCACACCCACGGATATTGGTCGTATCGTAAATATGTTTTTAACACAGCATTTTACCCAGTATGTGGATTATGAATTCACTGCACGACTTGAAGACGAACTGGATTCTATTTCACGCGGTGAGAAAGACTGGGTGCCAATCATGCGTGCATTCTGGGACCCCTTCAAAACACTGGTAGATGATAAAGAAGCCAATGTCAGTCGCGCCGATGTCGCCCAGTCACGTCAAATTGGTATATGTCCTAAAAGTGGCAAACCCATTACTGTTCGCATGGGACCCTACGGACCCTTCATTCAGATTGGTGATAAAGATGATGAAGAAAAACCGGAATTTGCCAGCCTCAAGCCGGGCCAGAAAATGGCCGACATCAACATGGATAATTACGAGGAATTATTTGTATTACCTCGTGTTCTGGGCTTTACCGATGAAGGCGAAGAAGTTTCAACCAACACCGGCCGTTTCGGTCCCTATGTAAAATTTGGCAACACCTTTGTATCGATTCGAAAAGAATACCAGCTGCAGGGCATAGACCCCTACAACATCACGTTGGAAACCGCACTGGAATTAGTCAAAGAGAAAAAAGAATTCGAAGCTAACAAACATATCAAAAGTTTTGAGGGCACCGACATTCAGGTCCTTAATGGGCGCTACGGACCTTACATTACCGATGGCAACAAAAATGCCAAAATCCCCAAGGATAGAGAACCCGCATCACTCACTCTCGAAGAATGTGAAAAGTTAATTGCCGAAGCGCCTGAGCGAAAAGGCCGCAAGAAAAAAGCTGCCAGGAAAAAGGCCGAGCCTAAAAAGAAAGCAGTCACCAAGAAGAAAGTGGCCAAGAAAAAAACCGCCAGGAAGAAAACGGCTAAAAAGAAAACCGCCAAGAAAAAAGCAACCCCTAAAAAACCGTGAGCTCCCGATTCGCCCTAAATCTGGCCCGCCAACATATTCATGCGGGTGATGTCATTGCCTATCCTACCGAATCTGTAATCGGCCTTGGTTGCAATCCACTGGACAAACTTGCAGTACAGAAATTACTAACCCTGAAACAGCGCAGTGTTGACAAAGGCCTGATACTGATTGCCAGTCACATCGAACAACTATTACCCTTCCTTGATATAACAGAAGAGCAATTGCAAAAGCTTAGTCAGCAAACAGATAAACCGACGACCTGGCTGGTAAAGGCATCACTCTTAACACCCTTCTGGATAACCGGCAATCATACAAAAATTGCCGTACGCATCACCCGGCATCCCCTCTGCGAGAAACTTTGCGACATTACCGGACACCCGATTGTCTCAACCAGTGCCAACCGCAGTGGCCAGCCCGCAGCTAAAACCATACTGAAAACTCGTCAATATTTTGGTGATATGATCGATTATTATCTAACTGACCACATTCAGGGTTTCAAAAACCCATCAGAAATACGCGACCTGGAAACAGATAAAATAATTAGAAGCAGCTAATTATTTTCCAACTTTTATCAATTACGCATAATTATCAATCAATTATAATTTTAATATGCAAACAGCTACTGGCTATTCAAATGTCACTGCAGCCTCTATTAATCAAGCAGTTATTTCCAGCTCTGGCTATCGCTGTCAGTATTTTTCCATGCTCTGGTTATGCAATGGAAGCCTTTGCCGGCATTTCAGTCAACGGCGCGCACCTGGACGCCAACCCGGGCAGAACCATACATGATCAGGAAAGTGACTTAAGACTGGATCTTGCCTTATCTATAAAATCACTCGATAACTACTGGGACAAAAGTTCATTTGGATACTATATTGAATTTGGTCTCGATACATATAAAGTCAAACGACATGATGTATGGGGTATAGCCCCGGCACCACTAGAACATATTTATACATCTTCCAGTGGTGAATACCTGTACCTGACGCCTGCTATTTTTTATAACTTTAACAAAGACGAATCAGCAGACTGGTCATTTAAAATAGGCGCAGGGTTAGGTATTGGTTATTTATCCATTGATGGAACAATTTTAGTCAACCAGCCCGCACTTGCAATCGAACCTATTCATGGATCAACCTTTGGTTATTCAACGGGCGTTATCATCAGATACGAATACAAAAATCTGGTTATACAGATGAAACAGTTTACACCGAATGGCAACATAGACAGATTTGAGCTTGAACTTCAACTACCGGTAATCACTATCGGATACAAGCTTAGACTGTAAATATATTTATCTACAACAAACAGTGATTTTAAAAAATCTCTATACAATTTTTTCCAGTGGCTCAGAAATATAATGTCCCTGCACGCGATCCACACCACAGACTTTTAACAACCGTAGCAC
>JAOUMX010000102.1 GCA_029881275.1 Gammaproteobacteria bacterium | reverse complement strand
GCGCAAGAGCTTTATTAAGATTTTCTTCAGCCTGTTTCATCTCGCCTGTTTTTCTATATGCAATTCCAAGGTTAATATAGGGTGCAATACTATTTTCAGAACGTTCAACTATTCTGGTTAAAAGCCTGATACCCCTTTCATAATCTTCTTCCTGGAGAAGTCGTACAGCTTTTTCGAAATCGTCTTTAACCTCTGGTCGCACATCAACATCATCACGGATAACAAAGTCACTACTCTGATTGACCTGCATGCCTTCATTAGTTTGAGTTGATGCGCAACCAATCAGTAAATTAACAACAAATAAAAAGAAAATAGTTCGTTTTAGAATATCAAAGCAGTTAAAAATCATCATGAATCGGGTCCGGCTTGTGTTACAGATAGTACGGCCTGTGTATTATTAGGCTTATTTGATTCATCAGAGCCCTGTGGTACATTCGATTTATCCTGATCGGTCTCGCCCGAAGGTGAATTGTTAACTGGTGAAGGTGGCGCCTCTACAGCAGTAGCAATAAACTGATATTTATACACATCCAGGGATTCAATAAAACCCGTGCTTTCCTCATATTTTGCATATCTGGCCGGCATTAGCGCACCGAGTTTATCAAGACTTTTATCAATCCACATGCTATATATGCCAATACTGATCAACTCAAGATTTTTACGGTGAACAGCGATAGCTTTTTCTTCAAACGGAAAAATCTGATCCTCTAATGCAAGCTCGTATTCCTCTTTTTCAATTTCATTCAAATCTTTAGGACGTTCTGATTCTGCTAAAGAACGACTGAAGTTATAGTATATCTCTGCGAGATAATAAGTTGCGGCCGCTGTAACATCACCCACCTGATATTTAACAAGCTTATTAAAATCATTCACAGCATTTTTCATGGCTTTTTGCTTAAGCTTCAGGTTGCGCTTAAATGGCATAGTCAGTTTAATAGCCGCGAATTTCTCATAGGAAGGCTCGGCAAGCACTAATGAAGATTTAGCGGCAAGATATCTAGTTCGATCAGTACGTTCGCTACCCGCTGTTGCATCGATCGAAATAACACGCTTAAGTTCCTGGTGATAATTTTTTTCATTACCCCAGGATTTATACAAATTAGCCATTTTATATCGTGTTTCAAGTGCGAATTCCAATGGCTTGGGAAACAAATCAACATAGCGCTGAAAAATAGTCAGTGCATTTTTGTGTTTTTCTATTTTTTCATACATCTGCGCAGCAAGAATTAATGCCTCACGCCGTACTTCATTATCTTTTGATTCCTGTTCAATCCTGACAAATTCAACCGCTGCCTCTTCATAACGCTCAGCTTCCTGATAAACAACAGCCAGCTTTTTAGTGGCATCATGTTGCATTTGTTTATCATTAAATGTATTTCTGAAAGCCACAAGCACACTGGCAGCCCTGTTCCAGTCATTAAGTTTAATCAAAACTGATGCAGCATCAAATTCAGCGGTTTTACGTATACTTGAATTAGGCGCGACTTTGGCTATACGAAGAAAATGATCAGCTGCTGTTTTATAATCCTGCAGCACAGCAGCTGATTCACCCTGTTTATATATTGATGCCGCCAGGTTATTAACCAGGTCATTGTATTCCTTGAGGCTTTTATCAGTTAAAAGCAATACCTGAAGATAAGCATCCTCGGCATTCTTGTATTGAGTAGTTTCATAAGATGAATGAGCAACAATCATCCAGGCGCCTTTACGCAATTTACTTTCTGCATCAGGATAATTATCGATCATCTTTTTAGCTGTTGTTATAGCCAGTTCGTAACTCTTAATTTCAAACAAATCTTCAGCCAGTGCCGCAAGAACAATAGTAACCTTGTCATGCTCAGGGAAGGCATCAGCAAATTTTAGAGAACTACGAATCACATCCTGTCTTGCAATGGGCTGCATTGAGACACTGGTTATTTTTAGGTTTTCACGGAATGCATAAACTGAGGCATAGCCAGCCTGAGATGATTTTTCATGCGCAGGATAATTATAAGCCACTTTCTCGTATTCATTTGCTGATTTATTAAACTCTTTACCCTGAAGCAGCATTTCAGCAAGCTGGAAATGTAATTTTGGAGTTTTTATATCTTTTGGAAAAGAATTAATAAATTCTCTGTACCAGTGTTCAGCTTCCGCATAGTTTTCTTTTCTACTATCAGCATAATATTTGTTACGATACAGAGAATGATAATGTATCGCCAGATCAGAAATATTTGTCTGTAAGTTTGCGATGGCCTCAGGATATTCCTTTGCATCAAAATGTTTCCAGTAGTCTGATTTCAGACCATAAGCACTGGCAAAACTTCGTTTTGCTTCAAGCACAAGCTTTGGAAAATTACCCAATTTGTATATATCAATTACGCGCATATGAAATTGCGGTGACACTTTGTGTAGCGGGTTACGCTCAACAAAAGCATTATAAGTGACAGCTGCATCACCATAACGCCTTTTTATGAAATAATGTTCAGCCAGATTTCGATAGACGCCGACTTCATAAGGTTTTTTACCCACCTTGTTAAAGTGACTAATGATTGAATCTGCACCATCAAGATTCGAGAAACTTAAACTGATAACACGGTAGGTATCATCAATTCGCTTTTTGGCAATTTTATCTTCAGTCTGCTCAAAGTCATAACCAATGGATATTTTATGATCAAGCAGGGACATGAAAAATTGCAGGGCATCTTCGTACAATTCCTGTTTATAGAACGTCCAGCCAAGCTTATATAATGCAAGATCGTAATAGAAGGATGAGTCGCCGATTTTTACAATCGCTTTATATGCATCTTCAGCATCGAGGAATTTTTTTCTGGTAAAAAAATACTCTGCCCTTCTAAACTGGACCTCATCAAGGTATCTTGAATCAGGATATTCTCTGGTAATCCTGTTCATTACAACCATGGCTTCTTCTACTTCACCCATTTCCTCATAGGCGCGTGACATCTGGTACAAAACCTGGTCATTGCGTTCATACAGAGGGAATCGTTCAAGTAATTGCTTATAGAGCACGATTGCTTCTTTAGCGCCAACATTGTTCATATCAACTGTAGAACCATCTGCCAATGACACCTGATCATTTATTGTTGATTCTATTTCCTGTGACTGTGTGGCTCGTTTTTCAAAATCATCATCAGATTCACTACCCGTCGCTGCAAGAGCTTTCTCATCAGCAACTGATTTTTTATTTTTAATGACTTCTTGAGATGATTTCTCAGTTACATTTGTGGATTTGACAGACGCTGATTGTTTACTTGCCTTTTCAGCTTTAGCATCCATTATTTCATTTTGACGCTCAATTTTTAAATCCGCCAGTCTACGTATAGCCTCTGGTGTCATCGCGGTTTCTGGTGTTTCCTCAAGAAAACGCTGATAACTTTTCATGGCTTTTTCAATGCCACCGTCTATTTTTTCGTCCTCGAGCTTAATAGAAACCTGACGAAGCTGTGCCAGGGTGCCATTCTCATCGATAGTGGCACACGCACTAATAAATATAAGCAAAACTAAAATAAGTGAATAATATAATCTCATTATTTAACCACGTCCTTGCCAGTCGTATCATTGACGTTATTTATATCGCCACCCTTTAACGCCTCACTTTTTTCCTTCTCTTTGGCTAATTCACCTGCACGCCTTGCGTTTTCTTCAACTGTTTTTAGTAGCTCTTCATCTGCCTGTGCTTTTTGTGCTCGGTCATAACTCTCAGCCAGTGCAAATCTTGCCTTAACCTGATCACCTTCAATACGTTTACGTCGTGTATCAAGTTCATTGATCGCCATGGTTTCCAGCATATGCCCCTGTCTTAGCATGGCTGTCTTGATGCGTTCCTGACTATCAACCACCTTGAGTCGTAATGTATTAAGTACATCATCATAACCTTCATAACTTTGTGTGGCCGATTGCCTGGTACGAACAAATGAGCGATAGGTATTTTTTAAATCAGCAACCACGCCATCAAGTTCGCGTAGACGTTTAAATGCCTGTGTCAGGCGTTCATGATATTCAGTCAGAATATTCCAGTTCAGTACGCCTCTTAAAAGCTCAACGCGTTGTCTTGATTCATCTGTCAGCGCCAGATGCTTAACACGTTTTTCAAGGTTTTCTACACGAGACCCGTTAATACGCTCGGAGACAGTTGCCAAAAACTGCGGCCTTGGTGCAATTAGCATTGATTGCAATTTATTTTCAAGATTATCTCGCTGCTCGATTCTAAGTCTCATACGTGAATCAAGTAACTGAAACTGCTTCTCTATGACGGGTAATAATGGCTTGTAATATTCACGTCGTATATTAACCAGTTCCTGGTACGCATTAATGTTAACTTCCCATTTAAGTAATCGTTTTCGCATTTCCTCAAGATCAAAATAATTCTGCAATGATTCCTGGAAATCATGGGATGCCATAAGATGCATAAGGTAATGAGTTTCTGGTGCATCAGGCAGATCACGTAATTTAACAACCCAGCTCTTATCGAGTTTTAATTCTTCACGTGCCAGGGCTTCAAGAAACTTTCCATCATGAATGCTTTTTATAGAAGCATCCAGCTTGTTTAATTCTGTGTCAAAAGAATCCAGTGCTTTGCCATATAAAATAGCCGCTTTACCATGCAAACCTAACTTACCATATGCAAATGGGACACCCAGTAACACTTCCTGTACCGCTCTATCCGTAACATTGCGTTTCGATAACATAGTCCAGGGTACAAGTGCTCGATCATATTGCTTAAGAGCAATATCTGCCCAGCCAGATCCGAGTAAAGCACGATTAGAAAATGCACCATTGAGTCTTACTCGATCAAGGTATTTTTTAGCCATCTCTGGCTGTCCACTTTCCAGTAATTTATAACCCAATGCCAGATTAGCTTTATCTCTTATGGCTTTGGTTCCTTCATCACTACCACTGGTCGCGCCTGCTTTATCCAGCTGTATAATGCCTTCATCATCCTTGCCCAGTTGTAATAAAGCTATGCCCAGGTTATAAGCTGCAAAACCACCATGAGTACTGCTACTTTGCAGTCCGGTCAAAATATTAATGGCATCTGTTGGTCGCCCGTTAACCATAAAAATTACGGCTTTAACGTATTCAATATCATCTCGAATATCGTCGGGTATATCACCCTTGATTCTCTCGATAGCATGTAATGCATTAACAGGCTGATTTTTTTGTAAAAGAATTTTAGCTAAACGATAAATGGCCTTGTTTCTAACTGCTGGTTCTACATTGCCTTCAATAACTGACGTGATTGCCCTGCCAGCTCGTTGATGCATACGATAATAAAGTTCAAAATCACCTACAGAAAACTGGGCGTTGTCTATAAATTGATGCAATGAGTCAAGACCCGGTTCATCAAGTCCATAATACTGCCCAAGTTCTGTATCTAATCGAGAAATAGCATCAAAATATTCACCCTTATGGGCATAATAAATAGCCTCACCAAAAAATAGATCTGTCGCTGGTTTGGCATCGACAGTCTGGAAAGTCATTATTCCAATATTTAGAATCGGGATTAATAGAAGCTTGAATGGCTTCATGGATTACCACTCTTTAAACTCAATGGCATCACCAAGACCTGAGCCAGCAACCTTTACTTCAACAAGTTTTGGTTTTACACCCTTGGTAATTGTATGACTGGCTTTTTCACGATAAACACCACCAAGACCGGATTTACCCAGGAAGACAACTTCAATTTGATGCTCTCCTGTGCGAATATTGCCTGTATAAATGCGCTGCACACCACCATTACGCAGTGCCTCCAGTTCCTTTGCCGTGTACAAGTGATGAACAACCTCCTGACCATCCAGTTTGACGTCCATTGCATCCAGGCGAAAACCTTCTTTATCTGCAAAAGACACAAATACAGAAACCTGGGTATTTGAGGGGTAAAGTAATTTCTCTTCCAGCAATGCCAGTTCTGTTGAAATGCCAAGCACATCTTTCTTGATTTCCTGAACCTGCTCATCCAGACCTTTAATCTGTGCTTTCGAGACTTCCTGGGCCATTGAAGTACCCATCAGCAAACCAGTACATAGAATTACTAAAGAAATTATTATTTTACTTTTCATATCAAGCACTTATAGAAGATTTAATTAAAATACACACAATAATGCCAATATAATTATTGACATTTATATTCTAGGTTTATTTATCAATTAAATCGTAGAAGACAATCACAGAATGTAATGTTTCTAGCCACGAGAGTGTTTAGAAAAATCATGCAAATTAAGTTTGTTCATATGTTCAACAGCAATGAACTAACCCATTCAAATGAGCTTAGACTATAAATAAAAATTTATTTTGCTATTTTAACGAAGATACTGTTTTTTGGCTATTTTTACCCGAATTTTGCGTAATGAATTTCATCTGCATGCTTTGCAACAGATGAGTAACCTGTTCTATTTCTCAGAAGTGACGACGACAAGATTCACTTTAATAATCAGGACATTATTTTGCTGACGATATAATAATGTGCCCGGTGACTGGAGATAATATACTTATATATTTCAGTAATTTACTAGAACATTATCAGACTAGTTTATATTAAACAAAATAATTCAACATATATGAATATTTTATTGCATTTTCTTATCCCAAATTAATGAATTATCTCTGTATAACTTTTCTAGAAAGAATTGAGATCTATCCCAACTTACTCCCATACGCTCTAAACCAAGCGGCTCTAATGTCTGTTTAAATTATAAAACATCACTTACCTGATCGACGTCTATTAAAACCCCCTCATCAGTAATTGAAACCAGCTCAAGCGCATGTTGATATTTTTTCAACACCTGACGTGCACCCATGTCGTCATTCAATGCTAACAGTTCATGTTTAAAGCACTGATTAAACCCAACCGGATGTCCGCGTTGTTGATTCAGCACTGGCGCAACCATTTTTGCACCGCACTTGAGTGTGTCCGCCAGTAGTCCGATTGTTTCGGTTTTTATATATGGCATATCGGCTAACATGATCAGCCAGGCACTGGCATCATCACTGGCACGAACTCCACAGGCAATACTACACCCCATGCCCTTCTCAGCCTGTTCATTAATAACCACACGCATGCCCATTTTTTCAAGCTGTCTAGTCAGACCGCTGAGTGTATGGTTAATAACAACAATCGAATCAGGTAAAACATGCACCAGCTTTGCTGCACTTGCCAATATCATAGGAGTATTATCACTCAGCGGATATAACAGTTTCTGACTGCCAAATCGGCTGCTTTTCCCGGCGGCCAGTAAAATACCAACAAGCTTACTCATACCAGACTAACTGACTGCTTAATAGAATGAGTGACCGCATTACGCTGCTGGGTGATTTCAGCCAGAATCGAGACAGCAATTTCTGCTGGTGTATGGCTGCCAATGGCTAATCCGGTGGGTGCGTGTAAACGTTGCAACTGGCTTGGCGTTAAGCCCAGTTGTTTGAGCCTTTTTCGTCGTAATTCGCAATTACGCCGAGAACCAATGGCACCCACATAAAAGGCTGGCGAATCCAGTGCGGCCATTAATGCCATATCATCCAGTTTTGGATCATGGGTGAGCGCCACCACGATACTGCATGGCTGCTGAACAAAACTTTTGACTGCATCATCAGGCATCAGTGCGCTTAATTCAGTACCCTCCACATTCCAGGGTTGTGCATACTCATCCCGTGGATCACAGATGATGACACGGTAATTCAGTAGTAAAGCCATTTGTGAAACATAGTGAGACACATGACCCGCACCAATCAGTAACATCGTCCATTGAGCACCGAATATTTTGCGTACATAACTATGAGTATAAATAAAATGGTCTGCGACACTGGCGGTCTGTAAGGTAACCCTGCCAGTTTGCAGATCCAGGTGACGGGCAATCAGCTGTTGCTGCTGTAGAGCAGTGAGTAATTGTTCTAATTGCTGGTGATCATTCAGCCGTTCAACCAGCAATTCAAGGCGACCACCACAGGGCAAACCGAAACGTGTTGCATCATCACGGTTCACACCATAATCAACACGTGTCGGATTACTATCACTGAGATGTTGATCGCGATAACGTTTAACCAGATCGTCTTCAACACAACCGCCGGACACTGAACCCGCATGAATACCATCACGTCGCATAATCATCAGGGAACCCAATGGACGCGGTGATGAACCCCAGGTTTTCAGTACCGTTACCAATGCCACATCATGACCTTGCTTCAGCCAATCAAGCGCCGTCTGCAAAATACCCTGATCTGTTGCGTAACCTTGCATCCAGTGATTTTTTCCTTTTAAGTGTGTTAACTAACCCGCTCTTAGATCAACGCCCTTTAACGGAAACTGACGAATACGTTTACCCGTCGCAGCAAAAATGGCATTTAGTACCGCCGGTGCAGCAACCGCAATCGTCGGTTCACCAATGCCGCCCCAGAAACCACCCGAGGGCATGACAATAACATCCACCCTGGGCATTTCATCAATCAACATTGATGGATAGTTATGGAAATTGGATTGCTCCACTGCACCGTCTTTGATGGTGCATTCACCATAGAGCAATGCAGACAGACCATAGACAAATGAGCCTTCTACCTGCGCTTCGATCTGTTGCGGATTAACCGCATAACCGGGATCGGTTGCTGCAACGATACGATGAATTTTGAGTTTACCTTTATTATCCACCGACACTTCTGCACAGGCCGCCACATAACTACCAAAGGTTTTGGTCACTGCCAGTCCACGATATACGCCTTTTGCGGCGGCTTTACCCCAACCGGCTTTTTCTGCCACTGTATTGAGTACGGCCAGGTTTTTGGGATGATTTGCCATTAACTGACGACGAAACTCCAGTGGATCTTTATTGGCTGCATGAGCCAGTTCATCCATGAAGCATTCGATATAAATAGTATTTTGATTGATGTTAACACCACGCCAGAAACCCGGCGGCACCGGCGGATTACGCATGGCGTGTTCCACCCGCAAATTCGGTACTGAATAACTGATGGCATGGTCACCGTCGCTATGAAAGCCCTGAAAGGTAATCATGTCAGCGCCATTCTCTGCCAGCCATTGCGGTCGAATGGAAGCAAGAATCGATTGCCCCGAGATACGCACCTGTAAACCGGTTAAATTGCCCTTGTCATCAATACCCCCTATGAGTTTGCACTTGGTAATCGGGTGATATTGACCATGAGCCATATCTTCTTCACGTGACCAGAGCAGTTTCACCGGTATACCGGGCAGCTGTCTGGCAATCGCAACCGCTTGCGTAACAAAATCATGTACCGCACCCCGTCGACCAAAACCACCCCCCAGATGAAGCTTGTAGACATCACACTGGCCAATCGGTAACCCGGCCGCTTCAGCTGTTGCTTCCAGCGCCGCTTCACCATTTTGAGTCGGACACCAGACTTCACATTTATCTTTGCTCCAGCGTGCAGTGGCATTCATCGGTTCCATAGTGGCATGGTTCTGGTAAGGATAGCGATATGTCGCTTCGATTGTTTTTGCTGCCCCCTTGAACGCTTTACTTACATCCCCATTCTGATTACCGAGGAACACCTTGTCGCTGGAGGTTAGGCCTTCATCCAGCATCTTGTCGATAACAGCACTGGTCAGTTTCGCATGGGGACCTTTATCCCAGCTAACTGGTAAGGCATCCAGAGCGGTTTTTGCCTGCCACCAGGTATCAGCGACCACGGCCACGGCGTTATCTTCCACCCGCACCACCTTGCGTACCCCGGCCATCTTGCTGACTTTGCTATCATCAAATGACCCG
>JAOUMX010000101.1 GCA_029881275.1 Gammaproteobacteria bacterium | reverse complement strand
GCTGCATTAGCCCACCACAAATCCCAGTATTTAATTCATTATGTGCTTAATATCTGAAGAAGTAATCAGGTGTTTTGGTAAAATTATGTAGGTAAAAACTGACAAGTAAGTATATAAGACTTAATACTGCTATCGACCCAAAACAGACATTCATCATATTCATCATGCATGTTGATACAGCTCAAAGATATCTTGATTTAAATGTCATATTTTGAACATAGGAATTTTCAAAACAGGAATATAATAAAAATAACAAAAGCCTGTTAACTAATCGTGGAATACGTAGCTCAAAGGAGAAGGCACATGAGCTATAAAATGTTTAAAGGCTTTTTTCTCGTTCTAATTGTTTTATTGCTGGCTTCGTGTTTTGGAGACGGTGGTTCAGAACCAGAACCAGAACCAGAAGATCCCTCCCCATCTATACATACTGTTTCAGGTAAAGTAAGTGGTGATGTCCTGGAAGGTGTTACCATGACTCTCAGTGGAACATCATCTTCAACCACTACTACTGATGCTTCTGGTAATTATAGTTTTACTGATTTAATGAATGGTTCTTATAATGTATCCCCGAGTTTGACTGGATACAATTTTAATCCTCCTGATACTAATGTAACTATTAGTGATGCAGATGTGGCAAATGTTGATTTTATCGCTTCTGTAATTACTTATGATCTTTCTGGAACAGTTTCCATTTCTGGTGGTGGTGCCCTTTCAGGTGTCACAGTACACCTGCAGGGTAATAGCACTGCAACCTCAACTACAGACACATTTGGTAATTACAGTTTTACCGGATTAACAAACGGTTCTTATACTGTAATACCAGATATGGCTGGCTACCTGTTTGGTCCAACAAACATAGATGTTTCAGTCAGTAATAACAGCTCTGCATCAAATAACTTTACAGCATCAGCCATGAACTGGACGTTAAGATCATACGGAGAATATTTAAGTAGTGTGGCGTGGTCAGGATCACAGTTTGTAGTTGCAGGTGCTGGTGTTTTAATGACCTCAAGTGATGGAGCAAACTGGGAAACTCATACCCCGGGCTCTTCCATTACTAAAATGATATGGGATGGAACGCAGTTTGTTGCAGTTGGGGGTAGTAGCATAATTCGAACCTCCAGCGATGGATTGAACTGGTCATCAAATGCAACAGGGGCAACAGCCGCACTTTATAGTGTGGCCTGGTCTGGTTCTACCTATGTTGCAGTAGGTGCTAGTAGTACCGTGGCCGGTGTTGGGATGATACTCACCATCGTCAGATGGCGTGGTATGGTCATCGCAATCAGCTGCTGATCATATTTATGATGTAACCTGGTCAGGAACACAGTTCGTCGCTGTGGGCAGTTACCCCGGGCTGATTCTAACATCACCGGATGGCATTAACTGGACATCCCGAAATCCGGGTACTGTAATCAATATTATGTCAGTCACATGGTCTGGTACTCAATTTGTCGCGGGAGGACATAATGGTTCTAGCAGTCCTTCAGCAGGCAAGGTTCTAACATCACCAGATGGTGTAACCTGGACTTATCGAAATCCGGGTACCAGTTCGAGTATTTATGACATCGTGTGGTCTGGCACTCAATTTGTGGGTGTTGGTCGCAATCCTTATGGAAGTGACGGTGATAGCGTACTGACATCACCTGATGGCATTACATGGACGGCACGGCTGCAGCAGACTGAGGCATCACTCTCTAGTATAAGCTGGTCGGGCGCACAATTTATCGCGGTAGGTGCCACTGGTAAAATATTGAGTTCAACAGATGGCATTAGCTGGACAACACAACTTTCAGGTATCCCGGCAAGTCTTAGTGCAAATGTATGGTCAGGTACAAAGTTCGTAGCTGTTGGTACAAGTTACATATGGGGTGCTGTGGTTACATCTCCTGATGGTATTACCTGGGAACTTCAAACTAGTAGTATTGAGCATCCTCTGGAAGATATTGCCTGGTCAGGTACACAGTTTGTGGCTGTTGGTGGAAATGATGGTATCAAAGGCACGATAGCAACTTCTCCTGATGGCATCAACTGGACGACTCAAGTTTCAGGTACAACCAACTTGCTTTATGGCATTACATGGTCCGGATCACAGTTTGTTGCGGTGGGTAAAAGAGGTACAGTTCTAACATCACTGGATGGAGTAAGCTGGATGCCCAGATCTTCTGGAACTGTTGAAATCCTGTACGATGTCATATGGTCAGGTATACAGTTTGTTACGGTGGGTGAGAACGGTACCGTTTTGACATCACCCGATGGCATTACCTGGACAGCACAGATTTCAGCCGTTTCTAGTACACTTATGCATGTTGTCTGGTCCGGCGATCAATATGTTGCTGTTGGTACTATGAGTGGGTATGGAAGTTATGCAGCAATTCAGACATCTCCTGATGGTGAAAGCTGGACGGCACAAACTTCTGGAGTAACAGGCACACTGTATAGTGTTGAATGGTCCGGCTCACACTTTTTTGCCGTGGGATATGATGTGCGCAGCTCACCCGACGGAGTAATCTGGACTGAACAGTTACCTTTATTCCCGCACATTAGAGACATCACCTGGGATGGAACAAGATTAGTAACTGTAGGAGGCAGTATAATTCAAACATCTCCCTAAAAAATCAATGAAAGGGCCTGGCCATGATTTTAGCTTTTACACAAAAACTTGGTCTGTCTTTAAAATTAATTACTAAGTATTTTTCTTCTATGGGATTATATTTAATTGAATGACCGCTTCTGGCTGCGGTCATTGATATGTTAGATTGTTTTAGTCATTTTGTAATGCTGAATACAGTCAAATAACACATAAGATTTTTCTTTTATTTTAAATCCGGTTTTTTCATAAAATCCGACGGCATTTTCTCTTGCCTGTAACATAATTGAATCAGCGCCATTGTTACGCGCATGTTTTTCCATGGCTTCAATTAACAAACGACCAATACCACGACCTTGTGCCGGTTGGTCAACAGCCATGTATCTTAATTGCACTGTGGTGTTATTAATGAATTGTGAACGCACAACGCCGAGCGCCATATTGTTTTCAGTTGCCATGAGATGGAAGCTGTTATTTTCATCGTTATCACGTTCACTGCCGACAGGCTGGTTCCAGGGTTTTCTTAAAATGCGCCAGCGTAAATCAAAATATTTTTCAAAATCTTCGGCAGTTTTTGGGGAGATGATTATCATTGTAAGGTATGCTGTTAAATTTCATCCTGAGCATAGTCGAAGAATCTTTGTTTCATGAATAAAACCTTTTTATTTCACGGCGCTTCAGTTGGGATAACATAAAAAACTCTGTGCTCTCTGTGACTTTATTTATGCAAATCTTATTCGCGCTTGCGAGTGTGGGAACTCGTGAATAGATAGTGCGTAGCACACAAATTATAGTGGGTTAGCTTCATGCGAAGCTGACCCACGTAGTGGCGACATATTTAACACCTTTCGTTAATTGTGAATTACGGTGTTCATGTGTCCAGAATGGAGGGAACAGGGCGAGAGCACCTTCTTTGGGTTGTACGGCAACATCCTGAAACATAAATTCGGTGGCACCACCGGGGCCGGGGACATCATTTAAATACCAGAGTGCGACCAGTTGACGGTCAGCAAAGTCATGGCTGCCGCCATCAATATGCCAGTTGTAGTATTCACCTTCTTTGGTGCGTTGCACAGCATAGCCAACATCTTTAAATGGGCCTTTAAAAAAAGGAAAAGTTTGCGCGAACTCACGTAGTGCTGCGCCTAATGAACGAAACAGTTCTTTATTTATATCCTGCCAGTGCTCGAGTCCACTAATGGCTATGTCAGTGGATTTTTTTATATTGTCATTTTCTTTAAAATCCTGACCTATGCGTCCTTTGTATTGATCTTCCGGATGTGCTTCAAAGCGTCGAATGATTTCACGGCAGATATCAATCGGTAAGGCATTTTCTTTAAGATAAATAAAACTACCCTGTTTAACTTCTTTGATTGATGTCAGTGGTGTTCGTTGAGTTGAGTCGTGATACATGCATAATCCCGTGAATTAATTTTTGACTATTGTAAGGTGTTTTGTCTAGAAATAATTGTGTTTTATCAAGGCTTCCATGTGTGCAGAACAATTGTTGCCGTGTTTCTTATGTAACTGAATTAATGATTGGGCCAGATCGATCCAGTGTTTTTCAGCTTTGTTAATCAGTTTCTTAATCGCCGATGTATTTTTGTTTTTTAACCAGTCCTGATAGGAATTCATGAGACTGGGAAAAATGAGTTTACGCATACTGCTTAAATTGGCAAAGTAGAAGTGAATTTGCGCAGCCTCAGCGTTGTTAATTAATTTTGGTAAGGTAGATATAGCATCGGCAATATTGTCGCGCACGGCACGGGCCATAATTTCTGCCTGAGAGCGTGGTAAATCTGTCAGCATCTGTTCCCAGTCATCGCCGAGAATTTGTCCGGCTTTTATTTCACCAATTTCATGGTGTAAAACCGTATCCACTTCGATATCGGTCATTTTTTCCAGAGATGTATCGGGATGATTATTGAAATCATAACAGGCCAGAGCTCTGGCTAAGGGATTCTCCTGTTTATGCCAGCTGGATTCTTCTACTTTTTCCCAGATAAACCGGCGCAGGGATTCGCGACGAATGAATACGCATTTATCCTGAACCATACCGGGCGGTGCAGCCAGATCCCTGGCCAGTTCTCTGGATGAAATGTACAGGGTAAAGTCATCCAGAGTTTCCATGTGTTCCAGTTCCGCCAGAAAAAACACCGGCTTGCCATACAGGCCATAGCCGCCGCTATAGACATATCCCGTATCGTTGAGATGATTGTTTACCTGACGGGTTTCAAAGGGATCGATGATGTTGCTATTAATGATCAGAGGTGAGTAGCTATTGTCTTCAACCTCATCCCAGAGTTGTTCGCGCTCGGTAAGCCAGTGACCAATTTCATCTCTGGGAATTTGAACGCCATAGGGCTGCTGACTTTCCCAGCGATAGAATTCGCGCATTTTTAGCAGGTAGATACACAGGGTATAATTACCCGCATACTGGGCATCAGAAATATGGCAGTTGTTTTGAACGGTGTTTTGCAAAGCTCTCATAAAAGCAGAATACCACAACAAATGAAGCGAGAAATCCTTAGCAAAATAGTATACTATTTTGCCGGTTAATAAACGTCCATATTATCTGGATAAGCGTTAAACAGAGGTCATTGTGAGAATTAGAACGAAATGGCATAACAAGGGCAGAGAAGTCTCTGCGGAAGAAAAGGCGAATACCCTGGCCTTTATTTCATGGCGGATTGCTATGTCCCTGGTGCTGAATCTTGAAAATGAAAATTTCCAGACCGATACCCAGCAACAGCGTCTGGATGTGATCAGTGAAACACTGGCATTTCTGATTTCGGTTACTGATCGACTGGTTGCAGAACAAATGGAAGAAGATGAACGCAGGGAACTGGTCAGTAAAATGGCGCTGAAACTGGCTCAAACTTATCAGGAAAACTGTGAAGACTTAATTGGCAGAGAAACGAATTATAAAACCGGTTTTATTGACATGCTCAATGAGCGGCTGAATGCCTATGCAGAGTGTTCCTGGAGTAACGAAAAGGAAGAGCCGGGCTTTCAGTATAAACGGGATTTTGGCAACCATATCAGCCTGCGAATGGGCGAGAAGGATAACAAGTATATCACCGAGCATGTGATTGAAATTGAAGTACCTCAGGCCATGGAAACGCTGAAAAAAGCCAAATATGAAATGGTGGATGGGCGGAGTACTGCGAGGCTGGGTACTTAGGGGTGTGAGGATCTGACGAAAAGGGGGCGGAGTCAAACTGGTTCCGATCTCTTTGAGTTGTTCATCCCTGGCAATTGCTCCATGCCGTCGTGAACATCGCCGCTCCTTGCCATCCATGGCACCGCGGCATACCGTTCATCCTGAACATAAAAAAAGGCCAGATAAAATCTGGCCTTTTAATTTCACATTGGAGTATATGAAAAATTACTTCTTGAAGTTAGCAGCATTATCAGTGTTGTGATTGCTGCCATCTTCGAAACCGGCATCGTAAGCTTCGTTAGTACGTTGCTCTTCACGCTCTGGGTTACAAACGTAACCACCCTGCCAGCCCTGGATGTATTCTGGATCGATACCGTCTTTTTCTAATTTAACAACTGTATCGTAATATTCTTGGTTCATAGCTCACTCCTGATAAAGGATCGTGTTTTAAACTTGCCGCTGCCAGAAGACAACGAATTCAAATTCTGTATCTTGCGAATCGGGCATTATAGCCCATTTCTTAATGGGCGCTAAGTATATAGATACTCACCGAAGGGCTATATATCCCTATAGGGGGGTATAGTGTGGTGATATATCTAAATGAGAATTATTCTCCCCATTGGGGATATACGCCAAACCCGTATTATAAGGTAGTCTTGCCATATCCATAAACATTGGTTTTATATTATCGATGTTTTAGGATACCCCCCATAGATAATTATTAAGAGGCTTTACCATGATAGATCAGAACGAACTGATAGATATGGATTTTGCCAGCGGTATCGCTGCATTTGAAGCAAAAAACTTCTCTCTGGCTATGCGCCATTTAATGTCATTCGCTGAAAAAGGCAATGCCGATGCACAGCACCGAGTCGCCATAATGTATCAGAATGGACTGGGCGTGGTTGCCAGTGAGCAGCAGGCTGAAAAGTGGATGCGTCTGTCAGCCGAAAGTGGCAATGCAGTCGCCCAGCATGGCCTGGGATTTATGTACCTCGAGGGTGAATGTCTGGAGCAAAATGCTGAAGAAGCCATTAAATGGTTCAGCAAAGCGGCCGATCAGGGTTTGATCGGTTCGATGACGACACTGGCCATGATGTATGAAGAAGGCCGTGGTGTTGAAAAAAATCCAGAGGAAGCCCAGCGTTTATATAAACTGGCCGGGTTTTAAAAAGCATTCGTCCGCAAATGCACACAAATAAATGCAAATGTTTTCTCTCTGCGCCGTCGGCGCACTATGCCGAATGACTCTCTATTGCTTTTATTGGCGTTAATTAGCGCTTATTTGCGGACTTAGTCTTTTAATTTATCTTAAATTGAAGCCACTTGTTCAGAAAATAATTTAATTATCAAGGCCTTATATGCGTCCTGCCAAACTGCTTGTTGTTCTTGAACGTGAATTTCATAGTACCGAGACCGGTCATCACACACCGGTGATGCTCTGGGGACCGCCTGGAGTGGGTAAATCCCAGATGGTGGCACAGGTTGCTGAAAAGCATAATGTTCCCGTGATTGATATTCGCCTGTCGCAAATGGAGCCCAGTGATCTGCGTGGCATCCCCTTCAGGATCGAAGATTCAGTGGAATGGGCTGTGCCCTCCATGTTGCCGAATGCCGAGCGACACGGTCCTAAAGGGATTCTGTTTCTGGATGAAATTACATCCGCCCCTCCCAGTGTGTCGGCTGCGGCTTATCAGCTGATTCTTGACCGTCAGCTGGGTAACTATAAAGTGCCCGATGGCTGGGCTATTTTTGCTGCTGGTAATCGTCAGGGGGACCGGGGTGTGACCTACACCATGCCGGCGCCACTGGCGAATCGTTTTTCCCATTATGAAGTGGATGTAAACCTGGATGACTGGGTTGCCTGGGCCTGGGATCATAGTATTAATGAGCGTGTGATTGCTTTTTTACGTTTTCGTCCTGATTTGTTGTTTGATTTCGACCCCTCGCATAACCCGGTGGCTTTTCCGTCCCCCCGTTCCTGGGAGTTCGCCAATAATGCCCTGCATAAATTTGAAGATCACCCCGAGTTATTTCTTGGGGCGTTACAGGCCTGTGTAGGTCCTGCTGCGGGTATTGAATTAAATGCCTTCATTGACAGCCTGGATAAAATGCCGGATCTGGATGCCATTATTGCAGGTGAAAATGTGCCGGCACCGAAAGAAATTGATCTGCAGTATGCTGTGGCCTCAGCTTTAGTGGGCCGTGCTATTCAGGTAAAAGGCAAGGATAATGCCCAACAGGTAATAGGCAAAATACTGGCCTATGCCAAACGTTTCCGTCAAAAAGAAATGGGTGTCATGATGGTGTCTGATATGCATCGCGCTATTGGTGAAGAAATTTTTGCTGTGCCCGAGTTTAGTGACTGGGCCAACGATATTGCAGAATTAATGATTTATTAAAAATAGTCAGAAGTTATAAGTCATAAGTCTTAAGTCAAAGCAGTACGTCGTAGGCGCGGTATCTGTTTTTGATCTGGACTTAAGACTTATGACTTAAAACTTATGACCTTCTCTATGCCTGAAGATATCGAAAAAAAACTCGCCAGTGCGCGTACCAAACTGATTCTGGAAAAGCCTTTTCTGGGAGCACTGGTGTTACGTCTGCCTATGGTTGAGGGTAATGCCGACTGGTGTAAATCAACCTTCAGTAATGGTAAAAAATTCTATTTCAATCGCGATTACATTTCGGCGTTAACTGCCGATCAAACACAGTTTGCACTGGCCCACGAGGCTTTGCATTGTGCGCTCTCCCATTTTGCCCGCCGTCAGCACCGGATTAAACATCGCTGGGATATGGCCTGTGATCTGGCCATTAATCCCATGCTAATTAATGATGGTTTGAAACCACCGGTGGATGCTTTATATCTTCGTCAATATGAAAATATGACAGCTGAGGAAATTTATCCCTGTCTTGAAGATAATGAAAACGATAAAGATCGCGAGCTTGAACAGAATCTGAATGAAAATTCCGATAATGATGAGGGCGAAGGCGGCACCGGTGATCAGCAGGATCAGAAAGAAGGCGAACAACAGAAACAGAAAAGTGATTCCAGAGGGCAGGGACAGGAAGACGGCGGAGTCCGGGAAGAAAATTCAACTAACAGTGATGGTCAGGACAAGGGTGAACGTCCACCGGAAGAAGAAGGTGAAGGCGAACCTGATCCATTAACGCCACAGGAAATTGAAACGCTGAGTACCCAGTGGCAACAGCGTATGGCCAGTGCAGCGCAACAGGCAATTCAGGCTGGAAAACTGGGTGGCTCCATGGCGCGTATGGTGGATCATCTGTTACAGCCTCGCTTGCCCTGGCGTATGTTGCTGGCGCGTTATATGAATATGGTGGCAAGAGATGATTACACTTATTCACGTCCTTCAAATCGTCGAGGTGATCCGGCCGTCTACCCGAGTTTAAGAAGTGCACAGGCCGAAGTGGTTGTTGCACTGGATACCAGTGGTTCCATTTCGGATAAGGAAATCGGTGAATTTATTTCTGAAATTGATGCCATTAAAAGTCAGTTAAGAGCACGCATTACCTTGCTTGCCTGTGATTCTGTGCTGGATGCGGAAGCACCGTGGTATTATGAACCCTGGGAAGAGTTTGCCATGCCGAAAAAATTCAAGGGTGGCGGTGGCACCAGTTTTATTCCGGTGATTGAATGGGCAGAACAACAGGATCGTGCACCTGAATTGATAGTTTATTTTACCGATGCGCAAGGCAAGTTTCCCAATAAAGAACCGCCATTTCCGGTGATCTGGTTAGTCAAAGGCAAGACGCCCGTGCCCTGGGGGCAACGTGTGCAATTAAATTAAGTTATACGTCTTAAGTTTTTAGTCGTCAGTCAAAGCAGTCTGCTGTACATGTTTTTGATGGCTATTTATAACTTACGATTTATAACTGACAACTTTGTTATGGTTTATATATGGATCTCTCCCCCGAAGATAGTTTGCGTTTGAATGTATTGTTAAGCCAGGGTTTGCAGGCCGTGCGGATTGATGAGT
>JAOUMX010000100.1 GCA_029881275.1 Gammaproteobacteria bacterium | reverse complement strand
TGCCGATGAACTGGTAGAAACCGCTATTGAGTTTCTTGAAGAGTAAATATTTTATTCCACTACTATTATGCTTGATACCTTACCATTACTGTTGAATTCTGATTTTCCAAAAATCAAACGACAGACCCTAAAAACTCTACAGGTCAATCTTGGTTACAAATGCAATCAGACCTGTAAGCACTGTCATGTCAATGCCGGACCTAATCGTACAGAAGAAATGTCACGGGATACGATTGAGCATGTTATTGAAACACTGCGTACTTATAACATTGAACAACTGGATATTACCGGTGGTGCCCCTGAACTGAATACACATTTCAGATTTCTGGTTGAACAGACAAGATCACTGAACATACATGTTATTGATCGTTGCAACCTCACCATTCTCAACGAACGATACCATGAAGACCTGGCTCAATTTCTTGCTCAACATAACGTTGAAATTGTTGCCTCACTACCCTGTTATCTTGAAGAAAATGTTGATACTCAACGAGGTAAAGGCGTTTATCAATCCAGCATCATTGCCTTACAGAAACTTAATGCGCTGGGTTATGGAAAAGCAACATCCGCATTAAAATTAAATTTAATGTTTAATCCCGCGGGCGCCAGTCTACCGCCATCACAGGACGCACTTGAACAGGATTATAAAAAAATACTATTTGATACACACGGCATCGAGTTCAACAATCTTTATAGCCTGGTGAATATGCCGATTAAACGTTTTGGTAGTACACTGCTTTCCCGTAATCAATTCAATGACTATATGACATTATTAAAATCATCACATCAGGATGCCAACCTTGACACCGTCATGTGCTGCAACCTGATCAGTGTTGACTGGCAGGGACATATCTACGATTGTGATTTCAATCAGATGCTAGAACTACCCATGAAATTAAATGGTCACACACATCCACACTTGCGAGATTTAAATAACATGGATTTAAACAACAATCCCATAGTTGTTGCCGATCATTGTTATGGATGCACCGCAGGTCAGGGCAGCAGTTGTGGTGGCGCACTGAGTTAGTAACGATGAAAATAAGTATTATTATTCCCTGTTTCAACGAAGAAAAAAGCATATTAGACACATTAATGCCATTACAAAGCATGCGAGAACACGGTCACGAAGTTATCATTAGTGATGGCGGCAGTACCGACAATACCTGCCAACTGGCATTACCCTATGTTGACGTTCTGGTATCTTCACCTAAAGGTCGCGCACAACAGATGAACACCGGTGCATTACAGGCCAATGGTGATGTCTTCTGGTTTTTACATGCAGATACCGTTGCACCTGAGAATGCTGATCAATATATCAATCATGTCATCAAATACAATCATCATATCTGGGGACGATTCAATGTTCATTTATCAGGTAACCGGTTTCAGTTTCGCATTATCGAATTACTCATGAATCTTCGTTCCTGTTTAACCGGTATTGCCACAGGTGACCAGGGTATTTTTGTTTTAAGAACCTATTTTAAGGAATTAAACGGCTATAAAACAATCCCGCTGATGGAAGATATCGAAATCAGCATGCGTCTTAAACGCATTCGAAAACCAGCCTGTATTAAACACAAAATTATTACCTCCAGTCGTCGCTGGGAAAAACATGGCATTGCACGGACCATTTTCCTGATGTGGAAATTACGCCTCGCATTTTATTTTGGTGTTTCAGTCGAAAAACTGGCATCACAATATCAACACGTCTAATGCACTATTACGATGGAAAAATCATTGTCTTTGCCAGGACACCCATCATGGGTAAGGTTAAAACGCGCCTGATACCCGCACTCGGTGCCGAGGGTGCCAGAAATTTACATTGTCAGATGATTGAACATACACTGGGCATGCTTTCATCTACTAAAATGGCCCCCCTGGAATTACACTGCTCACCTGACATCAATCATGAATACCTTATCTCATTATCATCACGCTATCAGCTTGAGCTTAAACATCAGTATGGCAGCAATCTTGGCAATCGCATGTCCCATGCGCTAGATCAAGCGCTAAATGATAATCGTTATGTTATTCTCATAGGCACGGATTGCCCTGCCCTGACTTCATCCTATATTAGACAGGCACTTGAAATCCTACAGTCCGGCACCGATATTGTTATTGGTCCGGCAAAAGATGGGGGTTACGTTTTAATTGGCACCTCAAGAAAACAGGCTGATATTTTTACTGATATTGACTGGGGTACGAACAGGGTTTTACAACAAACCCGAAACAGAATTATTAACACGGGTTTAAGTTATAAAGAACTGGAGACACTCTGGGATGTAGACATCCCTGAAGATCTCGAAAATATCATCAATGATAAACAACTGACTCATTTACTTTCTCACCAGAACATTACATTAGGTCATTATGAATACTGAAAACAAAGCCTGCTGCACACCAGACAGTAACTGCTGTGGCACACCCGATACGCCTGTTAATGAAAGCCATGCAGACAAAGTCAGACATAATGTTCGTAGCACTTATTCAAAAGTTGCCGAAGCCAGTAACAATGGTAGCTGCTGTGGTGTTGAAAGCAGCTGCTGCGGTGTTTCCGATGACGTGCAGATCAATACCCTTATCTCAACTCGTCTTGGCTATAGTGCAGAAGATCTGCTCAGTGTGCCCGAAGGTGCCGACATGGGACTGGGTTGTGGTAATCCCAAAGCCATTGCCAGCCTTAAACCCGGCGAAGTAGTGGTAGATCTGGGCAGTGGTGGTGGTTTTGATGCCTTTCTCGCCGCTCAGGAAGTCGGCAATAGCGGCAAAGTTATCGGCGTTGATATGACCCCTGAAATGCTGACCAAAGCCAGAAACAATGCTGAAAAAGGCAAATTCACCAATGTTGAATTCCGCCTCGGTGAAATCGAATACCTGCCAGTTGCCAATGACACCGCAGACGTTATCATTTCTAACTGTGTTATCAACCTGTCGCCCAACAAACCACAGGTATTTAAAGATGCCTTCAGGGCATTGAAGCCCGGTGGCCGTCTGGCCATATCCGATATTGTTGCCAGCACAGAATTACCCGAACAAGCAAAACAGGACATGCAACTTCACTCTGCCTGTATTTCAGGAGCCTCTACCGTTGCTGAACTGGAAACGATGATGGCAAATGCCGGCTTTACCCGGATTCGTATTCAGCCTAAAGATGAATCAAAACACTTTATCAAAGACTGGGCACCGGGCAGCAACATGGAAGAATACGTATTATCAGCCTCTATTGAAGCCATAAAACCGGCCTGAATAATAATGAAATCAGCTTAAAAATTACCCGGCATTTTAAACCTGACGGCAGCATATCCTTCAGGTTAGGTAATTGCAGTTGAATACGAAATGTGCCTGAACCGGCGTCGATTACTGAGTCTACTGTTTTGACCCTGGCCAGATAATCGCCGCCGATTGGTTCCTCTGGAATAAGCTTCACTTCATCGTCTTTCTTTATTTTGCCGAAAAAATTCACAGGTGTGATCACATCTACGTGCAATGGATTAATGCTCACCACGGTCATTACCGGTTCTTCGGTCATGTATTTTCCTGCTTCCCGCTTAATATCTATAAATGAGCCTGTATTTAGACGTTATTCAAACGAGGGATGGCAAGAGTGTAAACTTATATGACAGATTGATTCTTTAATTCATTGATCAGGATCTGGTTTCATATTCGGAGAAAAATATAATTTCAGGTATATGTATAAACAGGAAATAACAACTAGAATTATATAGAAATACCCGGAGTCAGAATGTAGTTTCATTTGATGATAAAACCAAAACTCTACGGACATTTAGGATGACAGGCTATGATTGAAGTGTTTCTGGTTAATATTTTGATTATTGCACTTGCCGTGCTTATTCATTATGAATGCCTCTATCGAATGTCTATCTTTCTTCCAAGACTGAAAATAAAGCATCGATTTTTAATTGTTCTGGCGGTCTTTGGGGCATTAGTGGCCCATATTATTGAGATATGGTTTTTTGCCATTGCTTACTATTTGCTTCCCAGATTTAAGCATTGGGGTGAATTAACAGGTAATTTTGATGGCTCATTCATGGACTGCGTCTACTTTTCCTACACAACCTATACAACTCTGGGTTTCGGCGATATTGAACCCTACGGTCATATAAGGCATCTGGTTGGTTTTGAATCCTTAACCGGACTGGTTTTAATTACATGGACAGCGTCGTTTATATATTATGAAATGCATCGTTACTGGGGTCGCTAGTAACTAGCAGTTTTTGTTAAGTTAATTATGCTGAGTTAATTAAATGTAACCACAGTGTTATCATTCTCGGTGTTATGGGCACTCATTTTTTCCTGCTGCTCCAGAATACGCTCCCTGTTAACCTGCTCAAGCTTTTCTCGAACAGAAGGATAGGATTCCTGAATATCTTCAAGTTTTTTCAAGGACAGTTCCAGAATTGAGCATGGTGTAACTGCTCGACAGGTGGCTGTCCTGGGTTCATCCAGTAATAATGCCCTTTCACCAAAAAAATCACCGGCCAGCATCGTTGCAAGATTTTTTTCTCTTCCATTATCACTGCGTGAGACACGCACCACTCCTCGTCCGATAATCAGTAACGAACGACTATGTTCACCCTGCTGAATAATCACCTTACCTGACGGGTATGTGCTCTGCGTCAGATGTTGTGCAAGCGTGGTCAGGTCTTCGCGAGAAAGCACTTCAAAAAATGGCACTCTTGAAAGCGTTTCTAGAATATCTATACGCAATGTTTGTGTTTCCATTTTATTCAGTCGATGCATTTCATCAGATAAGTCTTCTAGTAATTCTTCGGCTACATTTTCTGGAAGATTACCGGCAGCCTGGCGTTCTTCAATAACCGACTTTTCTGTATGTAGCGCCATTCGAGTTGCATGCTTTGCCTGCATGGCACGCACAAACTCAGGAAACTGCTCAGCAATAGCATCCAGGCGAGACAGTGCTGAATGATCCCAGTGAAGATACTTGTCCTGTAATGTTTTTACATAAGACGATGTGCCAGATATCATCTCACCAGTCGTACTTATTCGATCAAGTATTTGAATGCAGGCTTTATGTCTGGCCCAGGCTACTTCATATTCCTGAATGATCCTTCGGATACGTAGCCACTCAAAAAAAACAGATAATCCCGGAATCTTTCTCATAATACAAATAAACCGGTCAGTCCATGTATTTTTATCCATGATTTTATTAATTGTTGACGTGGGTATATATCCCTGGTTTTTGAGCAGATCTAACTGAGTAACAACAGAATAAACAAGCTGTCGATATGTATTTTCTGTAATATGGCCGTTACTAAACATTTTGTAGTAAAGAGTACGTTCTTCATTCAGGCATCTGAAAAATAGTAGATCTTCCTCACCTCTTTCTCCGAGACCCTCTTGTCGTAAACAATTAAGTTCATCCTGGCTTTTATCTATGACATTCATACAGCATGAGCGTAGGTCAGTGGCAATTTTTTCTGACAATATGCCACCCGTCTGCATCTCTGGAATCTGTGAAATGATTTTTTTCTTGGCAGAAATAATACCTTCAATCTTTGCAACACTTTCTTCTACAGGTGGACGATCAAGTTTCAAAAAACTGACCAGTCGTCCGAGTGTTAATCCGGGAATCAGAAAACTCAGTAATACGGCTCCGGTTACTATGGCAAGAAAATCATCGGCGTGTTTAAAATCACCGAGGCTTAGTGTAATCGCAATTGCTACGGCGCCTCTGGCACTACCCCAGAAAATTAAAGTACGATATTTCCAGTCAATTTTTCCAAATTTTGAAAACATATTGACAATAGACAGCAGGCCGAATACGGATACAAACCTCGCGGCAATCATAGTCATAATTACAATAAGTAGCAGATCTGACACATTAGATAAAATAGCCAGATCAACTTGTAAGCCTACATAGATAAAAATAACAACGCTCGCTATATAGCCGAGGTAATTCATCACGCTCATAAAGTGAGGTTTAACTGAGGGTGTAATTTTTGTGTTTCCCCAGCCACTCATTACGATGCCAGCGACAGCTGTGGCCATCACGCCACTGACATGGAACATATATTCAGCGGTAAGGAAAGACAGATAAGGTAATACGGTAAGGATAGACAGTTCAATATTTTTGTTATTTCTCAATAACCCCAGCATGGTTCCTAGAATCTTTGCAAATAACCAGCCAATGGCAATTCCACCAAGCATGACCTTAAAAAAGGCCAATATGCTTGTCAGCGTCGCGCCATCAGATACGGTGCCTGAAAAAACAATAGCCAAGAGCGTATGCGCCATAACAATAAGGGTAACGTCGCTAAACAGGCCCTCACCTTCCATCAGTGTGATAAGTCTGTGTGGCGCACCAATGTGCTTGAATAGCGAGACAACCGCGACATGATCGATAGGACTGAGTATAGCGCCCAGTAACAGTGCAACCATAATATCAATATCGGTAATAATCCATATCACTGTTCCTACGACACCGGTTGAAATTAGCAAACCGGGAACAGACAATAACAGCAGTGATAATGCATTATGTTTTAGTTGCTGGGTATCAAGGTGATAGGCTGATTCAAATATAAGTGTTGGGAGAATGATAAACATGATGAGTTCAGGGCTAAGTGAAAAATCTGAAATCATCTGTAAGCTATCTGGCCACTGAGTGGCCATTTGTGATAGCAGCAATCCCAGTAATACCAGGCCAACGGGAAAAGGAATTTTAATTTGCTGGAAGACTATTTTTACTGCAGAGGCCAGAACCAGTAATAAAATAATAAAACCAAAATTATTAATTATAGTGCTATCTAATTCCATACTTATACACTTACTTATTATTGTTAGTTATCTTAATAACAATAAGAGATAAATACCACTAAATTAATAATATAAAAGACTTATGTATATAAGTGATTATTAATGTATTTAAATGAGATGTAATTTTATACAAATGCCCCAATAAAGATCACTTTGATAATTATTGGGGCAAAGATTGAAGATTTAGCATGAACTATAATTAGTCATTTATATCAGCTGCTAAGCCACCTTGATGGATTAACTCTGCACGCTGTTTTTTCAGCAGTTCATTACCGGGATCTTTTTCAATAAGCTTTGTTAAACTTGCGATGGCATCATACCAATAACCTTCTTCAGCATAAATAAATACATCTTCCGTTGGATTGGCCTTGTTTAACTTCAATTCCAGCGAATCTTCTAAAGTCTGTCGTTCTATTATGCCACCAGAAACAATATCGTTAGAACGATTACTTTCCTCTGGTATTAATGAAACTGACCACTGATACTGAACGCCAGGTTTCAGTTTAACGCCATGATCAGCCAGATTTAAACTTTGAATTCCTCGTTTAAGCTGGGCTGCGTCTAATGTTAATTCAAGAAGAGGCTCTGTTCCTTCATCGTCAATAAGCATAAACTCAAAACGCATAGAGGATGGTTTTGACATGTACCAGCTAAGAGTTGGTTGTTCGCTGGCTGTAAAGCCTGTATGGTTTGGGGCCAGAGCATGAATGGCAGGTTTGTCACCCATAACGCCTCGAGTACCACCACCCACTGTTAATCCTGGAGCACCTCTTCTTGGGGGTTGATACATCGGCATTCTCATAGCGGATGTCGATTTATCGGATTTAATGTTTGATGTGCTTGGTGAGTCTGCTATTACCTGCGTGGATAGCATTCCTCCAATCATAATGGCTATTAGGGTAAAAAGCTTGAATGTGATTTTGTTTATATGATTTATCATGTGTCGATTACCTTATCTGAATATGACTGTTTTTAGTCCTTGTAGCAAAATATACGCTAGATTCTGATATTTACAACAGTCATGATACCCATCTATCGTGTGAAAAATTCACCTTAATATTCAATCAGATTACTTATCTATGAATAATCACCAGACTGACTACAGGTACAGTCAGATTAATAATAATCGATATTATTATGTTAACAATCAATTATTTACATTCCATTTGATAATTCTTCATTAATTGCGTGCGTGTGCCGTCTTCTAGCGTTTATGATGACCATCTATACGGTATACAGTTATTTTTTCCTGTTTACCTTTTAAAGAAATAGTATCAACCAGCTCCGCCTGATATAAATTATCGACATAACTTAATGTGGCTTCACTAACAAAAATCCTGCAGGCTCCATAGCTATGGTCATTAACAAAAGCTTCTCTTTTTAAACTCTCGAGTCGTGCTGCTGTATTGACAGTGTCACCGACCGTGGTGTATTTCATGCGCTGGCTGCTGCCAAGACTGCCTGCAACAACCTCGCCTGTATTAATACCGATGCGCATACGCATGGTGGGTATACCATTTTTTTGCCATTCCTGATTAAGCTGATCCATTTTTTCTGACATCTCAAGCGCACAATCAATTGCATTGATGACATCTTTTCTGATTTGATCATAATCAGTTCTGGGAATAGGAACACCAAAATTAGCTTTTATGGCATCACCAAAATAGTCATCAACCACACCATTATTTTTAATAACGATATAAGCCATTTCTTCCATGTAACCGTTTAACCAGTCCATAAGAATTTCCGGTTCCCATTGTTCAGAAACGGCAGTAAAACCCTGTAAATCAGTAAAAAAGGCGGTAGCGGTTAATTTTCTGGATTGCAAGCGCCCGTCTTCGAGAAGCAGATCTCTGTTATGCCATATTGTATCCGCCACTTCAGTGGATACATATTTTGAGAATATACGCATTAATTTATTCTTCTGTGTTTTTTCAAGGTAGCTTGTATATGCTGTTGTAACACTAACGGTTGTGAGCCAGCCAATAACTGTCGATGCAAGGGGAATCCAGTAGCCTGAAGCAAAACTGAAATAATTTATTGCGCCTAGAATAAAAAGGCTGACAAGAGAAATAAGTGAAAAATATAATGCGGAACGAATCCATATTCCAACAATAGCACCTGTTAAACACCATGCCATAAGCCATAATAACTCCTGCTTATCCGTCAATGATTTAATGGGCACGTCACCATCCATAGCAATTCGGATCAGTTGACTGGCGATATGCGCATGTAGGGCCGGTCCAGAAATACCACTATCTTCTTTTAAGTCGCTACTATAGGGTGTAAAAAAGTGATCTTTGACACTCTCAGCATTGACACCAATAATAATAATTCGATCTCGGATCAATTCGGGATCAAACGAATTTTCATGTATCTGATTTAAACTCAGCACTTCAAATGGCATGGGACCACCTTTGAAATCCAGCATAAATTGATAGCCTGCTGCATCAGCATTGATATAGGCACCAAAATTGTGCTCGAACGGTAAAATCGTTACATCGCCTAATTTCAAATGGTATTCGTCTGGTTCGCCTGGTTGTGGAAAAATCCCTTCATGTTGTAAATATAACAATGCCAGGCGCAAAGGAAATGAAAAATAATAATTCTCACCATCATCTAGAAATAACAATCCTCGTCGAACAATACCGCCAGAATCTGATGGAATATCATTGAAACCTAATTGCTCTGTTCCTTGTAATACAGGTGGCCCAGGTATACCTGTTGATTTTTGGCCGCCAAATTTTTCAATAGCAATTATATTAGGATGATTTTTAAACGTTTGATTTAGCTGATCATGACCTGGTTGTACCGGTATATCTCTGTATATATCAAGACCTATGGCTCTTGGTTCATGTTTGGCGACTGTCTCAATAATGTTACTTAATATTTTGTCGGAAATTGGCCATTGACCAAGACTCTGTATATCAGGTTCTGTAACCATGACTAAGGTAACAGGAGGACTCTTATCAGATTTTTTATGCTGAAACATAATATTCTTGTCATATGCAGCTAACTCTATCA
>JAOUMX010000099.1 GCA_029881275.1 Gammaproteobacteria bacterium | reverse complement strand
TTGAGATAAGGTCTATACTGTTAAGTATGTCTGTTGGAATAGATGGAGGGCAATCTGCAGCGCTATTTCCACCACCGAGCTGGCATAGTAAATCAGGATCTGTTATTGGGCTTCCGTTCTGTTTTAGCTGTTCATTAATGACCAGGTATGCATTCTGGTCATAGAGTGTCGGGGTGCGTGTGGCTTTCGAGGCGCCTAATCTTATGGTGTTGTTCTTATTTATGTGATGGATAACGGATAATCGAGGGGCAAAATCCGTGCCCGAGATATCATTGTTTTCAATCATGAATCCGGTATTGAATAACCAGTCTTGCTGGTAGCGATATTCAGCATGGGCGAAACCACGGTAAAGTTCATGGTGTAATTTGTCATTGCTTCTAAATACATTTTCTGCGCTGACAATGTCTGTACGTGCACTGGCACCAGTAACTAATCTGAAATTATTCATATTCAGCGTATAGCTGAGTTCGAGGTCATGTCTCTCAGATAAAATAGTGACGCCTTTAGGTTGAAATGGGTCTAGCCCTGGAGGATTAAACCAGGCATTTTCATGGGTGAGGTCTTCATCATGAAAATTATAATAATATTGTAATGATAATGAGTTATTGTCATTGGTGGTATGTTCCCATTTTAACCACTGAAATGCAGATTGAACTTCGATCTGGAAATCCGGTGGTGATTCATGGTCGCCCAGTCTGATGTCTTTATACCCTCCCTGATAGGATAAAAAATTATCCACATCAACCTGTTTATCCAGTCGATAACTTAGATAATCAGCGCGAGTGTAATCATTTAACAGATCGGTGCCATCATCATGTTCTGAACCAACTGTGACCCGGTAATCGAAGTTGTCAGTTGAGTCACCAAAACGATAATAACCTTCATGGGTGTCCTGGCTGCCCTGAACTATTTTTATTTTGTGGCCATGATCTTCAATGGCATTGCGCGTGGTGATACTGATTACGGCAAGAAAAGAGTTATTGCCGTAACTGGCCGCATTGGGTCCACGGGTAACTTCGATGCGTGCGATATCATCAATGCTGGTGATATGATCAGACCACTGAATTCCGGCCAGTGTGGGTACATAAACGGAACGTCCATCAACCAGTACCTGTACTCGTCGGGAGTATTCATCGCCATGGCCATGGTATGTAGTCACCGGGGAATTGCCATCAAAGTAACCAACCTGAAACCCGGGTACCATGCGCATCAGATCCGGTATGGTGCGTGCACCGGAGGCCTCAATCATTTCACGATCAATGACTGTTATCGCCAAGGGTGCTTCATCAATGGGCTGGGGCAGGCGAGTGGCGGAGAGAACGATAGGCATTTCATCCAGAAAACTACTTTCAGATTCCATTAATCTATCCGTGTCCTGCTGGGCGACGGCTGTAAAAGAGAGACTAAAAAGAATTAATGTTTTCTGGATAGGTTGCAAGCTTTATTCCTGAATAATATTAAGTTAGTGGCAAATGTTTAACTATGAAATAATACGCTGGTCATTATAAATATTATGAGACCAGCAATTGTCTCATAATACTAGCATTTTCTATGAGAATACAATAAGTTAAGCGCCATGAAAAATACAGATTTCCCCACCCTTGAGAATTTTGTCGGTAATACACCGCTGGTTCGATTGCAGCGCCTTCCCGGTGTTACCACCAATACCATTCTGGTAAAACTGGAGGGCAATAATCCGGCGGGGTCTGTAAAAGATCGTCCCGCGTTAAGCATGATCAAACTGGCGGAGCAGCGGGGAGAGATTAAACCGGGCGATACGCTGATTGAGGCAACCAGTGGTAATACTGGTATTGCACTGGCTATGGCGGCGGCCATCAAGGGCTACCGGATGGTGCTGATTATGCCGGATAACATGACAGCTGAGCGTCGGGCGGCGATGAAGGCGTATGGTGCAGAACTGATTCTGGTCACCCGTGAACAGAGTATGGAAGGGGCTCGTGATCTTGCCCTGGAAATGCAAAAAGAAGGTAAGGGCAAGGTACTGGATCAGTTTAATAATCCTGATAATCCAGTGGCTCACTATACCGGTACCGGGCCTGAAATCTGGCGTGACACCCACGGCACAATTACGCATTTTGTCAGTGCAATGGGAACCACGGGGACCATTATGGGGACTTCGCGCTATTTAAAAGAACAAAACCCGGATGTTCAAATTGTCGGCGTTCAGCCTGAGGAAGGTTCGAGTATCCCCGGGATCAGACGTTGGACCAAAGAGTATTTGCCGGGTATTTTTGATGAGAGCCGGGTTGATTTGACACTCGATGTGAATCAGCAGTCAGCCGAAGACATAACCCGTCGTCTTGCCTCAGAAGAAGGTATATTTTGTGGTATATCATCCGGTGGTGCGGTTGCCGCTGCATTACAGTTAAGTCAGCAGGTTGAAAATGCGGTGATTGTTTCCATTATCTGTGATCGAGGTGATCGCTATATGTCTTCTGGTGTTTTTCCCGCCTGAGTTTTTCATTTTTATCTGTTATTAATTATCTGAGTATTTCAATGTCGCAAAAAAGAAGACGTCGTCGATCAAAGTTACCTGAGCAACCGGTTCAGGCAAACATAGAAAAACTCACCCCTGAGGGTCGTGGTCTTGCCCATGTTAATGGTAAACCCGTGTTCATTGATTATGCGCTTCAGGGTGAGCAGGTTGTATTTCAGTATACGCGCACCAGTAGTAAATTTGATGAGGGGAAAGCCATTGAAATTCTTAGTGCTTCCACTGATCGTGTTCAGCCGCCATGCCCTCATTTTGGTATTTGCGGTGGTTGTAGTTTGCAGCATATTGATACCGATGTGCAGATTCAATTTAAACAGAATGCTTTGCTCGATCATTTGCAGCATCTGGCAAAAACACAGCCGGAAAAAATACTTGAGCCTTTACGTGGGCCCACACTGGGGTATAGATACAAGGCTAGACTGGGTGTTAAGTATGTTGAAAAGAAAGCCAAGGTGCTGGTTGGTTTTAGAGAAAAATCTAATTCATACCTTGCGGATTTGTCTACCTGTAAAGTGTTGCATCCTTCTGTAGGTGAAAAACTGGAAAAGCTAAGTGCACTGATTATGGGAATGGAGGCTCGTACCAGTATTCCGCAAATTGAAGTTGCAGTGAGTGAAATCACAACATCTTTGATTGTAAGACATCTGGTGGCACTCAGTAACAGTGACCAGCAGGCGCTGATTGATTTTGCACAAACAGAAAATTTACAGATATTCTTACAATCTGCCGGCCCCGATAGTATTCTGCCTTTATGGCCAGAAAATCCTGAGCCATTGCATTATCAGCTGGCTAATCATGATATTCGCATTGATTTCAAACCATCAGATTTTACTCAGGTTAACCCTGTGATAAATCAACAAATGATTGATCGTGCACTTGAGTTTATGAATTTACAGGATTCGGACACTGTACTGGATCTATTTTCAGGTCTGGGTAATTTTACTCTGCCCATGGCGAAACAGGCAAAAAAGGTAACTGGTGTTGAAGGCGCTGAGGTTATGGTTGCTAAGGCACGGGATAATGCTGCATTGAATAACATAAGTAATGTTGAATTTTTTGCTGCAGACTTATCGGCGGATCTTTCCGGTTATCCCTGGTTGAATCAGTCATACGATCAAATCCTGCTTGATCCTCCTCGATCCGGTGCAATGGAAATGTTAAAACATCTGAAAAAATTAAAAGCCAGGCGAATTGTTTATATTTCCTGCAATCCGGTTACCCTGGCCAGGGATGCTAATGTGCTGGTTAATGAATACGGTTACAGTTTAACGGCAGCAGGTGTGATGGATATGTTCCCTCATACTGCTCATGTTGAGTCTATTGCAGTGTTTGATTTATAAGTGTGTTATTCAAGCAGGAATGACATTTTGACGCCTGCGACCTCAATAACATCGTTAGAATGTAGTGGTTGGGCCTGAATTCCAATTTCTGTGTCATTTACTTTAGGGCGACCTTCATGTTCGCCACCATCAATGTGAATCAGGAAATAGCCGGTTGGTCGTTTGGTAATAGCCGCTACCTGTACGCCGGGTTTACCTAATGTGGTGAGTACTTTGGTTAGCGGCAGGGTTTTTCCGCTATTGGCTCCATTTAACAAGGTTACTTTTGCATTACCTGATTCTGTTTTTGCACCGGAATCAGCAGAAGCTATTTCGGCAGCCAGTTTTCCCACGGATTGATCTAATGCAGCATCGCCTTCGTTAGTTGGCATGCCCTCGGCATCGGGACGAATAATCATGGTTTTTTCAAATTCATTTTCGCCGATTGCTGCATTAACAAATTTTAAATCATGCTTACCAATTCTAATCACATCACCATTGTTGAGAACCTGCTTTTTGATTAGCTTGCCATTGACGTAAGTACCATTGGTACTTTCATTGTCTTCGATAAAAGAATCATTGAGTATGGTAATGATTTTGGCATGATGGCTACTGACAGATAAATTATCGATCTGGATATCGTTGTCTGGTTTACGGCCAATTCCCATAACCTCCTTATCGAGAGGCGTTTCCTGAATGACATTGCCATTGAATATTATTTTTATAGATGCCATGGTTTTATTCCAAATTTACCCTTGTCTAAGAGAATAGATCAGTTATTTTATTTAGCCAGTTTCCGTTAGCCGGGAATGGCTTGACAGGCTGGGCAAGTAATGTGGATACATTATCTTTGCCGCCGTGTTGTTTTGCCTGTTTAACCAGTTCTGCTGCGATTTTGTTCAGGTCGCTGCGATAATTGATTATCGTATCTTCAATCAGGCTATCTTCAATCATATCGTTAAGTCCGTCGGAACAGAGCAGGTAGATATCATTAACTGCAGCCGCATCTTCCATAAGGTCAATTTCAACTGTCGCACTGACGCCAACAGCGCGAGTGACCAGATTCTTTTTCATTGATTCGCGGGCTTCTTCTTTTGTGTACAGGCCGCGATCAACCAGTTCCTGTAATAGAGTGTGGTCGTGGGTCAGTAATTCGAGCTGGTTATTGCGAACTCTGTATAGTCTCGAATCACCAACATGGGCAACGGTATAGCGGTTATCATAGAACAGTAAAACAACAATGGTTGTTCCCATGCCTTCATAATGTTCATTTCTACGTGACGCCTGATAGATAACACTATTGGCTTCTTTTATGGCACGCTCGACAGCGATGCTGGCCAATGTATAGCCTGTGTTTTCATCTGTGCTACTAAGGTCAATGTCATTTAATGATCTGGCTAATGAGTTTAATATGGTGTCAACAGCCAGAGCACTGGCAACTTCGCCACCTTTATGACCGCCCATGCCATCAGCAAGAACAGCAAGTCCAAGGTCCGGGTTATTACCAATAGTGTCTTCATTGTGATCACGAACAACGCCCGGATCGGTAAGACCTGTAATGATTATTTTGCTTTTCAAGCTCATCAGTTATCTCAAGCCTTTTTTTTCTGCTGTGCCTGTAAAATAATCTGGCGACATTTACGTAAATCGGCAGACATCTGGGCACCATTTTTATAACGTTGTTCTTTCTCTTTTGCCATTGCGCGATTAATCACAATCGATATGCATTTGGGCAGGCCAGGGCGTAACGAGCTGGGATCCGGGTGTGGATCATTTGCAATTTTATACATTAATGTTGCCATAGAGTCACCCTGGAAAGGCAGGCGGCCTGTCATCATCTGAAATAGCATGACACCAAGTGAAAACAAATCTGACTGACCATCTACTTTTTTACCGGATAATTGTTCTGGTGACATATATGACGGGGTTCCCAGTACCATGCCTGTTTTTGTTTTACTGGAGTCGGTGATTCTGGCGATACCAAAGTCAGTTATTTTAACAGTATCTGATTCCGGTTCGTACATAATATTGGCAGGCTTGATGTCACGGTGAACCACACTTTGTTCGTGGGCATAGTTTAATGCTTCTGCTGCGCGCGCAATAATGCTCAGTACTTTTGTGATGGGTAATAATCCATCGGGTTTACCGTAGCGAACAAGATCGTGTCCTTTTAGAAACTCCATTGCAATATAGGCAAGATCATGTTCTTCGCCCGCATCGTAAATCGTCACAATATTAGGGTGACTTAAACGACCGGCTGTTTCAGCTTCCCGGAAGAAACGATCTTTTACATCCTGTAATTCATCGCCTTCAAACTCCTGTGATAGTGCCATGGTTTTAATAGCAACAATACGACTAATTTTGGGATCTTTACCGAGGTAGACAGCACCCATTGCGCCCTTGCCTAATTCTTTTTCAACTTCATAACGACCTAACATGGGTTTCTGAACGTCATCACCACCGGCCAGTAAATTGCCGCCAACAGAGGGTGATGAACCTCCCAGCATGACAGTTTCTTCCATTGCTGTGGCACGTTTGGTGCGCTGTTTGATATCACGGAATTTTGGATCATGCTGCCCGATGTAGGAATAAACAGAACTGGCTTTGTTGAACTGACGTTTGCGCTCGTAATCCAGAGCCAGATTGTAAAGTAATTCGAAAGCTTCTTTATTAACAGGTAGTTTGCGGAATTTTTCAAATGCCATATCCAGCTGTCCCTGACCCTGTAACGAGAGTCCCAGCATACGATTACTTTCTGCTGATTCGGCATCCAGTTGAATCTTGCCCTGTTCAGTTAATAAATAACGTTTGGTTGTTAGTAGCAGGTGTCCAGCCAGTAATAAAATGGCAGGTGACATTAATTCAAGCCACATGCCTTTCTGTGTCATGAGTACATAGTGTGTTCCGAACAGGCAACCAAGCAGCAGAATCGTAAAAGTAGCGGAGACACCCGCGCTCATTCTGGGTAGTAACAGAATAATATAAATGGCCAGGAATAAACTCAGGCCCATGCGTGCCTGTTCTGACCATTCGGGTTGAATAAAAAAATCTTCATTCAAAATACTGGAGACAGAATGTGCCAGTGTGACAACCGGTGCCATGGATGAATCAATCGGCGTTACCATGCTGTCACCAACACCGGTTGCGGTTGCGCCTATGAGTACAATTTTATCTTTATATTTGCTGGCAGGAATTTTGCCCTGCAGAACATCAAAGAATGAATCTATCTGAAAAGCGCTAACATCATTGACGGCATTGTAAAAAAATGTGCGCATCTGTAGATTGGCATCAGTATGAATATACAGTTTGCCAATCTGTACACCTTCTCCAAGTTTTATTTTTATATCATTGAGATTCAGGTTCAGGCTACGCGCAGCCAGCACTAATGGCAGTGAGGGATAATATTCATCGAAGAAATCGATGACCAGGGGTTCGGAGCGAATAGCACCATCAATATCTGGATAGGCATTCAGGGCGCCAATGCTGTCAGCCATTGGCCCCAGTTCCTGAATCGGAAATAATGCAGCCACTGCAGATAACGGGGTATGACCTTCCGGGTTGCCATTGGGGTCATTGATAATATTTTTCAGAATGTTTCTTTTTATATAGTCAGGTGTTTCTGCATCAGGTTTGCCGATAGGTTGTCCGAGAGAAAAGTGCATGGCGAGGACAACATTTTTATCTTCTTTAAGACTTTGACCCAGAATTTGATCAGTATTGAGTGATTGTTCTGCCTGCATTAATTGTTCACCCAGAGAGATCAGATCATTTTCCAGATTACGTAAATTGGAAGGTAGACGATTACTGATTTTAGACAGATCTGCAGACAGGCTGGAGCTGGCATAGAATGTTAACAAATCCTGTATATGACCGAGGCCGGGATCGATTTGAGGATCAACAAATAGCGTAGTTTGGCCTATGACCTTGGCACCGCTTTTGCGAAGAATCTGGTGCATTTCTGCCTGAATATCTCTGGGCCATGGCCAGCGACCAATATTGGCAATACTGATATCGTCAATGGCAATGACAGCAATTTTGTCGCTGGGGGTTTTAACCGATGCTCTAACGCCCAGGTCATAAGCATTGCGTTCTATTCCGTCAAAGGTGCCCCAATTACTCAGGAAAATTATGACCAGGCTGACAGTCAGGCCCGCGAACCAGTCACTTCTCCAAAACCCTTTTTTCATTCGCCCCTCGATGTATACATTAAATTCTTATATGTGTTTGTATTTCATAGAAGAATAGAACATAAATGGCAGACTTTCCGTGTCTGAGTAGATTTACTTGAAATTTAGTAACTGACGCCAGGGTTTGATTTAAATCGGATGATTTACTTTAACTGGGGTAACAGCATCTTTTCAAATAACAGATCGGCCAGCTGTGCACTGATGCCTTTGGAGAAACGCTCGAAAAAGTCCGGTTGAACGGTAAAATCAACAATGCGTTCAGCACCAATAATGTCACGGGCAACCTGGCTGGAACTGGCCAGTTCATCGACCAGACCAAGTTCAACACTCTGGTCACCGGTCCAGATAAGACCGCTGAACATACCTTCAACTTCTTTTAAGCGGTCGCCGCGGCCCTGCTTAATAGCATTAATGAACTGATTATGAATATTATCCAGCAGGCTTTGCATATGTTGAGTGACTTTGGGATCAACGGGTGAAAATGGATCCAGCAGGGCCTTGTTTTCGCCTGCAGTGAGCGTACGTCGTTCAATGCCAAGTTTTTTCATCGCTTCAACGACACCAAAATTATCCATGCGCACGCCGACAGAGCCGACAATACTGGCCTGGTCAGCAAAGATTTTTTCAGCTGCAGCGGCGACATAATACCCCCCTGAGGCACAGATGTCGGTAATTACAGCATGCATGGGAATGGCGGGATATTTTTCCCTCAGTCGCAGGATTTCATCATAAATATAACCAGACTGTACCGGGCTGCCGCCGGGTGAATTAATACGTAAAATAACACCGGCAGTATCTTTATGTTCAAAAGCATCGCGCAGACCGGTAATGATGTTGTCAGCACTGGCTTCGGTACCCGGTGCAATAATGCCTTTCAGGTTAACCAGAGCCGTGTGTTTTTTTCCCGCCTTGACCCCTTCCTGTAAATCAGTGGAAGGGTAAAACAGCATCATGGCAATAAACAGATATGCAAACGTGAGTAGCTTGAAAAAAATCCCCCAGCGACGACTGCGTTTTTGTTCTTTTAACCCTTCTGTCGCAATTCGTTCCAGAACATCTTTTTCCCAGTTGTTGTCTTCAGCCATTTTTTAGATCCCGATGTAGTTTGTTCAGGCAGTCAGGTAATTCAGTAATATTATGCAAACAGCCCACCGGGTTATGTTTTAGCAAACGATTCATCTCGTGTACACCATAACTAACCGCTAATGCGTGCATGTTGGCATTATTGGCCATTTCCATGTCATATTCAGTGTCGCCAATCATGAGTGCATCCCGTGCATCCAGTCCGGTGAACTGCAGTATTTCTTCCAGCATGCGCGGGTGAGGTTTGGAATGGGTTTCGCTGGCACATCGGGTGACATGGAAGCGGCTGTGAAGTTGTGTTTCTTCCAGCACCATATCCAGACCCTGTCTGCCTTTACCTGTGGCTATGGCTAACCAGTAACCCTGATCTTCCAGATCGGCAAGCAGATTTTCAACACCTGGAAATAATGCCGAGTGAGTTTCATTGGTTTCCAGATACAGTTGTCGATATGTATCGGCCAGTTTTTCGATGACAGATGCATTTTCATCTGGTTGCAATCTCATCAGCGCTTCTTTCAGGCCCAGGCCAATCACATCTTTTAGCTGGTCATGGGACTGTGCTGCAAAACCATGTTCAGTACAGGCGTCACGTAAACAGTTGACGATTTTTGCTTCTGAATCCATCAATGTGCCATCCCAGTCGAATATCAGAAGTTTGTAGGGCAGGTTATTCATAAAGTCATAAGTCATAAGTCACAAGTAGTAAGTCGTACGGTGAAAACAAATTTTGTCTTACGACTGAAGACTTAAGATTTTAAGCAGTTCCTGCCATTCATTATCTAATGGCGCGGTGATGTTGTATTCACGATCCAGTTTAAATCCCAGGGTGTGT
>JAOUMX010000221.1 GCA_029881275.1 Gammaproteobacteria bacterium | reverse complement strand
AGGATATACATAATCGGTATAAATCGTTTTACCCAGTTCTTTTGTATTGCTGTAATCCGCCGCATGTCTTGCTGGCTCGACAACAACATCAAGACCAAAGTTTTCCGGCCCAACAACCAGCACCATCTGCACCAGCAATAATAACGCTATCAGGATACCCACCGGCAGAAAACGCATAAAACCTTCACGCATTTTTGTCACATTGATATCCAGCATCATGACCACAAACAGGAACAGCACCATAACAGCGCCGACATATACCAGCACCAGGGTAATCGCCAGGAATTCAGCCTCCAGTAATAACCAGATTCCTGCCGTCGCAAAGAAAGTTAATACTAATGACAAGGCAGAATGCACAGGGTTACGCGAGGCAACCACGCCCAGCGCACCCAGAATCATAATTCCGGAAAAGATATAAAATACGACTTCAAGAAAACTCATATTATTTATTTAGCCCTATCTGTATTTGGCATCAGCAGCTTTACATGCCGCAATTTCAGTTTCGTATTTATCACCAACGGCCAGTAACTTGTCCTTGGTCATAATATTCTCACCACGATTTTCAAAGTGATATTCCAGAATATGGGTTTCGACAATGGCATCAACCGGGCAGGCTTCTTCGCAGAATCCACAATAGATGCATTTAAACAAGTCGATATCATATCGAGTTGTTCTTCTCGTACCATCATCACGTTCTGCCACATCAATGGTAATCGCCAGTGCAGGACATACCGCCTCGCACAACTTACAGGCAATACAACGTTCTTCACCATTAGCATAACGACGCTGTGCATGTAAGCCACGAAAACGCGGCGACATAGGCGTTTTTTCTTCTGGATATTGAATGGTAATTTTTCTGGCAAATAAATAACGACCAGTCACTGTCATGCCCTTGAGTAACTCAAGGAACAGGAAACTTTTAAGATAATGTTTTAATAGTCTCAAGCTGCTCTCCTACACTGCCCAGGGTCCAACTTGCATCACAACCATGACGGCTTCAACAAACAACCAGACAATGGTAACCGGTATAAATACTTTCCAGCCCAGACGCATGATCTGGTCATAACGGTAACGTGGAAATGTTGCACGCAACCACAAAAACATAAAAATGAACAATGCTGTTTTTGCCAGGAACCAGTGAATACCATTACCCAGCAATAACGAATCAGAATCAACCAGTCCTTCAAACGGTGATAACCAGCCGCCAAAAAACATAATCGATGTTAGCGCGGCAACTAAAATAATATTGGCGTATTCGGCGAGGAAGAAAACAGCAAATGCCATGCCGGAATAATCCACATGGAAACCTGCCACAATTTCAGATTCACCTTCGGCGACGTCAAATGGTGCACGATTAGTCTCGGCAACACCTGAAATAAAATAAACAAAAAATAATGGCAACAATGGCCAGATAAACCAGTCAGAGACACCACCCTGCTGTTTACTAATAATTTCACCCAGATTCAAACTGCCACTGGCCATCAACACACCAACCAGTGCAAAGCCCATGGCGATTTCATAAGACACCACCTGAGCAGCTGAACGTAATGCACCCATCATGGCGTATTTGGAATTGGATGCCCAACCGGCAACGATAACACCATAAACTCCCATAGATGTCAGCGCCAGAATATAAAGCAGCGCAGCATTAACATCCGCCAGCACCCAGCCATCATTAAACGGTATAACAGCCCAGGCAGCTAAAGCCGGCGCAATAGATAAAATTGGTGCACCCAGAAACAGGAATCGATTGGCATTGGTCGGAATGACAATTTCCTTAAACATCAACTTGACAGCATCAGCAATTGGCTGCAACCAGCCCTTGGGACCGACACGATTAGGTCCGATACGTACCTGCATGTAGCCAATGATTTTACGTTCTGCATAAGTCACATAAGCAACCGACAGCATCAACGGCACCATGATAATGACAATAAAAAACAGATTGCCGAGTAAGGCCTGCATCCAGAGTGGAAACCATTCCCAGATTGACAGCGCAAAGTTAATAACTGTTTCAATCATGGTTACACTTTCTCCAGTTCAATAGGGCCAAATACATCGCCCAGCATTAAGGAGTTTTCCTGCGCTGCAGAAATCCATACACAGCCATCGGGTATAGACTCATCAATCACTAATGACATATAAGAATGCGCACCCTGAATTACTTTTACTTTTTCTGCATCGGCGACACCTGATTGATTAGCCTGATGACTATTCATACGGGCACAATCCTGCTTTGCATCATTCGTTTTCTGCAATGCAACTGCACGACGCACCAGTGCATCAATAGCATATAAAGGCACATCACCGATACGCTGTAACTGACCATTATTTTTTTCAATTTTAATTGACTGTGCAGCGGTCACTTTATTGTTTAATTCAACAGTCTGACACTGCTGTTTAATTTCATCTTTGACATCCTGTGAAGATACGTAATCAAAGCCGTCAAGATTAAATAAATTACCCAGTACACGAAGCACCTTCCAGCCGGGACGCGACTGCCCCTGTGGAATGCTGGCACCCTTAAACCCTTGCCAGAAACCTTCTGCATTGACATACGTACCCGATGTTTCTGTGAATGCGGCTAATGGCAAAATCACATCCG
>JAOUMX010000220.1 GCA_029881275.1 Gammaproteobacteria bacterium | reverse complement strand
CTGGATTGATAAACGCCTTTACCTCGTTGAGTATCAACATTTTCTTCAAGATAACAGGGTAGTGAGGCAACAATTTCAACGTTATGTTGAGCAAGAAATTGAGCCAGGTCTTCATGGTTTCGTTCGTTGAGAATGGTGAGGTTGCAACGATCAATAACATGTATGTTCAGTGATCTTGTCTGTTCAACCAGAAATCTGAAATGTGTATTCAGTTCAGGGGCACCACCGGTAATATCCAGTTGTTTAATGTTATAAGTACGCAGTGTTTCAATAACATGCTCAATTGTATCCCGTGACATTTCCTCTGTACGATTAGGCCCGGCATTGACATGACAGTGCTTACAGGTCTGATTGCATTTGTAACCAAGATTGACCTGTAGAGTTTTTAGTGTCTGTCGTTTGATTTTTGGAAAATCAGAATTCAACAGTAATGGTAAGGTATCAAGCATAATAGTAGTGGAATAAAATATTTACTCTTCAAGAAACTCAATAGCGGTTTCTACCAGTTCATCGGCATAAATATCACGGAAGAAGTGATCTGCGCCTTCAATAATATGGATTTTTATATTTTGTTTTTCAGATAATGGTTGCATCGCCTGTTCCAGTTTTTTGACAACCTTGTCCTCGGAACCTATAAATACAATGACAGGTTTTTTCAGTTTATTCAGCAGGAAAGGTGTGTCTTTGCGTGCATCATCCTCATAATAGGAGACAAATGATTCGGCACTCACAGATGCATCATTACAATAAACAAAATCAGTATTATCCAGAATGGTTTCAGGTGTGCCGTTTTTCACCAATGCCTGTGTTTTATTCAGTATAGGTAATAGTTTCCTGTTATATTTCTCCTGGTAATCATTGCTTGTGTTATTCATGTTCCAGGTTTGTGGTGCAATAAGAATTATTTTCTGGATCATCGGGTTGTCATGTTCGACTGCAGTCCAGGCCGTCTGATTGCCACCTCTTGAGTGGCCGAGTAAAGTAATTTTTTCACTACCCTGTCTGGCCAGCCATGTCATCCAGGCATTGATTTCATCTATCGCGTCGGTATGTTTATGGGTATTCGGTATGCTGCAGTCATAGAAACCGGTTCGATTATCTATATTCATACTTAAGGTAATGGCCAGTGAGCTGATGCCATTATCAGCAAATAAATGCTGAAGCGTAGCAATAATTTCCATTTTGTTGTGTGCAAAGGTGCCATGGGTCATAAGTATCAGATCGTCAGCCAGCGTTTTTCCCTCGGCTAATTTAAGATTGGCATTCAATGTTAAGCCGTTATGTTTAAGGGTCACAGTTTCTGCTCGAGCTGTCTGTGTGCCAGCCAGAAGTAAACTGTAGAATACGAGTGAAATAATGAATTTAAGGGTCATGGATGATCTCGGGTTGTTTTGCTGTGGGTGTCATTAACTGATTCAGCAGATTGTATTTTACCAATTTCCTTTTCTCGTTTCAGCTCTCCAATGCTACCTTTTATCCGTAATAAATCTCCATCCAGTGCTGGCTGGCCATGCCACCACTGGTAGTCGGGTGACAGGTGGCCAATACCCAGTTTCACATGACGGAGATGCTGCTGCATTTGTTTTAACAGGTTGTCAGTTGTTGCTAGCTCATCACGGCTGTAATGGGGTCTGGCCTGCCGTATCAGTGTTTCAGCTTCTTCGATTTTCAGCGTTGCTATGCGATACATTTCCTGACCATTCAGGTGCTGGCGTGATAGATACCGTGGGGCATGACAATCATGGCAGGCATTCTGGATAGTTTGCTGAAGGCGTAATTGATGATTGCCGGCATGCATATGGCAATAGGCGCAAGACGGGGCACGGTAATTGGCATTTTCAAGCTTCTGGTTCCAGTTATAGTCGCCGGTTTCCAGTTGCATCAGTATGCCGTGTTTTGAGTTGAGATAACTATGTGATACAGGGCCTTTACTGCCACCATGACAGTGTATGCAGGTGTCATTGCGTCGGGCATGGCTGGCAATGGCATTATGTAAGGGACCATGACAGCTGACACAGTCGGTAACAGGATTGCTGGCGGCATGGGAACTGGCAAGCCAGTCGTCAATCAGTGGTTGATTTAACTGTTCATGGCATTGAATACAGCTTGCATTATCCAGTATGACTGAAGGACCGGGCACCTCGGTAGTTGCATGAATATAATGACTGAGGGTGAGTAAAATAATGGTCAGGCAAGATCTGGTCATTAGTTATGCACCTGATTGTATTCTGTGTACTGGCCTTTAAACCATAAATTGCCGGGTTTGATTTCCTTGCCGGTGGATTTTTCTTTGCTGCCCAGTTTAATTAATTTGTCGGCTTGTTTGGTTATATCGATTAGTTTTGCATCCATGGCATCATGCCCTTTGCGGATAAATGACGGATCATTGTGGGCGGCACCTTTATAGGCGGCAAGATTGTCAAAGTACCACATTTCAAAGTAGTCCCGCTCAACAGGTGAGACATTATAAAAAGCCGATGCCTGTCCCTCAAAAAAACCGATATGTTCATGTGGCCGGAGTTTATCCAGTAGGCTAAATGGGTAGCGAGGTCGTTCATCAGCCGTCGGGTAAAATAATTTCTGGCTACGTAAATTTTTAAGTATGCTTTCTGCAGCATAGAGTTTTTTCCA
>JAOUMX010000218.1 GCA_029881275.1 Gammaproteobacteria bacterium | reverse complement strand
AACCACCATCAGAAAAAGAATCCGGCGTGGTATTGAGTATACCCATTACCAAAGGCCGATTTTCTGATAATAAACGGAGCACCTTATTCATAATGATTTTTAAATTATTTATCGGCAAGCGGCACATAATGATCTGCTTGCTAGATCCTTTCTGTCTGCGCAACTTTTACCATAATGTATTTAATAAAAAAGCCCTGTCTTTGCAGACAGGGCCTGTATTTAACCTGGCAGTTCTACGCTAGTGAGAACTGGCGGGTCCACCAATTGAACCGTCTTTTGCATCACCTCTGGAATCATTTGATTTTGTTTCCGCAGAGGGCCTGGAATCGTCATGGTCATCCCAGTCAACTGGTGGTGATGGCGGTTTACCCTGCATAATTTCGTCAATCTGACTGACATCAATGGTTTCATATTTAATCAGTGCTTCCGCCATTAAATGTAAAATAGTCAGATTTTCAGTCAGTATATTAAACGAACGATCATAGTTACGATCAATAACATCACGAATTTCTTCATCAATCACACGGGCGGTATCATCTGCCATATTCTTGTGTTGCGTAACTGAACGCCCCAGAAACACTTCGCCTTCATCTTCAGAATACACCAGTGGCCCCAGCTTTTCAGACAGACCCCATTTGGTCACCATATTACGTGCAATATTGGTTGCCCGTTCAATATCGTTAGAAGCACCGGTGGTAACGCTGTCTTTACCAAAAATCAGCTCTTCTGCAATACGACCACCAAACAGACTTGAGATCTGACTTTCCAGTCGGCGCTTACTATGACTGTAACGATCTTCTTCCGGCAGGAACATGGTCACACCCAGCGCACGTCCACGGGGAATAATACTGACTTTATAAACAGGATCATGATCCGGCACCATACGACCGACAATGGCATGACCCGCTTCATGGTATGCAGTTAATTTTTTCTCATCATCGGACATCACCATGGACTTGCGTTCACTGCCCATCATGATCTTGTCTTTTGCTCGCTCAAAGTGTGACATACGCACATCTTTGGTATTTTCACGAGCCGCAAACAACGCCGCTTCATTGACCAGATTGGCCAGGTCCGCACCGGAAAATCCAGGTGTACCGCGGGCAATCAACGATGGCTTAACATCATCTGCCACCGGCACTTTGCGCATATGCACTTTTAGAATTTGTTCACGACCACGCACATCGGGTAATGGCACCACTACCTGACGATCGAAACGACCGGGACGTAATAATGCCGGGTCCAGTACGTCAGGTCGATTGGTGGCTGCAATGACAATGACACCCTCATTACCTTCAAAACCATCCATTTCCACCAGCAACTGATTCAGGGTTTGCTCACGCTCATCATGGCCACCACCTAAACCTGCACCACGATGACGACCCACGGCATCAATTTCATCGATAAAAATAATACAGGGCGAATGCTTCTTGGCCTGATCAAACATGTCACGTACACGGGATGCACCGACACCAACGAACATTTCCACAAAGTCTGAACCAGAAATAGTAAAGAACGGCACCTTGGCTTCACCGGCAATGGCTTTCGCCAGCAGGGTTTTACCTGTACCCGGTGAACCGACCATCAATACGCCTCGGGGAATCTGACCACCCAGTTTCTGGAACTTGCCGGGATCACGTAAGAACTCAACCAGTTCAGCCACTTCTTCTTTAGCTTCTTCAACACCCGCCACATCGGCAAAAGTGGTTTTAATCTGGTCTTCACCCATCATACGGGCCTTGCTCTTACCAAAGGACATGGCACCACGGCCACCGCCGCCACCCTGCATCTGGCGCATAAAGAATATCCAGATACCAATCAATAACAGGAAGGGGAACCAGGAAATAAAGATATTCATTAACAATGAAGGCTGTTCCGGTGGCTGAGCAACGATTTCCACATTGTTATCCAGCAGATCACCGACCAAAGCACTGTTATCCGTTTCAGGGCTGTAGGTTTTAAACGACTTGTTATCAGTGGTTTCACCAATAATTTCACGACCGGCAATGGTGACGCGCTTGACCATGCGCTCCTTAACCTGAACAATAAAATCAGAATAAGACAGCTTGTTACTATCAGCCGCACGTTGTGAAAAATTACTAAAGACAGACAGAAGGATAAGTGCGATTACCCCCCAGAGAATCAGGTTTTTGACCAGGTCGTTCAAGAGACACCTCGGTTAATTACATTAATACTTAGGAAATTACTACAGGGGTGAAGTAAAAACCAGCTTTCCCGACATTTTATAACTTAAAATACCGGTTATTTTTTAAATCCAGTCGCCAATGCATAAATCTCCCGACTTCTGTCTCGAGACGCTTTTGGCTTGCGCATCACCAGTTTGGCAAAATGCTGTTTCATGGTGTGGATATAATCATCAAATCCCTCACCCTGAAACAATTTGACCAGCAAGCCCCCCCCAGGGTTCAACACCTGCACCGCTAAATCCAGTGCCAGTTCCGCCATATACATGGCACGTGGAATATCAACCGCATTCATTCCACTCATATTGGGGGCCATATCGGAAATTACAAGGTCGGGCCGGGAATCGCCCAGAACATCTAACAATTGATTAAAAACCGCTTCGTCCAGAAAATCACCCTGAATAAACTCCACATGCTCAAGTGGCTCCATTGGCAGAATATCCAGCGCAACAAT
>JAOUMX010000219.1 GCA_029881275.1 Gammaproteobacteria bacterium | reverse complement strand
AAATATTCTGTGAACCGACTTTAACACCGGTATCCGTTGCCACACCGGCAACTCGAGAAATATACACCGCCGGAGGACAGACAACCACTTCGGCATTATTTACCGACCCCATACCATCGACAATACCTGCCATTAATTCTTTTACAGATTCACTGGAACCATTCATTTTCCAGTTGCCGGCGACCATGGGCTTACGCATAGGGTTTCTCTCCGTTATTGCAGTATTTCAAAGGGGGCACAGTTTAAATGGGGTTGTAGGGATTCGCAAGTAGCGAATCGCAGTCATAAGTCGGAAGTCTTCAGTCAATAGTCATAAAAGAACCGTGCTTTTTCACTTCTAACTGACGACTTGGGACCTATAACTGATGCCGGACTTTAACTCGCCTTGGCAACGGAATCAGAAACGGCATCAGCAATCTGCTGAGCATATTCTTTTACCTGTTTTTCATCTTCGCCTTCGACCATGACCCGAATCAAAGGCTCTGTTCCAGAAGGTCGCAACAGGACCCGTCCACGACCTGCAAGCCGAGTTTCAACATCTTTGACAGCCTGTTTCACTGCGGCCTCATTGATGGGATTAATACTAATCGGCAATGGCACATTCACCAGCACCTGAGGCATTTTGCGCATACCCTCCATGGCTTCATTCAGGCTCTTGCCACTTTCTGCCAGATAAGCCATCACCTGCAGCGCAGAAACAATACCGTCACCGGTGGTGGTCCTGTCCAGACAAATAATGTGACCGGAATTTTCACCGCCTAAACACCAGCCCTTGTCTCGCAAACATTCCAGTACATAACGATCACCTACATCGGTCCGCACGAATTCAAGACCCAGTTCTCGAATCGCCAGTTCCAGCCCCATATTACTCATCAGCGTACCCGCAATACCTTTTTGCTCAACACCGGCTGCCATTCTGGATTTGGCAATGATATAAAGCATTTCATCACCATCGATAATCTGGCCCTTGCTGTTCACCATCACCACACGATCGCCATCGCCATCAAAGGCAATTCCTATATCCGCCTGATTCTGCAATACTGCCGCCGCCAGGGTATTGGGATGGGTGGAGCCACAATTTTTATTAATATTCAGGCCATCGGGCTTGTCACCAATCACGATAACCTCGGCACCCAGTTCTGCAAACACATTGGGTGCGATGTGATAAGTGGCACCATTGGCGCAGTCCAGCACAATACGTAACCCGTTAAACTTGGTACCAATGGGAATAGTCGCCTTACAGGCTTCGATATAACGCCCCTGGGCATCAACCACCCGCTCGGCCTTGCCCAGTTTTGCGGAATCAACCGTCTGCATATCTGCCTCAAACATGGCTTCTATTTCGTTTTCCAGCTCATCTGGCAACTTGGTACCTTCGGCTGAGAAAAACTTCAGCCCATTATCATAGAAAGGATTATGAGAAGCACTGATGACGATACCCGCAGATGCCCGTAACGTACGGGTGAGATAGGCAATGCCCGGTGTCGGCATGGGACCCAGAATACGCACATTCACGCCAGCGGCCGATAAGCCGGCTTCCAGCGCCGCTTCAAACATATAACCGGAAATCCGGGTATCTTTACCAATCACCACCAGACTATTGCCCTTGCTGGCCAGAACACGGCCCACCGCCCAGCCCAGCTTCAACACCGCATCAGGAGTCATCTGACCCGAACCGACACGCCCCCTGATTCCATCTGTTCCAAAATACTTTCTAGCCATCTTTTTTCCGTTATTTATTAACCCAACAATTCAAATAAGTATAAGACATCATTCAGCCACCGCCATGGCCAAACAGATTTTTAATGCGTCCACCGTGGGCTTAACATCATGAACCCTGAATATTTTAGCCCCTCGAGTATAGGCCAGTATGGCGGCCGCTAAGCTGCCATGTAATCGCTCATCCACTTCAGCATTTAAAACAGCACCAATCATCGACTTTCTGGACACCCCGACCAATAACGCACAGCCAAGATCGGATAAGGCACCCAGATGTTTTAATAATGAAAAATTATGCTGCAGAGTTTTACCAAAACCAAAACCGGGATCCAGAATAATATTCTGTTTTTGAATGCCCGCAGCTTCACAGGCAGCAATACGCTGCTGTAAATAGGCCTTCACATCCACAACCACATCATTATATTTCGGTTGCTGCTGCATGGTACGTGGCTCACCCTGCATGTGCATAATACAAACCGGTACATTTAATTGCGCACAGGTTGTCAATGCACCATCGGCTTTTAAGGCATTCACATCATTTACCAGATCAGCACCGGCCTCTACCGCTAGCTTCATTACATCAGGTTTTGAGGTATCAATGGAAATAGCCACATCGGTAAGGGCGCGTAAGGCTTTAATGACTGGAATAACACGCTGAATTTCATCTTCTATAGACACTGATCGGGCGCCAGGGCGAGTCGATTCACCACCCACATCAATAATATCCGCACCTTCGGCGATCATTAATTGAGCATGCTTGACCGCTCTGTCCACAGAATCAAAACAACCACCATCAGAAAAAGAATCCGGCGTGGTATTGAGTATACCCATTACCAAAGGCCGATTTTCTGATAATAAACGGAGCACCTTATTCATAATGATTTTTAAATTATTTATCGGCAAGCGGCACAGAATGATCTGCTTGCTAGATCCTTTCTG
>JAOUMX010000098.1 GCA_029881275.1 Gammaproteobacteria bacterium | reverse complement strand
CCGATGAAGCCGAAGGTCACCAGAGAAATGAACATACCGGAGAACACGGGGTTACCCCAGGGTGCTTTACGCAGCCATTCATACAGACCTTTTGTATAACCTTTCTGACGCTGAGCCACTTCGATTGCACCGGGCACAGTCAGACCATGAATCATACTGGCCAGTACCGCTAGATACATCGCATAAGAAGTATTAAAGATTTTCCATTCAGTACTGATACCTGGATCTACCAGAATATGATGCGCACTCGCCAGCTGCAGGAAAGCAATATACAGCAGGAAGGCAAAACGACTGACTTTCTCAGACATTGGACGCGCACCAAACAGAATACCTGCCAGCAAATACCAGACAGATACATGGGCAGATACGTTAATCTGCTGTGATGAATGTCCAAGCGCCCACCAGATAACACGGTACATTTCAGCATCGATATGGCTGATATAACCCAGTGACCAGAGGAAAGTCGGTACCAGAATAATCGCGCCAGAAGCAATGGTGAACACTGCAATAATCGCCGCCGTAATAGCACCAAAGGTCACCAGCGGAACTGAACCCTGATAGGTTTTTTCCTGCTGTGCAACCACCAGTGTGCCGAAGAAAACGAAAATCTGAATCAACGCACCGACCGCAAACAGAACCAGTCCCAGATAGAAATGAGGCTGAGCCTGCATAGGCACATAAGATGTCATCATAACGCTGGAACCACCCTGGAAAACAGCGACGTTATTCATCACTGCACCAATGATCATTAACCAGAATCCGGCCCATGCCCAACGAGGCGTTGCCAGCCGACATCTTAATAATGTAGTTGAGGCAAAATGCAAAATGGCCATCTCAAAAAAGATGATCCAGAAAATCAGGGCATTAATACCATGAGCTGTCAGCACCTGATAGAAAACATCCGCCGGTAATAAATGAACTTCCTGCCAGCGTGTCAGCACCACACCCAGGGCAAGTACACCCGCAATCAACAGAGCAACAACGCCTGCGACTGCGTTAACTTTCATTAAGCTCTCAGCGGGCTTATTGAAGTAAAATCCCGAATCGGGACAAATTCGAAACGAAGACATATCTGGTTACTCCTTCACGTAAATTTTGCCCACCATCGTATGGTGGCCAATGCCGCAATATTCATTACAAATGACACCGTAATCACCCGCTTTATCCGGTGTTACATTAATGACCATTTCATAGCCAGGCACAATTTGCAGATTAATATTGATAGGCTGTAGAGAGAAACCATGCTGCCAGTCCATTGAGGACAGGTGCAGACGGTATGTTTTGCCTTTTTCAAGCTGAAGAACCGGGTACCACTGCCAGAGACGACCGAGCATATAAATGTCGCTACCCGCAGGTGGTGCTACGATTGGAATACCTGCATCATCACCCACCTGATACTGGGCAACCATTTCATCAACTTTTGCACCAAATTTTGCAGGTGTTGTCTGGTAGGCTTCAGTTGAAAGGTTCTGCTTACCATAGACATGCCACAACGGCATCATCAGGAACATAATCAGACACCAGATAAATGCAATGGTAATCCAGACTATTTCCTGTCGACCTACCGGTACTTTCCACCAGATCCGGTCAGAAGGCGGTAAAAATGAAGTCATAATGAAGTCTCCTTGGACTGGTTATTATTTTATGGAGCTACTGGTAGTGTAACGATTTCCATAATGCCCCAAACGGTATAAAACACCGTCGGCATGGCTACACCGATAAACAATAATAGAAATGGATTATCCAGCAGTGACTGCATAGCCGGGATACGCTCATCTTCATCATTAGTAGGGTCAGACATGATATGCTCTCTTTATTATATTTTTTGAAAGATTAGCAGGCGCTACAGCAGATAGCGTGTAATGCCCACCGATTAAACTCGTTTTTCTTCAATTTCTATCGATCTCATAATAATCGATCTCAAAATTGTATTAACCTGAGACACAGAAATCATCTATAAGTCAGGCATTGTAAATCTAGTATCAAGGTGTGCATCATACTACATAGAGTGACCACTCAACCACTTTGACTTGAGTCAATTTACACAATCGATGAGTCAATTTGCACAGTTAAAGTATTGATATAATGTATTTATATATAAACACACCTTCATTGTCCAATTTTTAAGACAACTAATAAAAACATTAACAGCTTGTTTTTTATATATTTATTGACATAGATCATGTTTTTTCCTGTAGTCCTCCTGAAATCTGAAATTGTTACTGATTTATTAAACTATCAGTTGGTCTACACAACTCATTCACCAGAGGATAACCGCTTTCGTGTTTGCAAGAATTCAGCCTTCTGTTAGTATTTTTCACTTTTTAAAATCGCCTACCGGAGCCGGATAAAAATAATGTCGTCTAATCATCAAAAAGCCATAGCCATCTGGCTACTTATCTGTTGCGCTACTATTTTTGCCATGGTGATACTGGGAGGCGCAACCCGCCTGACCGGGTCCGGGCTTTCCATGGTTCAGTGGGCGCCGATTATGGGCATACTCCCCCCTCTCAGCCTGGCGGAATGGCAGGAGACTTTTTATCTGTATCAGCAATTCCCCGAATACAAAATAAAGAACTACGGTATGAGCCTGGATGAATTCAAGTCTATCTTCTGGTTTGAATATTCACATCGTTTACTGGGCCGTTCCATTGGCATAATTTTCTTTTTTCCTATGCTGTACTTTTTCCTGCGTGGCAGGGTCGAAAAATCATTAAAACCCAAATTAATCACCATGTTTATACTCGGAGGCCTGCAGGGACTGATGGGCTGGTACATGGTTAAAAGCGGCCTGGTTGCAAACCCCCATGTTAGCCAGTACCGTTTAACCGCTCACCTTGCCCTGGCTTTCATTATCTACGGCTATATTTTCTGGGTCGCTCTGGATCTACTTTTTCCTGAACAGCAAAACAATGCCTTAATGAATAGAGAAATACTTAAAAAACGATCCATGTTTCTCAGTATTTTTGTTTTTATAACGGTGCTGTCAGGGGGGTTTGTAGCAGGATTAAAAGCAGGCCTGGCCTACAACACCTTTCCATTAATGAATGGGCAGCTCATACCCGATGGATTACTTTCGCTTGATCCGGCATGGTCGAACTTTTTTGAGAATGTCACCACGGTTCAGTTTGATCACCGCCTGCTGGCGACGGCATTATTTATTATCATTCCAGTATTCTGGTTCACCAGCATGCGCAACAATCCGCCAACACGGCTCAAGCTGGGTTTAAATCTTTTACTGGCAATGTTAGCAGTGCAAATCACGCTGGGTATTTCAACATTATTATTGCATGTACCTGTTACCCTGGCTGTCGCACACCAGGGTGGTGCCTTACTGTTATTTACAATTACATTATTTGTCAGTCACCAAATTCGAAAAGGTTAAGCACTATTCGTGTATTAATGCTGCTTCAGTATATCAACCAGCAAAAGACCATCTGCCGCATTTAATGAATGACTGGCAGAGGTCAGATAAACTTTACTTTTACCTTTCAACGGCGGCACCTGATTAAGATCCTGACTAAACGCAGGCACCAGCTCATCACCCGCCTGACGCACAATCGAATGATACTTGATAGATGGATGTGACTGTTGATTTAACCAGCCGATAAGCGTACCGGGTAGCGCAGGCGTCAAATCAACAAGTGCGCCCTGAGAATGTTTTAAATATTGATATTCATCACCGCCTAAAACATTTTTCAGAAAGGTGATACCCGGTCCAGGACAAAAGAAAGGCTTATCGTGAATAACATCAAGCCCCTGAATAGCTCGACCCGTACCCAGGTTAGGAGAAGCGATGGTGACCAGAGCATCAACAGCGGATGTATTTTGATTTACCAGAACCATCCTGGACACCACACCGCCTGAAGAATGTCCCACCAGTATCAATTTTTCATCTGCATGCCGTTTATTAATAAACAAAAGTTCTGAATATAAATGCGCAGCCTGAATCTGTAATGGTGCTTCAGCAGGCAAATGCACACGGTAGACTTTATTGTTTTTAATATTTTTTTCACCGGCATTATGATAGATACCACCTTCAGGTGTGGCCGTAACAATACCCGCATCTGACCAGCCATTCGCCTGTAATACCTGCAAAATACCGCTTTGCACCCAGGTATCGGCATTTGCCGCCCAGCCATGAACCAGAACAACAACATCTGCTCGCGCCAATGACAACAGGCTTGAACATAAAAAAACAATCAGAGTAAAGACAGTTAACTTTCTCATGATATTCCCCTTATGTTTATTTTTGCCCGTTAACCTCTGCATCAAGTGCACACCAGAACATCATGGCTAAAATTTATCTTTATTTCTATCCTCGATGACACAGTGCTGCTGGGTAACATATTTTTGTAATTTTCCAAAATATGGAAAAGACCGGTGAGTAATGCCCGTCATATTTTTTTCACTTAACATGCGTTCAAGATTATCCATGGTTGCACGCCCAATATATTCACTGTTGCTATCCAGTGAATCCACAGCCTCCAGATAACTGCGTGCAATAATTGAACCTAATGGATCAGGGTTATAAAGTAATTTTTTAATGGTAAACGGGTTTAAGGTTAATGGATTATAATTTCTATCAAGATAACCCTGCTCTATCAATAATTTTTCTACCGGTGTACCTGGCTGTATACCAATGAAGAAAATAAATGGCAGTACATTATCTCGGCCAAACATATTATAAAGGTCTTTAATACAGTCAATGGTTTTCAGCAAAGTGTCCACTGTTTCACCCGGCGCATTCAACGGCATATAGAGTTTTACTTTTTGACTGGTATAACCTGCATCTTTAAACATCTGAAACGCCTGCATCTGCTGTTCCAGAGAATAACCCAGTGTCAGACTATTAATCATTTCCTGAGTACCGGTAAACGATAAATCCAGACTGGCCAGACCACTATCAAGCATTTTCTTTGCCAGTGCCGGCGTCAAATAATTAAGACGAATATAACCCGTCCATTTAATTTTTAGTTGCCGCCTGATAATTTCATCCAGAATCAGTTCAACATGTTGTGTACTGCGTCGGGTCGAACAGAACTGGGCATCGGTAAACCATATTTTATTAACGCCATAGTGAGTATTCAGCGACTCTATTTCATTAACAATTTCCACCGGTTCGCGGTAACGCTGATTATGCCCTTCGATTTTATTATAGAGACAGAAATGACACTGATAAGGGCAACCGCGTTTAGTGTGCACACCAACATAATCACCCAGATATTCATTAAACGCAGGAAAGATGCTTTCAATATACCTGAAGTCAACCGCGGTTAAACTGCTTAGATCAAAATTCTCCTGCCGGTCATGAAAATGCACATGGCCATTAGCTTCCTTGTAATAACATTCACCAATAGTCGAATCATCGCCATCAACAATAGACAACATCGCTGGCTCACCTTCGCCAATCACAATGGTGCTATTGGCCGGGCATTTTTCAGCCACATACTTGCCAAAAATTGACACCGCTGTACCGCCGACCACAATCTTTGCATCTGGCAACAGCTTGCGTGTCATGTTCATAAAAGCAAAATTACGAATACGGCTGTAGGTATAATCAAATATGATACTAAAAGCACTGAATGCCGCCTTGATACGACGCCACAGATTCGGGGAGTGATCAAAGTTCATCACCACATCCAGAGCATCATCTTCAGGGTGAGGCCCAAAGGACTGCATGTTACGCCATGAAAAAGCGACAACATCCGGCCTGAGTCGCTGAATAGTCTGCTTAAGTGTCTGTCTACGTTGAGCAGAGGGAACCAGGGCCAGATCGAGAATTTCCTGCTTCATATCCGGGCGCTGTTTATGAATATAATCAGCGACATAAATAACCCCACCGGGATAGATTTTCCAACAGGGCAAACGCACATAAAGTACAGATCTGGCACGATCAGTCATTGACTGCCTCTTTTATAATTATTAGATACAAGATATATCTTATATATCTTTATAGACAATATGATTCAAAAACTGATATTTATCCTTGTCCTATATTAACAAAAACTAATATTCCTGATGTAAAGAATAAGTAGCGCAACCAACTGAAAATACCAGCCAGTTATTGCGAAAACTATGCCTTTAAACATACAGGGAAAGCCATTATACCTGCCGATACCAGGATTAGCTTTTTATCACAGGCTAACCGGACTTCCAGTTATCCTGCCTGACCTTGTGCAATTTGTGATGACCTTCCAGTAATTTCTGATGAGTATTAAAACCACCCATCAAGATAATTAATGACAAGTATAACCTGACCAGTCCTGCTTAATAATTTTTTCTGACATACCTTTGCTCAGGTATTTTCAGCAATACACTTGTCAGACAATATAGACTTGAAAAACATTCAACCGCCTTAACACACAATAAAAAAGCCGGGCATTGCCCGGCTTTTCAGATCTCAGTTATTCTTACCGTTAAAAACCCGCACAGTAACTGCACTGACTCTTGTAAGATGTATTATAACCACTCAGAATCTGACAATAACTCGCCACAGCCGTGGAACTACCCGCACAGGCATAGACCCAGGCACCCTGACAGAACGTATCCACCTGAGGATCGCCGGTGTTCAGAGAATAATCATAACTGCTGGTACAGGATGGCAGCGCATTAGGGCTTGCCGTAACATCTCCCACAGGCGCAGGTGTGATCAGCTGTTTCAGCAGAGACAGATCACTGGGTGGGACACTCAGGTATGAACCGCTACCACTACTGCTGCTAGAGTCTAGCCAGAGATTAAATTCGCCACTGGAATTAAGGCCGATAGCTCTTGTTTTAGATATGACGTAATCACCACCGGTCTGGGTGTTTACCCAGTCCTTGATCTCTGTATGACTGAGCTTCATATCCACAGAGCCATCGCTATTGAGCACATGCAGATAATAACCATAACTGTTAATAGCCCCGGAAGAAACGGTGTAACAGGGAGTAATACCGTTGCATATGGTCGTGGTGCCGCCGTCGGTTGTGTATTCCTGAATATTGAGAATCATTCTACCATCGGACAGGAAAAGAAGCTGATCAAACCATTCAGCGCTACCCAGGGGAGTTGTCAGGTCTTTGCGTCCCGAGGTGTAACTACTTTCAAGCTGAAAATTATAAAATAGCGCCAGAGCTTCACCCTGCAGATAATTCGCCGCATACATCCTGTTCTTTATATCTATACAATAGATTACACCACCGTTAACAAAAATATCGGTAGACGCACAACTGTCGTAGCTGAGGGTGCCGGGTGATTGCCACAGCAGGCTGCCATTAACATCTACAATGTAAATACCTCTGGCAGAGCTACTGGCACACCCCAACACATAATGGCCACGTGCTTCATCAGCAGCCATCACGTATCCAGGTGCAGTAATACTTGCCTTATTGGTGATGGGGCATAAATCTTCTGGCGCCTGTGCCAGAGTGATACTGGCAATTTCTACTGAATCTTGCATGATACTAAGCTGGCTGGAACCTGAAGTCGCCTGACCTGAATACTGCGAAGGAAATACACGGCTCTTCCAGGTGGTATACTCACCCGTGTGAATGGGTATGGTGTTTGCTGTCTCTGTTGTGTTGGTATTGGTGTTTGTATTATTTGAACTACTGTTAGTATTCGTATTCTGCGTCTGACCACTACTGCCTCCACCACCACAGGCTGTTAAGAGTGAAACGGACACAGCAAACAACAAAACGGTGATACCGGATGAGAATGTTGACATTATTTTTCCTTCACAAAATTTATTATTGGTTTTTTTACCTTGAGAATAACAAGGAATTGCACAACAAATTTTAGCTAGGGAAGTACCTTATACAATCACCGAAATAAGGGATATCAAACATTATTTGTAATAATTAGTCAGTAAAATATCGATTGAAACGATTGAAACAGATCAACCGGGTTAATAAAAACAATCTTCGATTTAAACACTGTAACAGGCTAACTGAGACAGCAGTGATTAAAAGATAAATAACAAGAATAAAAACACATCATAATCATAAATTCTGGCTATTTTTAAACAGTTTTTTCATCCAAAAAAAACTATCTGGCAAGCTTCCAGTTATCCTGCTTGGCCTTGTGCAATTTCTGATACCCTTCCAGTAATTTCTGATGGGTATTAAAACCTTCCAGACTCAAACCCGGACTGTGCAGGCCGTGAAATAATTCATTACCTTCAATAATATCAATACCGGTTTGTACATTGTCTGCACCATACATCAGAACAAGACTGTTTTTATAATGATCATATTCACGATCATCGTGCATTTTTATATCCAGCAACGCCTGAAGACAACGATAATGACGAATACTCTGATCATCCAGCTGATCCATATTTAGACACCAGTCGACCCAGTCATAAGCCTGCTCATAATCTTTAATGGCTAAACACAACATGGCTTTTAATTCACCCATGCGCAGGCTCGCCCAGGTGGTGCCCGCATCCGGTGCAACACCAATAAATTCGGCCACCCGTTGCACGTCGTTATAGGCACCCTCTTCCAGTCGATTTAACAGTTTTGTCCATTTGGCAATGGACAGATTTTTCAACGACAGAATATCTTCGCGGAACAGCGCACCTTCATTATTGTTACTCCAGACCAGATCATCCACCGGATAAATATCCGACATACCGGGAACAATAATGCGACAGGAATACACATTTAAATGTTCATAATCGGAAATATAAATATCATGACCCATTTCATGAATAATTTTACACAGATAACCAAACTCGTTATCGGTGGTTGAATCATGATCCCAGTCCGCAAATTCATAATCCGCTTCATGTTTAAAAAAGTCGTAGGCAATCAGGCCACTGGAATCGATAAAATGAGTTTCCAGATTATGATGATCCGCGACTTCATCGAGATCAAAACAGGGTGGCTGAAAACCATCCAGCTGATCAAGACTTCTGCCCTGTAACAATTCAGTCACGGTTCTTTCCAGTGCCACTTCAAATGAAGGATGAGCACCAAAAGATGCAAACACCGAACCATCTTTGGGATTAATTAAAGTCACACTCATTACCGGGAACTTGCCGCCCAGTGAAGCATCAGCCACACGAATATGATAACCGTGGCTTTCCAGTTCTTTAATCGCTTCTTTTATTTTTGGAAAACGATCAACCACCTCTTCAGGCACTTCCGGTAAACAGATACCTTCAGCAATAATTTTATTTTTCACGTAACGTTCAAATACTTCGGACAGACTCTGCACCCGTGCCTCATGCATGGTGTTACCCGCCGACATACCGTTACTGACATAAATATTGCCAATCACATTCACCGGAAACCACAGAGTTTTACTGTCACGCTGCCTGACATAAGGCACAGCACAAATACCGCGCTCGCCCTTGCCGGAATTCATATCAAAAATCTGAGCCGGTTTGAGTTCTCTTTCAGGATCATAGTAATCCCATAATTTTTCATCGAGCAATTCTGAAGGCATGGTATCGCCATCAACCGGAAACCAGCGCTCATCGGGATAATGCACAAACCTGGCATTGGAGAATTCCTGCCCGAGATAAAAATCCGCAAAAAAATAATTACAGCTCAGACGTTCAAAATACTCGCCCAGGGCACTGGCAAGACAGGCTTTACGTGTCGCACCCTTGCCATTGGTAAACATCAGGCCGCATTCTTTATCACGTATATGAACCGAATAGACATTGGGTACCGGATTCAGCCATGAGGCTTCCTCAACCTGAATACCCAGCGCATCCAGTTTGGCCATCATAGTCTCTATCGATGATTCAAGATCCCGATCCTTGCCTTTTATATAAGTTTTAGCTGTCATAATACCGACCTGATTTAAGGAACCGACATGATACACTAATTTGCAATCAACTCCCCGGTGCGACAGCAAAATTTCATCACCCCGGCCGCCTCACCCGGAGTCGCTCACCCGGGGTCGGAGTCAGGACTCCGACCCCATTCAGATTACACAAAGCCGGTATAAAATATTACACTTCGCCTATGAAAAATATCCTTGCGGTTAGTTACACGGTTGATGAACTGTCAGAAAAAGCCGGTGACTTCGCCAGACTCCACGAATTAAGCTGCGTAGACACAGATCAGGCGACATCTGAGCTATTGCTTAATTTCACCCCCGACTTCATCGAACTGCGCGATACCACTAACGATTCTGCCATTCACGTTGATTTTGTTTCCGGCGCACTGGAACATCGGCGTAAATACGGCGGTGGCCGTGGCCAGACCATCGCCAAAGCGATTGGCATGAAACCGGGCGTCGCACCACCCGGCATCATCGATGCCACTGCCGGGCTGGGTAAGGATGCATTTGTATTTGCCTGCCTCGGGTGCCCGGTCACCCTGATTGAACATTCCCC